>NZ_FPCC01000007.1 GCF_900116875.1 Butyrivibrio sp. INlla21
GCTTTTGTTCTGTCCGTTAATTTACTAATTTGTTCTGAATTATTCTCTTGGAATTTTTCAGGGTTGCATTACTGTTTATTTGTCAAGGTACTTGTGTTCTTGCAGCTTAGCGCCGCAACTCATTTAGAATATCACAGGAGCTTGTCACTGTCAAGAACTTTTTTAAAACTTTTTTCGAAACCCGCGCTGTTCTGCGGTTTTCGGCCCCTCTCTCGAGCGGGCAAAAGTTATTATAGCAAAGGGAATACCCGAATGCAACACCTTTTTTCAGAATTTTTCAAAAATTATTTTGGCCACTATATATTGTGTTAAAAGCAGTCTGCAACTACAATTTCAGCGCTTTCGATGCCTTCCCGAATGCTTTTATTCTATTATCATCGGACTATTTTGCGCTCTTACGACGCAAATACCACATAAAAAAAGGAGCCCTTAGGCTCCTTAAACTTATTATCTATCTCTTATCTTATTATATAAGAAAACTCCCAAGGTTATAAATCCTTGAGAGCTAAAACGGAGAAAGCGGGATTTGAACCCGCGCACCGCGTGAACGGTCTACACCCTTAGCAGGGGCGCCTCTTCAGCCACTTGAGTATTTCTCCATGCCTGAATCCCTCTACCAAATATGGTTTGAATTCTCTTGGCCAAACAGCCAAGACGCAAATGTAATTATACAAAGCCGCTCAGGCTTTGTCAATTCTTTTATTGTTTTTCTTTGTTATACAATTTATCGGCTGTCTCATATAAGTTGTTACCCTGTGAATCAATTACAACAATCGCAGGGAAGCGTTCTACCTTAAGTTTCCTAATTGCTTCTGTCCCGAGGTCATCGTATGCAACAACTTCAGACTCTGTTATAGCCTTGGATAAAAGTGCTCCTGCTCCTCCAATTGCAGCGAAGTAAACTGCACCGTTACGAACCATGGCATCTATTACTTCCTTAGATCTTTTTCCTTTTCCGATCATTCCGCCAAGTCCCAGATCAAGAAGTCTGGGTGCGTACTTGTCCATTCTGCTTGCCGTTGTGGGGCCGGCAGATCCTATGGGTCTACCCTCTCTTGCCGGAGACGGTCCCATATAATATATGAGGTTTCCCTTCATATCTATAGGAAGCTCTTCACCATTTGAAAGCGCCTCATCCATTCTCTTGTGCGCGGCATCTCTTGCCGTGTAAATAGTTCCTGTAATATATACCATATCGCCCGCACGAAGCTCTTTTGCTACTGCCGATTCTATAGGCGCTTGTATCTCTTTGTTCATCTTTAGTCCTTCTCACATAATCGTACTTATTACATATAAGAATATGTTTCGTTTTTGGAAGATATAACACGCATCACACGGTAACGGTGACATGTCTGTTTACGTGACAACAGATATTGACCGCAACGGGAAGTCCCGCGATATGTGTCGCATAGCTGTTGATGTTGACCGCAAGAGCCGTCATCCTTCCGCCAAGTCCCGCAGGACCTATACCGGTCTTATTGATCCTATCAAGGATCTCCTCTTCCATCGCCTTAATATGCTCTTTATCAGAGTGCTCGCCCACAGAACGTGTAAGCGCCTCTTTTGCCATCTCGGCGCACTTCTCGAACGTTCCTCCGACTCCGACTCCGACAACCATAGGCGGACACGCGTTGGGGCCTGCATCTTTGACTGCCTGTACAACTGCGTTCTTGACGCCTTCCTCTCCATCCGCAGGCTTAAGCATGTATACTTTGCTCATATTCTCGCTTCCAAAGCCCTTGGGTGCGCAAGTGATAACCACTTTGTCTCCCGGAACTATATCATAATGAACAACAGCAGGAGTGTTGTCGCCTGTGTTCTTTCTTATAAGAGGGTCTCCCACAACGGATTTTCTAAGATATCCTTCTGTGTAGCCCTGTCTTACGCCTTCGTTTATGGCATCCGAAAGGTCGCCGCCTACGAAGTGCACATCCTGTCCTATCTTGAAAAAGAAAACTGCCATTCCTGTATCCTGACAGATCGGAATATCATCGTTTTCCGCTATTTCCAGATTCTCCATCAGCTGGGCAAAAATCTGTTTTCCAAGCTCTGACTCCTCCTTGTCTTTGGCTGAAAGCAGAGCCTTTTTCATATCATCTGAAAGAGTGTAATTGGCACTGATGCACATACCCTTAACAGCTTTGGTTATTTCAGAAACATCTATCTCGCGCATTACAAACTCCCATTAAGCATTGGTAATAATATTCTTGATCTCAACAAGTTCTTCCGGAGAAGGACTGGTGGGTTTCCACAAAATATGCTGTCCGTCGTCTTTATATCTGGGAATGATGTGAAGATGGAAATGCATAACGGTCTGACCTGCGGTTTCTCCATTGTTCTGAACAAGGTTAAGTCCGTCGCATCCAAGCTTCTCTTTCATGATTCCGGCAACCTTCTTGGCAACTTTGGCAGCTCCTGCCACAGTCTCTTCGGGAATCTCAAAAAGATCCGCATAGTGCTTCTTGGGAAGAACGAGCGCATGTCCCTTAGTCGCAGGACCCAGATCAAGAATCACTCTGAAATCATCATCCTCATATATTGTATTACTCGGAATCTCTCCGTTTGCGATCTTGCAAAAAATGCAATCACTCATTATGCCAATCCCTCCATATCTTTATTGTTATTCATGATAACTATATTAATGTATCCCATGATAAATCCCGTTATAAAACCTCCAAGATGAGCGACTGTGTTGGCTCCTTCCTGGAAAAAACAGGAATCGATAATAAATATAGTAAGAAACACTATTCTAAATAGAAGATTTCTGTTTTTTAATATGCCTTTTTTATTGGCAAATATCCAAAAAGCAAGATATCCGACAATGCCCATTGTACCGCCGCTTGCTCCAAGTGAATATCTGACTATGTGTCCTACGATCTCATACATCATGCTAAGAACATTACCTACTATGCCTGATGCAAAGAACATAATCCCATAATACAGATGTCCGGAGTGCTTTTCAACAATTCCTCCGGCCAAAACAAGCATTAGCATATTGGAAAAAAGATGATTAAGATCCGCATGGAGAAACATAGATGTTATAAATCTATACCATTCTCCGCGAGAAAGAATCCAATCAGTTGCCATTATACCTATATCATATATCGAGGTATTAGCAAGGCACGCTATAAACACCAAAACATTAAGTGCAAGAATCGCTATGCTGACATAAGCAGTCTTATAAATCTGTGACTGCTTGTTCCAAAAATCATCGACGTTATTAAAATCTCTGTTCTGTGTATCTTCCATAATTACCGATCACTTATTTCTAATATATTGTCCGTGTCACTCGGATTTAAGCGCAAAAAGCTGATCCATGCTTCTAAGAAGCTTGAAGTCGCCTTTCATCTTAACACTTCCGTCCATGAATGCTCTCTGGAAGGTTATTCTTCCGTCCAAGATCTCCTCAAAAACCTTCTGATCGGATGTTATTACAACATCACAATCTCCTTCGTCACCTGTCCTGAAGTCACACTTGCTGTTATCTACATCAATGACAACCGGCTTAAGCTTGGCGTTATCAAGGAATGCAACTTTAAACTTGGCGCTGATTCCCGCAACGGGAGTAAATGCCTTTTTAAGGACCTTAACATATTCATCAGAACTTCCCGATGTCGAATCATCTCCCATCTTATCTCGGAATATGCTTGCAAGCTCCTGAAGATCCTCTTTCTGCTTGCGAACAAACTTATCATCGGATGCGTACTCAGAGAGTTGCTCTGATTCCTGCGGAGTAAGATCCATGCTCTTTGCTATCGATACTTTATTGATAACAGCCTGATTGCTTGCGGGAAGAACAGGAATCTTCTGGTTTATCATCCTGTAAAAGTTCTCTGTTTTCTTCTCGATCACCTTGGTGTATTCAGAGCTGTTCTCGAGTCTTGTCGTATCAGCTATATAGCCGCAGATTCCGTCACATACCATTCCGCCAAGCATCTCCCACGCAGACGAAAGACTCATCATTCCCTCGCGTTCTCCGTGAGTTGTCGACATTACAACAGGCGCCATGTATATGCTCTTTATCTTATCCTTATCGCCGTAAAGCCAGCATGCATCAAGAAACTGCATCATATATCCGCCGACACCATACCACTCCACTGTTGACGCAAGGATAACACCG
This sequence comes from Butyrivibrio sp. INlla21, assembly GCF_900116875.1. Taxonomy (GTDB): domain Bacteria; phylum Bacillota; class Clostridia; order Lachnospirales; family Lachnospiraceae; genus Butyrivibrio. Next base: position 4,121 of record NZ_FPCC01000007.1, read on the forward strand.
TCCGCATCTTTAAGAGTGTTGGGCAGCGCTGTGATACCGTTTCTCTGCTCATATAGATTGTACTGCTGAACCTTGACATTAAGCTCATTTAAAACTGTAGTGATCTGTGAGATTACGCACAAAGTGGGATCGTCAATTATCCCTCTTCCGCCGTAATAGATATTAATCTTCATGAGAACCCCTCCAACCGGTTAAGGGTATTATATCATATAATGCGGTGATGATAGAATCTATCTGCAATCAAAACATACTCTTCCGATTTTTATCTCATCTCCTTCTTCTATATAATTCTTTTCCTTTGGAGAAAGTCTGACGCCGTTTTTGAAGGTACCATTGGTTGAACCTAGATCCATAATAGCTACCCTTTTCCCGTCATTTACGAACTTACAGTGTATCCTGGAAACGCTCATATCGCTTATTATCTTATCCACGCAGCCTTCCATTTTTCCTATGACAACCGGCAACTTATCAAGGCTTATCCTTACGGTTTTATCAAGGTTTCTGCTGTAAAGAGTCATATTCTCATCTTCATCGCACTCAAGGACCATCGTCTCATCGCCATTCTTGCTTACTCGCTCATCATTTTTTACTATGGAATCCTCTGTCTTAAAAGAAGATGTTATCTTAATGGGGCTCCTGTATACGTCTTCATATGCATAATCCTCATCATCGTAATCATCAGCATAATCATCTCGGCTCTCGTGCTTTTTTCCGTTTCTGTACTCCTCCTTTGCTTTTCTTATCCCTCTTGTTCCCGATATAAAAGCCACAACTCCTGTAATTCCCGACACAAGCATGACTCCCATGGACAAAAGATTCTCCTCCTCCGACAGGATGTAATTCATTCTTATATACGTTACCGCTCCTATCACGCACGCAAAAAGAAGGGAAAAAAGAAGCTGCGTTTTTCCTCCAAGCACTTCTTTACTCATCTTCATTCTGCTGCGGACAGCCGGTTCCGGAACTTCCTCCTGTTCTTCATATGTGTAATCGAAGGCGTCTTCTTCATATGTTTCTTTAACCTCTTCAACATCTTCTCCTTTGTCGGTTTCCGAATCAATCCCTAGTACGTCGTCAATAACTGAAAGAATCATCGCCCCTTCTTCTTTTGCTCTTTCACAAAGTTCATAGATGAGCGTCGAAGCCCTGTCATCTTCATAATCAACATACTCTAGCAATTCCTCGCAGAATTCAGCGAATCCGGGGTTTTCATCCGAATAAGGAAAGAACATAAATCCAAATTCATTCGATGACAATCCGGTAAATACACTACCAACCTCGAATATTATTCCCTCTTCTCCCAACAGAAATTCCGACATGCTCTCAAGCATATTTTTCATATCTGTCAAAAGAGCTCTGACCTGCTCATAATTCATTTTCTTAACCGAAAATCTGTCTTCCAAGCTCATCATGGAAGTTACGTCGTAATACAAAAAACTGTCATCATTTATCTGTCGTAGACTACAAGGGAGAAGCTTTTTTACTCGTTTCCCTTCCAAAACTTTAAGTTGGTATCTATATCCGGGAGTATTCTCATCCTCTTTTACATCTACTATTGCATAGCTATGCTTTAAATCCCTGTAATATCTATGTTCCATTATGATTTATCCTTCCTGTTTAGTAGGTTCTCTCCAATATCTTTTACTCGTTTAACCATTCTGATATGCTCTATCTGTTCCAGCTTTCTTGCTTTTCCCGCTGCTTCGTAGTCCCATCCGCTCTTGGGCTTTAAGAAATAGCTTCCCATTGCCCTGCTTCTTACCGTCGTCTTTCCGGAAACCCTTACTTCTTTTCCGTTTGTGCTGACACTGATGACAGGCTTATTTGCTCCGAAATACTTCCTCCCAAGCACTCTCTCCTCTTTCTCTGAGACTACACTCACGGCATCTTCAGAAGAAATTGAAGCCCTGAAAGCCAGAATATAAGTATCCTGTGATAAGATGCATCTTCCGTAAAGGTAGTAGGAAAAATAGATTAAAAGTGCAAAAACACAGATTATCATCGGAACGACCAAAGAAGCTTCAAGTGTCATATATCCTTTAAATTTTCGCAAAGTAAGCCACCGCCGTTCCCAGAGTTATAAAAGGCACAAAAGGAATTCTGCTTTTTCTCTTAGCTTTTTTTACGAAAACAAGAATCATCGAAAAAACTCCGCTTCCAAAAAATGCAATCAACAACCCTATAATCAATATTTCTATTCCAAGCGCAGGTCCCAAGATCAGCGCAACAAGCCCATCTCCGTAACCTATCTGCTGCCTAGTCACAAAAGATAACAAAAGCAATAAAGCTCCCGGTAAAAGAGAAAGCGCGATATCATAAAGGCTCATATTATCTATAAGAACCCCGATCAAAGCTCCTATTACCGAAATAATCATTCCTATTATCAACAGTTTTGCGGAAATCTCTTTTCTTTTTATGTCCTGCACAGAAAGCGCCAGCATAACAAATAACATCAATATATAAATAACCATTTCTTACCTCCCACAGCTGCTACACGGTCTCCTTCCACCGACTTCCGAGATAGGGATCGTGTAAATCTTTCTCTTAAGTCCCGGACAAGATACGCTGCTGTGATATCTGTCTCCATAATCTGTTATGAATACGCTTCCCGCCGAGATTCTTTTTGCGCAATATTCGCACGCATAATATTTTCCTCTGTCTGCGTTCCTGGCATTTTTGACAGACTCATAATTTATGGTATGAACATTCAACTTAAGATGTTTACAATTTATATTTCTGTGATAAACCTCTCCGTGTTCAGTGACATAAACCATCTCCTCTTCGGGCCGTTCGCTTCCTCCTTCACCGGTTATGTCGTAGCCTGTCCACGCATGTCCGTAATATCTTCCTTCAACAGGAAACTCCTTGAAGCCTATCAGCGAAATAAGCGGATGGACCTTGTAATCTACAACGATATCCACAATATCGTTACCGGCCATTATTCGGGAATTTCTAAAAGACATTCCGGAGAAACCGTCTGTAACGCAGCTCTTATCTATCCCCTCGCCAAGATACTCATGAACAAGCTCTTTTGCATAAAAAATTGAAGCAACACCCGTCGCAAAATCTATAGCTCCTGCATCTTTAACAATGGTCTGTGCCGCCTCCTTCTCATCATATGAGATAAGACATATCCTGTTTCCAGCTTGATGAAGCGCAGCTTCAAGATCCGTTTGCACCTTGATGATATTGAACATCACCAGAATATTTGCAAAAAAGAAAATAAAAAGCGGCAACGCGATCGAAGACTCCACAGTCATGGAAGCGGTTAGAGACACTTCTTTCCTTCCTGTCGCCCGGAAAAACGATCGTTTTATTTTTTTGTAAAAAGCTTCTAACTTAAAAGAAGTGCCTTTATCCGCTCCCGGACTATTCTTCATATCCGTAAATCCTTTCTATCTTGGTTTCATATCCGTATGATGTCTCCACGGTTATTTCCCCGCAAAACGTATCCAAACAATGGTCTATCATAAAAGAATCGTTTCCCGGCGTAAGTCTTATATCCATTTCAATTATGTCCATAAGCCTTTTTGTCTTTTCTTCATGACCGGTCATAAGCAATCTGATCCTTAAGTAATCTTTATAATAAAGACCTGAGCCACAGTCTCCTTTTCCCAGGTTGTTTCTAAATCCAAGCATTTCCCAGAATCCAAGCTGCCATGTATCATCGCTTTTAAACAACGGAACACGTCCGCCTCCCAAAAGTATTGATATGTCGGAAATACTCTCTGCAAAAGACCAGGCAAAGAGAATCGAATACTTTACAGGCTCCTCCAGTTCAGACACCATCAACACCGCTGTGAGTGCTGTGGCTGCAGTTTCCGCGGCACTGACCTTGCTTGAGCTTGTGAGAATATACGCAAGATTAGAAGCCTCTCTCCAAAAAAGAAGTGTTTCTGCCATCTTTTCAAGATTTTTCCAATCAGAGTTTTCCCCGTAGCAAAGATACTCAAGCTGATATTTTAAAAGAGATTCATCAAGCTCATTTCCGTATCTTCCACACTTTTCAAAGTAATATTGTTCAAGGAGAATTTTATCCATGACAGATAATTCGCATCTGTCATTCAAGCCCGTTCCTTTATTCTTGGATCTATGGGAACTGTATTCATTTAAATTGGCATACGCCTCCGATATTTCATATCTTCCGCCTACTGCCAGATTAAGAACGCCCACACCTTTTTGCGAATTAACTTCATCGGCCGGATTTGCAAGGCTGACCTCCTCTTCTTCACCATCCTCATTAATGATCGTAGGAAGCTCTATGGAATCAATTTCCTCCTGGTTAGCTCTTGCCATCTCCTCGACATCGGTTGTATCAAATCCCGCTTCTTCAAGCTGTCTTTTGTTTTCCTGTGCTTCAAACAGTGCATGTTCTATAGGTTCTGCTTTCATATAAGCGAGAATCTGTCTGTTAAGAACCGCTCCTGCGTTGTCAGTTGCGTAGGATGTTCCGCTTATTCTCGCATCTTTGCAATAAATCGAAGTCATTGTCTGTGCATTTCTCACCTTGCCTTCCAGACTTCTCGAAAAGTTCTTTTGAGCATAGTTTTTTAAATGTTCCTCGGTATTCGTTATTGAATGATTACCGCTACCGTATGACGTCTCGACCATCAGTAATGAAAATCTGTCGAACAATTCCCTGTTGTACTCTGCCAGAATCGAATTCATGGAAACATCCGCCACACATTCGGTCTTCATCTTCACCGCACCTATCCTGGCGCCCTGGTAGAGCGCCAAGATAAGTGACAAGATGATTGTTATTGACAGCGATAAGAATACCGTTGAGTATCCTTTAACCTGTGATGATATGTGTATCTTCTTTGATTGACTTAAATACATCTTCAACAATTCCGGCAATCTGCTGTTTAAATACAATTACAAGTCCGATAAGAACAACAATGATAAGAATAACTTCTACGGTTCCCATTCCCGATTCATCGTTCCAAAATCCTTTCACGGCGTTTTTGATTCCTCTTCCGAGATTTCTTGTTTTTTCAGCTAATTTATTCATTCTTTTTCCTTCTTTCTTTTTAATAGTCTTTAAAATGACAGATATGCAGGGATCATAATAATGACCATTACAATCACAAGCATCATGATCATGGGCAAAAGAAGTCGTGTTCCGGCTTCTTCTCCAAGTTTTCTGACTCTGTCCATTCTCTCCTCAAAAGCCTTTTTTGATTCCTCTTGAAGAATTTTCAGCATCTCACTGTTTCCCTTCCTAAGATTCTGGGATAAAAGCGCGCTTAATCTTGTATATTCCCTGTTCTGGCAGCGAAGCCCAAAGTTCTCATACGCGATTGCCTCCGGTACCCCCGCTCCCATTTCTCTTACTGTTCGCAATATTTCTTCATATACGTATCTGGAAGGCGCTCCTCTCTCTCGCTTTTTCGCATAATTAATCCCAAGTCTTTCGAAAATATTCCTCATTGTCATGCCTGCACCAAGATACAGTGCCAATCTTGAAACCAGCTGCGGATAATCACTAAGCATTTGCATCGACCGGTTTTCGATCCCTCTTTTCAGCTCCTTGTCTCTAAGTACATACGACGCAGCGCCGCCGATAAGCGTAATGATAAGTATCATCAAACTGTTGTCTTCTACATGTTCACTCCAGCTCACATGCTTTCCCTGAATGTCTTTTGGAAGTTCAAAACTTCCCTCATTTATTGTCTGTTCATCATTTTGCTTAATCAGCTTTCGTAAACTTTCATATACCTGCTCGCTCGCAGACAGCTGTCTTGCTACAAGATTTGCATGCAACACCTGCGAATAATCGTAATCGCCATACTTATATTTCGCAGTGAGCGATACGATTTCCCCTTCCTTTGAGATCAGATCCTTTTCCAATCTTCCGTCGTAGTGGACCAGTTCGTAATTGTCCACGCTCCACGAAATACTAAACGGATAGCCATCAAGTTTTTCCGGAAGCTTAAGATCCGATTCCACCCTATCAAGCGATTCATTATCCAAAAGGATCACTCGTTCCATTTCCTTAGAAGCACTTTCAAATAGTGCATCTGTTTCCTCTTTTGTATAAACCCTCTCTTTTACAGAAACGTCATATCTTCCGAGCTCATTTCCGGATTCATCGCTTGCGATCAAGTGCGCAGTATATTCGCCGTCACCGTCTTCGTTTCTTTGGAGTTCTTTTCCTTCTATGAGCTTCTCCGAAGAGCCCTGGCTTACATACATAAGAATCGATAAAAAGCTTCCGGCAAGCGCCATTAGGATCACTATGCTTATCTTTCTTATGTAGTATTCCGTTTCAACCCTTTCTATATCTCTCTTATCGTTAAGCGTCTTTAGGTATCCGCGTACCTTTTCTCCGGCAAAAGACATCCTGTTTTTAAAGAGTTTGTTGAAAATAAAAAGAGAAATCTTCAAGACTTCACGGGTTATCCCCGTCTCTTCCATCCCCGAAGGTAACTCATACTCTTTTGACAAAAACCAAAGTATGAATATTCCTAGGGGAATAGCCAAATATAAAACAATCATTTTTAAAATAATCCTTTGATCAAATTGTGATGTTTACGATTTTTTCAGATAAAAGATATGCCGCAAAATATACGAACATACAGATTGTCATCAAAATGACTCCGGGAAAATTATGATACAGCGGAGCAAAGAAACCGGGGCTCGTTATACTTATGTAAAAGATAATAAAGAAAGGCACAAAGTTCATGATCCGTGCCTCAAGTTTCTTGGCACTTATAAGAACTTCTATTTCTTTTTCCACGTCCATTTTTCTTGAAATAACAGATATTGTTCGTTCAATCGTCTCCGTCATATTACCTCCGCTTCTTTTGGCGATGGCAAAAACTCCCGCAAACTCCTCAATATCCGCATTCCCGCTTTCTTTTCCAAAATTTAAAAGAAGCTTCTCAAGAGGTACGTTGTTCCTTAAACCCTTGTACACTTTATCCATGTACCGGCTTATATAGCTCTTTTTCCCATATAGAAGATTTATGTCCCTACCGGCTTCTCTGAATGCATTCTCTACGGAGTATCCGGCCTTAAGGCTGGTCAAGACGGAACTTATAGCATCTCTAAATTGAATTCCCACAATTCTGCTGATGCGAATTTTCTCTGTCTTTTTCCTGTAAATAAACCATGGGATAACCAGCGGTAAAAGTATTATGATCGCTATGACAGAATCATAAAAAAGTTTTCCGAAAAGAGCCGCGATACCGATTCCCTGCAATAAAACAGGAAGATCGCTAAGGCATGGACGGTAGTTTATAACCTGATGAAAATAGTTTTTCAGTATTTTTAATTTCACCTACTTTCCTCCATTCTCCTTTTATCATTCCCTCTTCATTTTCACCCGTCTCTTCAAACCTAAAGAGTGGATTTGTAAGAATCTTTCCCGAAATCGGATCAAGTTCTTTTTTGATCTCGCAGATTTCAAGAAGTTTTCTGGACCTGTCGCGAAGTCTTCCCAGGTGGACAATTATATCTATTCCCGAAGCAATCTGACCTCGTATCGCGGGAAGCGGTATATCCATTCCCATAAGTACCATGGTCTCGATTCTCGCAAGCATGTCCTCCGCGCTGTTTGAATGACCGGTCGACATCGCGATATGTCCCGTATTCATGGCCTGTAGCATGTCCACACACTCGCTTCCCCTGACTTCTCCAACGATAATTCTATCGGGACGCATTCGGAGAGACGACTTTATGAGATCCCTTATCGTTATCTCTTTGCAGCCTTCAACATTAGCGTTTCTGGCTTCAAGCCTTACTAGGTTCGGAACCTCTCTGATCTGAAGTTCCGCGTTATCTTCGATGGTAAGAACTCGACTGTCCTTGGGGATATAATTTGAAAGTGCATTTAAAAATGTCGTCTTTCCCGAACCGGTTCCTCCCGAGATAAAAATGTTGTATCCGGCTTTTACAAGTATCGCCAGATAATCTCTCAGATAGTCAGTAAGCGCCCCGAACCCAATGAGTCTTTCCATTGTCATAGGATTTTCCGGAAATCTTCTTATTGTTATCACAGGACCGTTTAATGCTATCGGAGGAAGAACGATATTCACTCGGGATCCGTTCTCAAGTCTTGCATCCACTATAGGTGAAGCCTCATTAACAACCCTATTACAGGAAGCAACTATCTGCTGAACAACATCCTCAAGTTTTTCTTTTGACTCAAAGATAGTTTCATGTCTTGATAGTTTGCCGTCTCTTTCTATAAAGATGCTGTCTGCTCCGTTTATCATTATTTCTGTAACCGACGGATCATCGACAAGCTGCTGCAAGATATCGAGCTTTCTTATTGAGTGAAAGATACCCGTTCGAAGACGCTTTCGATCTTCAACGGAAACAGCCAGATTCCTAAGCTCTTTCGCCATGAGATCATCGATAATGGAAAGCATCTCTTCATCTGAGATGTCTTTTGAAAAGTCCATCTCACGTATGATCTTTCCCTTTATCTCACTCCTTAATACGTCAAATCTTTTCTCCACTTCTAGATTTCCTCCGCGTACAGAAGTTTCCTTGCGCACTCCGAAAGCTCCATATCTCCTGCTCCGTCCGGTATAGAAACTTTTATTCCGGACGCACAGATATCCTCATATCCGTTTTGGCTCAGTACTTCTTCGTAGCGCCTCAGCTTATATATTTCTGCTTTGGTTTTTCCCGTTATTGTGAAAACCTTATTGCAGAATCTCAAAATATCAAACAATCCGCTCGGAAGATCGCTAAGATCAAGCACCACATTCTCATATCCACACTCTTCAAAAATAAGCTTTATAAGACTTCTCAATCTTTCATTGTCTATCTCCTTGATCTGCATCGCGGTTGCCGCAGGCGGGATATAATCAAATCCTCCTATGCTCTGCTTGATTTTTTCAAGATAGATACAGAATCTGCTTTTTTCGCATTCCGAATAATACAAAAGATCCGTTATATCGCCTTCCGTATGACTACCTAAGATCATCGGAAGAGGTGAAAAATTATCAAAATTTAAAAGTAGTGTTTTTCCGTGCTTAGACAGTTCTTCGCACATTTTTAGGGCTAAAGCGGTCTGTCCGCATCTGGCTATCGGAGAATAGAGTCCGATCACCGTTCCTTTCCCGTCACCGCGTCTTATGCCGACATTCTCAAAATCATCGGGACTCTTGACGCAAAGATCCAGAATATGACAAACGATCTCACTTGCCGGACTGAACTTACTTATATGTTCTGCATTTACTTCCCCAAGCAAGCCTTCCTCCGGTAATCCGTCATCCTCTCTGATAACTGATAGTTCTTCATCAAGGATCAGGATATTTTTTATGCCGGATTCACTTACTCTTGTTTTAAGTTCTTGTACCGCACTCTGTGCAATAACAAGTAATGAAATAAGATTTTTTCCGGCGAACTCCTCCAAACTTTTTACCTGCGTAAATGCATGTATATCGAATGAAAGATTTAGATTTTTTCTTAAATATTCATCCAACCTCCCGCAATACCTGCTTTCTGTATCACAGATGGCCAGTACCGGTCTGCTCATAGCGTACCTCCTACCGAAAAGAGAACGCCCACAAGTGCAGGTATCGCGAAATGGATTCTAGCTTCTTTGTTTCTTTTTATGATGAGAACAGCAAGCGAGATAACGCCTGCAACGACAAATGCTGTAATAATACTTGAAACCGTGTCCGATACGGACAGAAAAGATGCCGCTGACATGAATAATTTCACATCTCCTGCAGCAATTCCTTTAAAGAAGTAAACAGGAATCAGTAATAAGAATGCTATGCCGACCGCAGTCAGCGAAGCGATTAACGAGCTTTTGCCGCAGATCGCGGAACAAGTGATACCCGTCAGAAGTCCGGGGATTACCCAGAAATTGTAGATCTTATCCTTGTACAGATCGGTAAAAGCCGCACCGGATAAGAGTAAGAATAATAGAACTTGTATAAGATCGACTCCTCTCTCGTAATGTTTATTGCGAGCTCACGATTTAGAAATCTATCACTTGGTTTTTTCTTTGTAAACCCCCGAAAAGTTTTTTGACAGGTTGCACAATTAATAATTTAAAAGAACTTTTTCCGGAAGTTCTTTTTTCTAAAAACCCCAACAAAAATGCGGGGAAGGAAACAATGACAAACTCTAAGTTCCCGCCCCGCATGACGAATTGGCAAATATTTATATAGTTTTATATCGTAAAAATCGTCTGAAAATTAATACTCTTAAGATTTTCTTAAGATGGATATTTTTATCTGTTGTTTCTGTTCTTAAAGTAAGCAAACAGGCTCTGGAGGATGATGAAGAAGCACAGAAGTGCCGCTGTCATGATGTTACTCCAGCTTGAAAGGAGCTTACCGTTTGTGGTAACGAGCGTTGAGATCGTTCCATTAATGAGAACACCAAAGAGCGATCCTATAACGTTACCTACACCACCTGTAAGAAGCGTTCCACCGATAACGGATGAAGCGATAGCGTTCATCTCGAAGCCGAGCGCCTGCTGAACAGAACCTGACATTGTGTTGAGGCAGTAGCAGATTCCGCCGATGGAGCAAAGGAAGGATGAAAGGATATATGCCTTCATCTTGGTAGCCTTAACGTTAAGTCCCATCATTGTTGCAGACTGCTGATTGCCACCTACTGCGTAGAGATTTCTTCCAAACTTAGTGTACTTAAGTATGAAGAAGATAATCGCTACAACAAGAAGTGCGATTACAACGGTAGGTCTGATGAAAGGAACTACTGTCTTACCCTTCTTGTTCACATAACCAAGGAATCCCGGAAGATTGATCTTGGCATTGGCCCATTTGTAGAACATGGGGTTCATATCCTGGGTGATCGAGATCTGGTCTGTACAGATAACCGCTGTCATACCTCTTGCAAAGAACATTCCCGCCATCGTTATGATAAACGGCTGGATCTTGAGGTAACCGATAAGGTATCCCTGAACCGCACCGAATACAAGTCCGATAACGAGGATCAGGATGATAAGCGGGATACAAGGCCATCCCTTAACGCCCATTCCGTAAGCAAGGATCATACAATCCATCGCGATAAGCGATCCTACGGAAATATCAATTCCACCTGTAAGCATTACACAAGTCATACCACATGCAACGCAGATAAGTCCTGCATTGGTGATAAGAAGGTTTAGGAAAGTCTGTACGTGTGTAAAGCCTTTCGCTGAGTAAATAACACAGCCTACTGCATACATTGCTACAAAAAGAACGATGGTGATCAAAAGAAGCACTGTGTTTCCGCTGAATTTGTTTATCTTCTTCATGCCTTCTGACCTCCCTCTGCCGCAAGGGCTCTCCTCTTTGCTTCGCTGTTTGAAAGCCATTCTTTAAATGTAGGTGCCTGAACTACTACTATGATAACAACGATGATGGCCTTGATAACCGGTGCCTGGTCAGTTGAAACACCCATGGCAAGAAGGGTTGTCGTGATAGCCTGGATCGTATATGCACCTACAACGGCACCTGCGAGATTGAACTTACCGCCTCCGAGTGAGTTACCGCCGAGGGCAACAGCGAGGATGGCATCAAGCTCGTAGTTAAGTCCGATATTGTTGGAATCTGCGGAATAGATACGGCTGCTGGCAACCATGCCTGCGATACCTGCGCAGAGACCGCATATTACGTAGCATACAAAGCAGATAAGTGCAGAGTTGATACCTGAAATTCTTGCTGCTCTGCTGTTGATACCTGCTGACTGAATATAGAGACCGAGCGCCGTCTTCCTAAGGAAGATCGATACGACTATGATAACCGCTATGGTTACGAATATCGCTGTCGGAATGGGACAGCCCGGTATAAAGTTACCCAGATATTTGTAAGGCTCGTATCTAATGTATGTAATCTGGTTGTTGCACAAAAGAAGTCCGATAGCCCTTGCCGCTGTAAAAAGAATAAGAGTTGCAACCATGGGCTGTATCTTGAGCTTGGCAACGAGTGCACCGTTAATGCATCCGCACACTCCGCCGAGTAAGATACCGAAGAGTATTCCAATCCCCATTGGAACCGCCAGCTGCGTTGTAGAGTTTACACCGTATCCTGCGAGCATCATGCATGTTCCGCAGGCTGAGAGGCTCATTACGGAACCTACGGAAATATCTGTTCCGGCTGATACGGCAACTACAAGCGTCTGACCCACCGCAAGGATTGCTATCTCACTTCCTCTGTTTAAGACATCTATTAATCTTCCATACAACACTCCATTTTGAATGCCAATGTTAAAAAATGTAGGACTCTTTATAAGATTTATAAGTAATACTAACAGAAGGCAGAAGAAGGGCAAAAATAGCTGCTGCTTCGTTATTTTCTTAATTGTATCCATTACTTCTCACCTCCCGCGATCGCACTCATTACGCTTTCCTGTGTCATGTCTCCTTCTATCTCGCCGACTTTTTCGCCGTCTCTCATGACACACATTCTTGTACAAGTACGAAGCATTTCTTCTATCTCCGAAGATATGAATACGACGCTCATACCTTCTTTGGCAAATTCTAATATAAGCTTCTGGAACTCTGTCTTGGTTCCGATATCAATACCTCTTGTGGGCTCATCCAAGATAAGGAAATCAGGATGTGTGCAAAGCCATCTTGCAAGAATAACCTTCTGCTGATTTCCGCCGGAGAGCTGAGAAAGAGGTGTTTCCCTGCTTGCAGTCTTGATCTGAAGCATGTCGATAAATTTATCCGCTATCTCGATCTGCTTAGCTCTGGGAACTTTCTTAAACATTCCGTTTCTTGCCTGAAGAGCAAGAATAATATTGTCTCTAACCGACAATTCACCGATACATCCGTCGGCTTTTCTGTCATCGGGAAGGTATGCCATACCTTTCTTTATTGCATCAATAGGTGCTTTAATATTGATCTCTTTGCCCTTCATGTACTCTTTACCGGTCTGAGCTTTATCTGCACCATAGATGCAGCGCACCATTTCGCTTCGGCCGCTTCCCAAAAGACCTGTTACGCCCACAACCTCACCTTTGTGAATCTCAAAATCAAAAGGCTTAACGGTTCCCTTATGGCTGAGTCCTTCGGCTTTTAACATTACTTCGGGGCTGATGTTTGCATCTCCCTCAGGCTTGATGGCTGCAAGATCGTCGAAATCTTTACCGAGCATGGCAGCTACAAGCTTAACTCTGGGAAGTTCGCTTATTGAGTAATCTCCTACAAATCCGCCGTTTCTCATAACGGTGATCCTGTCACATACTGCATAAACCTGCTCAAGGAAATGTGTAACGAATATAATTCCTACACCCTTTTTCTTGAGATCTCTCATTACGTCAAAGAGCTTTTCTACTTCGTGATCATCAAGAGATGATGTGGGCTCATCGAGGATAAGTACTTTACAATCCATGTCCACTGCTCTTGCGATAGCTATCATCTGCTGAATAGCCAGTGAATAATTCTCAAGCGCAACGGTAACATCGATCTTTATTCCAAGGCCGTCCATTATCTCTTTTGCCTTTTTGTTCATAGAGCGCCAGTCTATCGTTCCCAGCCTTGTAACAGGTTCGCGCCCTATAAAAAGATTTTCTGCAACCGAGAGGTTGGGACAAAGATTGACCTCCTGATAAACCGTTGCAATTCCTATTCTTTGCGCATCCTCAGTAGAGTGATTATAGACGTTTCCCTCTACGCCCTGCACATATACTTCTCCGGCATCACGCTCGTATACACCTGTGAGGCACTTGATAATGGTTGACTTTCCCGCTCCATTCTCGCCCATAAGTGCATGGATCTCGCCTTTATGAAGTGTAAGCTGTGCGTGATCCAGTGCAACGACACCGGGAAAGACTTTTACTATGTCACGCATAACGATAAGTTCATTCTGCTCCATAAAAAATACCTTCGCTTCTCCTTTTATTACTTCTGTTAATTAAATAGGGTAGTTCTTTCGAACTACCCTATTAGTTTTTTGCCTAAATACCTAAATTAGTAAGCTGCCTCAACTGTTGCTGCGTCAACTACTACAAGGGGTTCTGTTACATCCTGGCCTGCGTTGTTCTTGTAAGAGATATCCTTAAGAACATCTTCTGCTACATACCAAGGCTCAGCCATGAATGTCTGCTTCTCAATTGTCTCACCCTTCTGAAGAGCCTGGATAAGCTTTAAGCAGTCAGGTCCCTGAAGAGGATTGCACTGGAAGTCTGCGTTGATAGCTTTGTCGAGAACCATCTGAAGTCCTGCTGTGCAAGCGTCAAATGAGATAACGATTACGTCTTTGTCAACACCGTAAGAAACGCCTGCTGCCTTCATAGCATCGATAGCACCGAATGCTTCGTTATCGTTCTGGCAGATAACTACGTTGAACTTGCCTGCATAAGACTTGCAATATGACTCCATAACCTGCTGTCCGCCGTCCTGTGTGAAGTCTCCTGTCTGTGAATCGAGGAGGTTCCATCCCTCAGAATCAACATACTGATGGAAGCCCTTTGTACGTCCGATCTCAGCTGAAGAACCTGTTGTTCCTGTGATCTCGAGGATGTTGAGTTCCTTGATGCCCTTAGCTTCTGCGTAAGCCTTAAGCCATGCACCTGCTGCAAGTCCCTCGTTTGTGAACTCAGAACCTACCCATGATACATACTTATCGGAATCATCGATTGTACGGTCGATAACGATTACAGGGATTCCTGCGTCGTCAGCTTCTGTAAGAACTGTATCCCAACCTGTTGAAACAATAGGATCGATTACGATGTAATCAACGTCCTGCTCGATGAAGTTACGAACTGCTTCGAGCTGTGCTGCTGAATCGTTGTCACAGTCTACAAACTGAAGATCAATGCCGTTCTCATTTGAAAGAGCAGCCTTAACTGAATTTGTTGATGCTGTACGCCAATCTGACTCATGTCCAACCTGAGCGAAACCAACTTTGATAAGTTCGCCGTCTGCTGCGGGAGCTTCTGCCTCAGCAGCGGGAGCCTCTGCCTCAGCTTCATCTGCTGCAGGAGCTTCTTCCTCTGTAGCTGCGGGAGCTTCAGGAGCAGGAGCTGCGCCCTGTGAACCACATCCTGCAAGCAATGAAAATGACATTGCTGCAGCAACAATAGTTGCCAATACTTTCTTTTTCATGTTGTACCCTCCATTTACTTTATAATGGTTTTATTAAGCACATTTTACTTATTCGCATCGGGTATTCATAGTGCACAAAGTCACAATGCACAAGTTTCTATATTTTGACAATACAAATCTGCATGTTATACTGATATAAAAAAGTACAAATTTTTCGTAAAGCGTTTTCCAAAACTAATTTTGGTAAATTTCTTTATATTATTCAGAAAATTTTTTGGATAAAAAATTTTTTGACCGAAAAACCACTTTGATATTTTGAATAACCGCCACTGATTTTTCGATGATTATTTTTTATGGATGCAAAAAAGACAATTTTTTTACCCTTAAATTTTTATCCGGTTGAGGAAAAAAATGACCAAGACAGAAAATATTACTCATAAACTCCATGAAGAAATATCAAAAAGACTCATATCGGGTGACATGCTTTTTCCGACCGAAAAAGAACTCTGCGCTCAGTATTCGTGCAGTCGTCAGACTATACGAAAAGTCCTTTTGAATCTGAAAGAAGATAAGCTTATAACTTCCAGACAGGGAAGCGGATACAGACTTACGGGCATAAGCCCCGATTCAAAAAGAAATCATGTCTGCCTTTTATTTGCTCGCCCCGATGATTACATTTATCCGTCTCTGATATATGACATCGAAAAAGGAATCTCTCACGGACACGATGTTCCGATGACCGTATCCGTGTTTGAAACAGGAGCTGACTTTTATAAAGAAAGAAGGATATTAAAAGAGCTGCTTAAAAACCCGCCGCTTGCGATCCTGGCGGAATGCTTTTCACTTATGCCCAATCCCAATGCGGATCTGTATAAAGAGCTCGAAAAAAACGGCTGCGTTCCGATCTTTCTTTACGGAACCTACAGAAACATGAACTCGTATCCTTCGATTTCCGAAGGTGCTTACGACGCGGTTTATAATCTTATAAGAAAGCTTGTCCTTACGGGACATAAAAAAATCTGCGGTGTTTTCAAGGACAACAATCCGCAGGAGATTTCCAAATTATATGGATTTATCTCGGCGCTTCGAGACAACGATCTGGATTTTGGAAGTGACAGATACTTGCTTGCAAGGCCGGAGGTCGATTATTCGGCTCTTGCTTCTTTGTGCCAAAAGTCCGATGCCGTTATCTATTGCTGCGACGAGCTTGCCTATCCGGGTGTAAGGTGGTTACGTGAGCGGGGAATCATTAACCTTAACGACAAGCCGGTTTACAGCTTTGACAACAGCTATCTGTCGCAGGTCAATTCATTCAATCTTCCGAGCTTCCACCATACAAAACAGCCGCTTGCGCACGCCGTATCGAAAAGAATTCTTTCAATAATAAAAGGACAACCGAAAATTTCGATCGTCCTTCCTTATTAACTCCTATATGATCAGCCTGTCTGATTTCTGTATTCCTTGGGAGAAAGACCGTACATCTTTCTGAACACAAAGCTGAAATAGTGAGCATCCTTATATCCGACAGCCGCTGCAACATCCGCGGTGTGCATTCTCTCTTTTGCAAGGAGCTCTCTTGCTTTTTCCAAACGTTTAGAAGTTAGGAACTTTACAAACGTGGTATCCATCTCTTTACTGAAGATCGTGCTGAGATAACTGCTGTTTACGGAAAGCGCCTCGGCCACATCAACAAGCGAGCAGCCCTCGTTCATGTAATTCTCATCTATATATGCGATGGCGTCGCTGATAAGCTTATTTCCTCTTGTGTTGGAAGCACCGTCTCTTAGCTCCATCGCACTCTTTATAAGCTCCGTCAAGTATTCTCCGACCATCTCGCTTTTAATATCATAGCCACCTTCGGGGGCCGCGAGCTTGTCAGTTATCTCTTTTTTGGAAACGCCGCAGCTTTCAAGGAAGCTGCTTGCAGCAAACAGTGCATTAAGCACGAAGAAGTTTCTGAACACATGTCCCTTGAGCGCATCTCCCAGACTTGCCAGATACTCTGAAACAAATTCCGCGATCTCGCTCTCGCTTCCCGTCGATAAAAAGCTCTTAAGAACATTTCTGTCGACTTTGGCACTGTCGATGTTTTCTATTGAACCGTCGGTCTGCGATGTTGTGTACTTGGCCGATGTCTCTTCAGTCAAAATATGAGTGTCCTGCACAAAAAATCTGCAGGCAAATGCGTGATTAACCGTATTAAAGCAGTCCTCCAACGCACTGAATCTCTCGACGGGCTTACCCGCGGAAACATACCATTCTATCTTGTTATCTTTTCCCTCGCAGATCTCCGTTATCTTGGAAACGCCTCTGTCAACATACTCAGAGACAATTTCTTTTTCACCTTTAACAACAACAATATATGTGTTGAGCGACCATCTCGATAATATGTACGCGGGGAATCTCAGAAAATAGCTCATCAGCTCCTCGAGTGCCTTACAATATTCCTCAGATCCTATCTCTTCGAAGGGCTTCTCCTTATCTTTTATTGAAAAGAGAATAAGGCTGAATGCGGACGCTGTGATATCAAGCGACAACTTTCCCACTTCCACATATATATCTTTGACCGGCATGGTTCCCGTAAGAACCTTCTCAAGAAATTCTCTTCGCTGGAGCTGCTCATATTCCTGCGTCTCCATCTGATACTGCATAAGATAGCCTTGCTGCGTACGCTCGCTTTCTATCTTAGCCTTTACACTGTCAAGCGCCTCTTTCATTCCGAGCTTGGTTATCGGCTTTGAAATGTAATGATCAACGCCTTCTTTGATGGCGCGTCTTGCGTATTCGAAATCGTCATATCCGCTCATGATGATCATGCGCATCGACGGAAATTCTTTTCGCACGATATGACACAGGGATAAACCGTCCATAAACGGCATCTTGATGTCTGTGATAAGGACGTCGGGGGCCGTCTTTCTGATAAGCGGAAGAGCCATCTCGCCGTCACTTGCCTCTCCGACAAAGCTAAAGCCGTACTCTTCCCAGGGAATATTATCCCTGATACTTGCCCTCACAACACTTTCATCCTCCACAAGAAAAACCTTCAGCATAAAATAAAAACCTTCCCATTACTTAATAATTTCTGTCTTCAATGTAATCATCGACATTCTCTTTGGTAAAAACCATCTCTTCCATGTAGTTCGTCTTGTCCACATTCTTCCCCGCCTCAAGATCATTGATTATCTGTGCAAGAAGCTCTCCCGAATTGGGATTGCATTCAACGTCCACATTTATAACACCCTCTTTTACCAGCTCCAGAGCCTTCTTGGTTCCGTCAAAGGAAATAAGTATCTTATCTCCTTTCTCGCCGGTTGTGATCCCCGCATCATTCAGAGCTTCGAGTGCTCCGAATGCCATATCATCGTTCTGACAAACGATGACATCTATGTCATCAAACTCCCGAAGGAGTCTCTCCATAGTCTCTTTTCCCTTGGCCTGAGTAAATTCGCCGTTGGCGGATGCCTGCATCTTCCAGTTCATGTGCCGCGCCGCGATGGCTCCAAAGCCTCTTGTTCTTCCGACCTGGGCCGAAGAACCGGTTGTACCTTCAAGAACAACAATATTGATGTCCTTATCACTCACACCTTTTTCCTCAAGATATGCTTCAAGCCATTTGCCCGCAGCCGCTCCCTCTGCGTACATATCTTCTCCGACAAAAGTCGTATAAAGCGAATCATCATTGACTGCGATATTTCTGTCGAGCAAGATCACCGGTATTCCGGCCTCCTTGGCTTCAGAAAGTACCATGTCCCAGCCTTCCTGGATAACAGGACAGATGACGATGTAATCAACTCGCTGTGATATAAAACTTCTTACAGCCTTGAACTGTTTCTCCTGCTTTTGCCTAGCGTTGTCAAATATGAGAAAGAATCCGTTTCCCGTTGAAAGAGACGCCTTAACCGACTCGGTATTGGCACTTCTCCATGTAGATTCGCTTCCAAGCTGCGAAAATCCTACGCTTATAAGCTCATCATCTGCCTTGGTCTCAATGTCACCTTCTTCGGCCGTAACTTCGGAAACAGATAATCCCGTAAACGGACCGCAGCCCGTCAGTAAGATCGTAACCCCTGTCAAAAGAGCTGCTGCCTTATATCCTATTTTTTGTAATCCCTTAACTTTATTTATCCCCATTCTTATCCTCTTCGTTATAGTACGGCAACATCGGAAGAACCACGGATACTTTGGTTCCCTTTTCGGGAGTCGATTCGATGGATATTCCGTATCTTTCGCCAAAGTTCATCTTGATCCTCTCGTTAACGTTGGCCATACCAAAACCGGTGTCAGTATCCTTGGCAGGTTTGTTTATTTCTCTTCTTAAATGAAGGAGCATGTCTTCGTCCATTCCGACTCCGTCATCGCTTACTTCAAATCTGACAAGCCCATCAACTTCCCTTCCCGTGATCCTGATAAGTCCTGCACCTCGCTTATTCTTGATGCCGTGATAGAGCGCATTTTCTACAAGCGGCTGCAAAGTCATCTTAAGGATCTTGTAGTTGTAAAGCTTATCATCTATATCAATATAGTAGCTTAGGATATCCGAGTATCTTACGCGCTGGATCTCCAGATAGCTTCTGATATGCTGTTCTTCTTCGCGGATCGTGATGAAATCTTTTCCGTGGCTTAATGATATCCTAAAGAACTTAGAAAGGGATACAACCATATCTTCCGCTTCCTGGTTCTTTCCATCCTCGATAAGCCACACGATCGTATCGAGCGTATTGTATAAGAAGTGAGGATTGATCTGCTCCTGCAGGAGTTTGGCCTCCGCCATTCGCATTTTCTTTTCATCCTCTCTGATCTGCTCCATCTGGATTTCCAAATGCGCCGCCATGTCATCGACACTTTCCGACAATACCGATATCTCATCTTCCAGGTCAAAAGAGGTTCTGACGGTGAAGTTTCCTTCCGCGATCTCTTTGGTCGCCGAACCCAGGGCCTCTATAGGCTGAACTATGCTCCTTGCGACTTTGTCGGTTGTTATTATCGTACATAGGATTCCGAGAACCAAAAGAAGCACCAGCACAACAAGCAGCTCCTCCATCTCTTTGGTCAGACCCCTGTTTATTACTTCGATCGTCTTGGTCTGATAATAGATGTAGTACTGGATATTATCCTGAATAAGTTCTGTAAGTGAATAAATGTTGGAGTCAAGCATTTCTACATCTTCGTCGTAGTGTCCGCCCGCTTCAACGCTGACTCTTATATCATCAAGTCTGTCATTTAGCGTATCGACGTTTCTAAGAAGCGTTTCAAGCCAGGTCTTACTGTTTACCTCTGTCGTGATCGTCTTAAGGCGCGTAAAATCATTCCTTATGCTATCGACAAGGACATACGGATCATCCTCTTCCCCGCTTCCGAACACATCTCTTCCGACGATTATTCGGTAGACACTCTCATCCATCTGCTCCTTAAAAGTCAGGTTGTAGCTGTTTGCTACGGTCAGATTACTTACGATCGTGTTATAGGCATTACCGTAATTGATAAGCGAATAGACCATGTACAGAATGATAAGAACAAAAGGCACAGTGGTGCCCGCCGCCAATATGATCAGCCTCCTTCGAAGGGGCCTCTTAACCTTTGTTTTGTTATCCGCCAACTTAGTTTTCATACTGAGTTTAGTATACTACAAAAGCGAGAAAGACGTGACTTTTTTAGTCTGTCATCTTTCCCGCTTTTTTGGGTAAACCATATATTCACATCGGTTGTAAAGTTTGTTTTATGCCATGTATCCTCTGTTCATTGAAACTGCGGATACATCCTCGTTTAAGCTGTATTTACCGTATGTAAGTCCGGCATACACCGTCTGGGTATTTCCCATGATCGGAGTGCTGTTGTCTTTTTTCTCAAGCTCTTTGTATGAAGCGCAGAGCATTTTGAAATTCTGTCCTACCTTCCATACGCGGTGAATACTTCCGCTTGCTCCTGCCGCTATAAGCTCTTTTTTTGAAAAGATATATATTCCGTGGAGCATTCTTCCAAGCTCGTATTTAAGATCAACCGAGTGGATAAGCTCATCTATGCAGTTCTGCGCATATCTGAGATTCTTTTCCGCCTCTTCTTTTTTACTGATGCCGAGGGCATCTATAGCATCCTCGAGATATTCAATGACCATCTCATAAAGTATTGTTATCATCTGTGTCTTGTTGGCCTGCGATATCTTAAGGGTAAATTCCTGCTTTTTTTCCTGTGTCATATTCGCGCCTTTCTTTTGCTCAGACTCTTTTTACCAAAAAATATTACTGTAAAAGCTGCAATACCTGTGAGGGTCTTTCGTTTGCCTGTGCCATCATGGATGTTCCGGCCTGTGAAAGTACCTGCTGTGTTGAGTAAACAGTCATTTCTTCAGCCATATCCACATCCATTATTCTTGAATAAGCTGCTGTCATGTTCTCAACTGTTATATCCAGGCTGCTTACGGTGTGCTCGAGTCTGTTCTGATAAGCACCGAGTCTGCTTCTGATCGAATTTATAGTTTCAATCGCACCCTTGACGCTTTCGATAGCTTCTTTTGCACCCTTCTCGGTTGCCATGTCAAGGTTGTAAAGTCCGAGTGTTGTAAGTGATACTTCGGGAATCCTGATATCAAGAGTCTGGCCTTCATTGGCGCCAACCTGCATGGTCATTGCACCTGCTGCCGCGATCTCAACTTTAAGTGTTCCCGTATATTTCTCATCCATCTGAATCTGGATCTTTTTACCTGTGCTGTCGGAAAGTGTAAGTACATCCTCATTAACATCAGCGATCATGTTACTTGTCATGTACTTCTCTTCATTTCCGTTTTCATCGATCTTGTATATCTCGATGTTCTTCTTTACGGCTTCCGTGCAAATGAGCGCCTTCTTATCAACGCCTGTCTTTCCTGTAAGATTTATGAAATCTACGTCGATTCCTCTTATCTCATATTTTCCGGCTTCGAAGTTATCTGAATATGAACTTACTCTGAAATTGGGATTGGTCTTTCCCGAAGCATCGGTCACATAGCCTTTAAGGTCAAAAGAGCCGTCGAGAATGCTCTGTCCGTTGAACTGAGTTGTCTCGGCCATTCTGTCTATCTCTTCCTTAAGCTGGGTAACCTCTTCCTGGATGGTCTTTCTGTCATTCTCCGTAAGAGTTCCGTTGCTCGCCTGAATAGCAAGCTGGTTCATTCTCTGGAGAATTTCTTGAATCTCAGACAATGATCCGTCCGCAACCTGAACGATCGAGATCGCATCATTTGAGCTGTCATTAGCCACTCCGAGTCCTTCTATCTGTGAATTCATTCTTCTTGACATTGCAAGTCCGGACGGGTTGTCCTTGGCATTTGCAATCTTAAGACCGCTTGATAATCTCTGAAGAGATTCTGAAAGAAGCTTATCGTTTTTCTGTAATGCGTTGTTTGCTACCATCGCGGATATGTTGTAATTAACCTTCATCCTTACCTCGTTTCCGCACGTGTGGAGATCAGATGGCCTCCACAAATGCTTTTGCCATTTTTAGAAGTGTTCCCGTATCTGTAATGTTTTCTGTTTTGCCTTCCATGGCATTAGCACTCGTGCCTACTCCTGTAGGCTGAAGCTGTGCGTTGTAAAGGATAGCGATCTTTGTTTGGTCTACACCTGCTTCCTCTACCTTTTCCGTTAATTTCTCGCACATTCTCTTCTTTAAGCTTTCAAGATATTCGACCTCGTCTGCACTCTGGCTGTTTGTTGTTGTAAGCATTCCGTTTATTACTCCGTCCTGCTTATAAAGACTTGCCGTTATGAGTCCGTATTCAAAGGTCTGAACACTTGCTTCCATCCTTGAAATATTGCTGTTATCACTTTTTAGTGTGATGTGCATTGTAACCTTGCTTCCATCTATCTCGATGGGAACCTCAAAGCTTCCTCTCTCAGAGTTGTGAGACATTACCGACATCTGCTTTTGCATGAGCGTTATCGCTCTAAAATCGATGTAGGTATCTTCAGGGTTCATTAATATATCGGTCATCTTCTCTGATACATTAGCAAGTTTTTCTTTATAAATTTCTTCGTAGTTTTCTTCTCCGAGAAGATCCGTTACTTCCTTAAGCTCGTCATTAATTTCTTCATTGTCGAGCTCATCTGCCTTCTCCCAAATGTTTCCGGTCCTTCGATCTCTCCTGTTGGCGATCATGGCCTCGAGATTGTTGTATGTGACCTCAACTCCGTAGAAATTCATCTCGTTAAGAGCAGCCTCAGCACCTTTATTTCCTGCTGTCTGTCTAATCTGTCTTACCTGCTCCTCGCAATATTCTTTTTCAAGCTGCTCATCAATCTGTTCTTGTAAAAGAGCATTCGCAAGATCCGGTAAAAGAGTGTTGTTATCGGGTTTTGCAGCCATGAGCTTCTCAGGTTCGAGGTTCTCATATACTATATCGGCTTGAGCACTGTAAAATCTGAAGGCTGAATTTATCTGTTCATCAATTTTTACAGAAGTACTATCTTTTACTCCGAGTCCTCCGAAGCTGTCATCAACTGTATAATCAAGACCTCTTCTCGATGTCTTTTGAGTTCTTGTGGCGTCCAAAAGATTTCCGATCGTCATATCGCGACCTGTCTTTAAGATAGATCCTATGGCCTGATGGTCGGTAACCTTAAGCGTATGGAAAAGTCTGTATATTCCTATAAAAGAGGCTTTTTCAGCGCTTGTTATATCGCCCTTTTTCTCAAGCTTATAGAGGAACTTGGCATATTTCTCTTCGCCTTTTTTGGAGTTTCCGCCGTTTTCATTCTCTCCGTCCTTCATAAGGTTATCGAGACTTTCTGAGAGTTCTTCTATAGTCATGTTAAGAGGGTTCTTGCCTTCTCTTATAAGGTCAAGCACCGCACCGGGCTTAAGTCTTTCTATGGTTGCTTTGAGCTTTTGATCCCATGCACGCACGTTTTCAAAGTTCTCTTCATTTATTTCCATGCTGTTATAGCCAAGGATCCTTACGGCTCTTCTGTTTACTTCGTCGGTTTCATATCCCATGTCATTAAGGATATTGTCAACGTTTCCGAATGCCTTTCTCATGCTGTCGCCAAGATCGGATCTGGGCTTGGTCATCATGGTCTCGTATCCCTGACCTGCTGCCTTGAACTTCATGGCAAGGTTCTCGGATGCGCTGCTTATCTTACTGAGTGTCGCGGTCTCGAATTCACCCACAAGCGCACCTGACACATCGGCAGGTCCTCTGCTGATGATGTTTACTCTGGAAACCGTAAGCGAAAGCATTCTGACAACATTTCCGCCGGCAACCACAGGTGTGGTATCTGCATTTTTATCATTGGAAGCGGATGCTATATTTCCAAGCATCTCTTTTAACTTATCTATAAGCTGTTCCATTGGAGCCGTATCAACGGAAAATCCGCTGTCGAGCAAATTCTTGTTTGCTTCAACGGTCATTTTAAGGCGAACTTCTTCAAGCTGTAATCTCGCCTGTATAAGCTTTGGATCGTTTTCACTTATCTCATTTACAACAAAGAGATTCTTGGAGCTTTCCTGCCCGTTTGTTATATCTATGAGATTTTTAAGATTAACGTCTTTTCCCTGTGTAAGGGTCTTTTTTATTGCTTCGTCGGTTATCTTCCCTGTGTTTTCCACAAGCTTCATGGCTTTTTCAAGATTACTTGTGGGATCAAACAGATTTCCTTCAAAAGCTTTTTTGCCGTCAGAAATAGCTGCTGCCATAGCATTTGCCGCAGCCTCATCACTGATGGGGAAGTCCACATTTCTGATCTCGCTGAGCGAAATAAGATTCTCGGCAGTTAAAGGAATACCTTGGATAACCATCCACTTGGCATTTTGTTTGGAGGACTCATCCGCTGTATCAAGTCCTGCCTCTTCTATAACTTTATCCATCTGAGGCTCAAGCTGCTGCCAGTTGTAATCCTCAGCTTTCTGCGCATAATATCCGCCCGTCTCCTGGGCATAAAAACCTTTTCCCGTAGCGCTCTGTCCGTTTGTGCTGTGATTTGCAAAGTACAGATTGCCGATCGTCGGTCTTAAATTATTCAGAACCATGTATTTGATCGCATCGTCTGAAGGCTCCGATATGTTCGAAACCTGATCGTATGCGCCTGCCACCGCTCTTATGTTTTCTTGTGTTAATGGGATATCGTTCTCTGAAAAGCTCTTTTTGATAGCCATGGCAAAAGACTCGTTGCCTGTTATCTTGGCGAGTTTCTGCGTGCTGAGGTCATCGTTATATCCAATGATCTCCTCTCCGGACTCCAAAAGAACACTCTTGATCTTATCAAGAATGGTCACTGTCTCCGAGCTATTTAGATTCTTAATATCAAATCCGTCTTCAAGAGCCTTTGCATAGTCCTTCTCAGACATGGTATTTGATAATAAAGCCATATAATTATGCTGCGTCAAAACATCCGTGTTTTCTGCCATTTTGCTTATGTCATCTAAGCTTCTGGCACGCTGCGCATAAGCATCATTACTGAATATGCTTGTGTCCAGGTCTACAGCGAACGCACTACTGCTTGCTGCAGAAACCTTTCCGGCACTCATACCGATCCTCTCATCGGATTCCATTCCGGTGCGAAATGAGTCATCGGCTTTCTTGTTGCCGGCGATGGTCTGAAAATTAATGTTCATACGCGCCTCATATATTAATCGAAAAAAGGTGATGGACTATCCATCACCTTCTATTTCGGCTCTTATAAAATAATTCTTAAGTTTTTGATGACTTTTTATTTTCAGTATTTTTTGAAGCTTTCTTTTTTGCAGGCGCTTTGGTCGTTTCCGGACTTTGGAAAAGAAAAACCTCGGCTCCGTAAGGCGGAAGATTGAATGAGATACTGTAATCCTTGTAATCACATAGCCCTTTCACAGCCTTTATTTTGGCGGGGATATCACTTCCCGGCCCACCGAAGCGTTCCTCTGCGCTGTCAAGCAGATGTGTGTAGATTCCGCTGAAAGGAACTCCCACCATGAACTCTTTTCTCTCTACGGGAGTCATGTTTATTACAAAAAGGAGATTGTCCTTTCCGTTTATGGCTCTTCTGTAAAAGCTATAGGTGCTTCGCTCCTTGTCATCTGCGTTGATCCACTCAAAGCCGCCCCAATCGTTATCCACCTCAAACATTGCGGGATATTTTCTGTATATCTTAAGAAGATTGGAAACGTAGGCCTTCATTCCTTTGTTGAGTTCATTCTCTAAAAGAAACCAGTCAAGCTCTCTCTTTTCGCTCCATTCCCTCTCCTGGCCGAAATCCTGTCCCATGAAGAGGAGTTTTTTGCCTGAGTGACCGAACATATAGGTATAGCCTGCACGCAGATTGGCGTATTTATCAACCTTGTAACCGGGCATCTTCTCAACCATCGAGCATTTAAGGTGTACAACCTCGTCATGTGACAGCGGAAGGATGTAGTTTTCCGAGCTGTTGTAGCTCATCGCAAAGGTCATCATGTTGTGTGCGCCCTGCCTGAAATACGGGTCGAGCTTCATATATTCGCAGAAGTCATGCATCCAGCCCATGTTCCACTTAAATGCGAATCCAAGTCCGTCCTCTTCCGGAGGCGCTGTGACCTTGGGCCACGCCGTAGACTCTTCCGCGATCGTAAGAAATTCGGGATAAGTTCCCCTTACAACGCTGTTAAGATGCTTGAAGAACTCGATCGCGTCGAGATTCTCCTTGCCGCCGTTTTTATTCGGAACCCACTGGCCGTCTTTTTTGCCGTAATCAAGATACAGCATGGATGCGACCGCATCTACTCTGAGGCCGTCAACATGGAATTTCCTTATCCAGAAAAGAGCATTTGCTATAAGGAAGTTTTTAACTTCGGGCTTGGCGAGGTTAAAAATCTTGGTTCCCCAGTCGGGATGCTCTCCTTTACGCGGGTCCGGATCTTCATAGATACACTGTCCGTCAAAGCAGGCGAGACCGAATTCGTCAGTTGCAAAATGCGCAGGAACCCAGTCAAGTATTACTCCTATGTTGTTCTTGTGGAGTTTGTTGATAAGATACATAAAGTCCTTGGGCTCTCCGTATCTCGATGTCGGAGCATAATAACCCGTGACCTGATAACCCCATGAGCCGTCAAAAGGATGCTCTGCGATTCCTATGAGCTCGATGTGGGTATATTGCATGTCTTTAAGATACTCGACAATCCTATCCGCGAATTGTCTGTATGTATAGAATCCGTCTTCCGTGCCGTCGGGATGTTTCATCCATGATCCGATGTGGCACTCATATATCGCAAGCGGCTGTCTCGTGATCTCTTTTCCCTTGATATGGTCATACCACTTGGAATCGGACCACTTAAAGCCGTCAAGATCTGTTGTTTTTGAAGCATTTCCGGGGCGAAGCTCCGCAAAATTGGCATAAGGATCGGCCTTGTAGAGCTTACGTCCGTCCGGCGTCGTAATAAGATACTTGTACATTTCTCCTATTCCGACTCCGGGAATAAATGCTGTCCATATATTTCCGACCTTGGTTCTTTTAAGAGGATGCGAGGTTTCGTTCCAGTTGTTAAAAGAGCCTATGACATGAACGTCAGCCGCATTCGGTGCCCAGACCGCAAAAAAGTAGCCCTTTTTGCCTCCTTCTTCAGAAGGGTGCGCACCGAGTTTATCATAAATATCGTAATGTGTTCCCTGACCAAACAGATACTCATCCGCTTCAGATATGAATACTTTCTTACCCATACAAAATCCCCCTCGATGACTGTACAAGCATTAGTGCATAAAATCTTTTTCCCTAAGAATGATCATATCGTTTTCGTCGTAACGCTTATTTACGATTATATCCATAAGATGCGATACGGAATGCTTCTCCGCATAGTAGATGGCATCATCAATGATGTCTCTTACTTCGGAAACCGTAACCTCATGGTCAAGCGTCTGTCTCTCGGAAATCTTGGTGTGAAGCGCAAGTATTCCGAGGTTGTCGATGGCGAACTCTTTTTCAAGAGCATACTGCTTGGCGTATGCTACGAGTGAATCGTCATCAAGCGCCTCTATATCTACTCTTACATTGAAGCTCTGCTTGAGCGCAGGGTTCTTATCCAGGAATCTGTTGATGTCTTCCTTGGTATCTTCCATGATGACAATGATTCCTTTGTTCTCCTGCTGAAGAACTTTAATGAAATCGGCTACCGTCTCAGCCTCAAGATCGGCCGCTCTCTGAATAATAAGCGCTCCGTTTGCGAGCTTCTCAAATATCGCTTTGGGGCTCTTCTTGTTGAGAGTATTGGCCGTGATCTTGGCAACCTTTCCGCTGAAGTTGGAATCTGATGCCTGAACCGCACGAATAAGTCCCTTTGCAAGGTTGACGGTTCCGGCGCCTTCTTCACCGGTAACTATGGCATTTCCGCTGTAAGCATCCATGCTGAGGTTGTCGATAGCGTTTATGATCTGTCTTCTGGACTTCTTATGGTGGATATAAGGTCCAAAGAGCTCTTTCTCCTCGGGAGTCATTGTTCTTACGCGCTCATCAAGCTCTCTGTTACCCATATGGTGCTTCTTGGCGCGGTTCTGGTTCTGGTCCTGATTCTGGTTTTGATTCTGGTTTCCGGAACCTTTTCTATTTCTGTTCTTATTCCTTCTGCCTTCTTTTCCTTCTGAATTGGAAGGTTTCTTGGAATTAGCGTTATCATCTGCTTTATCAGACTTCTCCTCAGCATTTTTATCATCTGAATCTTTCTTTTCACCCTCGGTATCGGAAGCTGCTTCTTTGTTTTCGGAATCCTCAGAAGTCTCTTCAGCATCTTTCGAAGTCTCTTCGGAAGTGTTGTCGTCTTCCTTCTTTTCTTCGGGTGCCTCATCCTTAACCTCAGCATTCTCAACAGAAGTATCTTCTGCTTTAACGCTCTCATCCTCGGGCTTGGAATCTTCTTGTGTATCCTCGGTGTCAACGCCCTCGTTGTTTATAACTTCCGCAACGGCATCGTCTATAACATCGCTGTTATTTCTGGTCCAATCACCTCTTCCGGAAGCCTTGTCATGGCGTTCCTTCTTAAGAGCATCGGAAATAGCCTGCTCGATCTTTTCCTGAAGTCCTTCTTTGGTCTTCTCATCGTAATCGGCAAACATATCGCCCGTCTCATCGGCAACAAGCTTCTTAACCTGCTCGAACTGCTTCTGCTGTTGCTGTTTCTTGAACTGTTCCCAGTTCTCTATGTACTCGGAAATACTGATCTGTCCTGTGATCTGCTTCTCAACCTGAGGTTCAGGCTCAACAGCCATGGAAATCTGACCGTCATATTCCTGAGAAAGAATATTGTCAAAATGGCTGTGCATCTGGAAATTTGAATTGGGATGAATAACGGCTCCGGGAACCTCCTCTTCGAGAGGCTTGTCCTGATACACCGGTATGGATGCATAATCAAGGATTTTCTCCTCACCGAGTATAGGTCCGTTTCCGCCATACTTAATATCTATATTGAGCTTATGCTCTTCAAAATCCGTTTTCTCTTCTTCGGAATCTACATCGTCCTCGTCAAAAGCTGCTTCTTTTGCCTCTGCTATGAGCTCTTTTTCCTCTGAAAGAGCTTCGTCTTCCGGCTCATCTTCGTCAGCTTTTTCGCCCTTTGCATCTTCTTCATAAGGCTTGAAGTCCGCTTCGGAAGTCTGCTCGGATTCTCCTTCGGTTGCATCAAAAAATACTTCCTGCATGGCTCCCTGTGAATCATCTGCAGCTACTGCTGCCATAGGTGAAAAGACTCCGCTGTTATCGCCATCTTCTTCGTCGAAGATCTCCGCTGTGTCGGGCTTAATTACTGCTCCCGTAAATCCTTCGGCAGGAGCGGGCTCACTCGCCTCCTCGCTCTTATCTTCGTCGTTGTCGATAAAGCCCTTAAGCTCTTCCGCCAGGGCCTTTTGAAGATTCATTGTGTTGTACTGACTGACATCAACAGACGGTTCTTTTATCTCATCAATATGAGGATAAACTATCTTGTCGCTGTCAACGAGCTCCTGAGTAGGAGCTGCGATAACCGGATCGACACCTGCAGGCGCAGCGTACTGTGCCTGTGCTTCGTTTACGGCTTCGCCATTATTGAATGCATTTATAACCTCATCGGTCACAGGCGGCATTTCCTTGGTAGGCTGCTTGATCTCTACCGTTCCGGGCTCATCTTTTCCAATCTCATCCTTATCATAAACGATGGATCTGTCTACATATCCGCCGTGCTTTTCCTTATATCTTACATATCTGTCCTGCTGCTCGGGAGAAAGAGGCTCATGAAGTGCCTTAAGCTCAAGCGCTTTCATAACATATCTTCCGTCTCCAAGCCACAAAAACATCTCATCGCATGTCTCGATACACTCTGTTGTGAGACCCACGCGATGATAAAGATAAGCGAGCTCATACACCCACTTCTCTCTGTAGTCGTGCTTCTTGAACTCCTCAAGAACAGCAATCCTCTCTTCAAGGCTTACTTCCTGTGCCTCATAGAGCTTGTACTGCAAAATGTATCTGCCCGTATCTCTGGGCGCAATCCTTACGAACTCCTTGTAGTACTCAACCGCCTGAACAAACTCGCCCATCTTGATGGCAAGCTCGCACAGAGAATATACGATCGCTCTTCCCGTAGGATATCTGTCATACGCCATGAGAAGAACGTCTTTACTCTCCTCAAAACGACGATTAATCTTATATAAGTCGCTGATCATGCAAAGCATCTGTACACTCTTAACTCGTTTCCAGTCGATTGTGTCAGCTATCTTAACAGCCTCAGCGAATCTGTTTTCCCCAATCAAAGCTTTGATCTCGTCGGCTCTGATCTTGTACTCGACCTTATCCAAAATATCTACCTCATTGGTGCCAAAAATACTATATCTAGTAGTTAGTTTAACATAGCGTACTAGCTTTGTAAAATATCCGAAAGGGCTGCAAACTGAGAAAGTGTAAGGACTTCGCCCCTTATTTTCTCGTTAAGTCCCATGCTTACCAGTGCTTCCACCACTTTCTCTCTGGACACTTTCAAAGCAGGATTGTTTGATAATGAATTACTCAAGGTTTTCCTTCTTTGATTAAAAGAAGTTCTTATGATCTCAAACATGTATTTCTCATCTTTTACTTCTACCGCAGGCTTATCGAATCTCTTTAGATGAACAACGGCAGATCCGACTCCGGGCTGCGGTATAAAGCTGCTTGGAGGAACGTCCATAACAAGCTCTGCCGAAGCATAAAAGCCAACCGCAAGCGAAAGAGATCCGTAGTCCTTGTTTCCGGGACCCATGGACATTCTGTCCGCAACTTCCTTCTGAACCATTACCGTTACGCTCTCTATGGGAGCGCCGCTCTCAAACAGCTTCATAATAATGGGTGTAGTTATATAGTAAGGAAGATTGGCTACAACCTTGATCTTCTTGTTGTCGTTGTACTCTTTTATTATCTTGTCTATGTCTACTTTTAATATGTCTTCATTTATTACCGTGACATTGTCGTACTCGGAAAGGGTGTCGCCGAGCACCGGAATAAGGCTCTTATCTATCTCAACAGCGACAACTCTTTTGGCTGACTCCGCAAGATACTGCGTAAGACTTCCGATTCCGGGTCCGATCTCCAGAACGCAATCGTCCTTCGTAACGCCCGATGCATCCACGATTCCGCTAAGGACATTTGCATCTATAAGGAAGTTCTGTCCGAACTTCTTCTTGGCGCTCATATTATATTTACTAAGCACTTCCTTGGTACGTGCGGGATTTCCAAGATATGCCATTTGTTACTCCTTTATAAAAAGAAAATTTGATCTGAAATCATTACAAATGAAGATTGTACATTGTCTTCGCATTATTTTCCGTTATGCGGATCACTTCTTCTGCACTTATGTTTTTGATCTTTGCGATCTCTTCTACAACATAAGGAAGATAAAGGGAAGAATTTCTTTTACCCCTGTACGGCTCAGGTGCAAGATAAGGACAATCCGTTTCCAAAAGAATCTTCTCTATCGGTGTGATTTCAACGACTTCCCTAAGCTTCTTGCCGTTCTTAAAGGTCACAACACCTCCGACTCCTATGTAAAAGCCCATATCAAGGCACTCTTTTGCAATCTCTTTGGTGTATGAAAAGCAGTGCACAACGCCGCCTATTTCCTCGGCGTGCTCTTCCTTCATGATATCTACGGTATCCTTGGCCGCATCGCGGGAATGAATAACAACGGGAAGCTGTTTCTGCCTTGCAAGATCCAGCTGTCTCCTAAACCACTTCTTCTGAAGCTCTCTTCCGGGTTCCGGCCAATGGTAATCAAGACCTATCTCGCCTATTGCAACGCATCTGCCATCCTCACTCCATTCACGTAGAAGCTCGAAGCTGTCCTCTGTAAGCTCCTCCACTTCACTTGGATGCACTCCGACTGCAGCGTAAATAAAATCATATTTGTGCGCAAGCTCAAGCGCTTTCCTTGTAGTATCTACGCTCGCGCCTATATCAACCACGTTTCCGATGCCCGCTTTTTCAAGCGAAGCGATAAGACTGTCTCTGTCTTCATCAAAAGCGGGATCGTCATAATGGACATGTGTATCAAAAATCATTTCTTTTCCTCTGTAAAAAAACCGAATATATCTAATAATTTACCACAAATGAACATCTCTGAAAACCGCGCAAACACAGAGAAAATCAAATTTTTGGAAGTTTTTCAAAAAAAATTGAAAAAAGTACTTGCATTTCTCTTTTTGGCGTAGTAATATATCACTTGTCGTTGAGACACGGCAACAGAGCCGAATACAGAATGCGCTGCTAGCTCAGTTGGTAGAGCACCTGACTCTTAATCAGGTTGTCCAGGGTTCGAGACCCTGGCAGCGCACGCCGAGTACTGTTTTCGTAGGTATATCCTATGGGGATGGTACTTTTTCTTTTGGAATAAAACTCCAAGCGAAGCGGTTCCGAGTCTGTCGGCATGGCCTTCACCCTCTCATCAATTCTTTTTCATGATCGCGCAGCCACTTCCTTCTATCTTTGTAATCCGGAATAACCCTTTCCACTTCTCCCCAAAACGCCTTCGAATGATTCATATGTATCCTATGGCACAGCTCATGCACCACCACATAATCCACTATTTCTTCCGGCGCCCTCATCAGAACGCAGTTAAAGTTAAGATTCCCTTCCGCGCTGCAGCTTCCCCATCTCGTCTTTTGATTCCTTATCGTGATCCTTCCGTAAGTCACCCCTATAAGCTCTGCAAACTTCCTTACCTTTACGGGTATGACCCTCTTGGCTCTCGTTACAAGAAGTCTCATCTCCTGATCGCTGATGGGTTTTGACTCAGACTCTTCCTGCTGCCTTTCTTCCATCTTTTTAAGATGTCTGCTTATCCAATCCGCCTTTTCACCGATGAAACGGTCGATAACAGTCTTAGAAGCCCCATACGGCGCCTTTACAACGACGCGGCAGTCTGTAGTTATCTCTATCGCTATTGTCCTTCTTTTGCTTCTTATAAGCTCAATATCCATTGTCTATCCTATTTATATGATCTTTTCTTCCAAATAGTAAAAGAGATATACTCTCAATTTATCGAAAGTATACCTCTTGTAATATCGTTGTCAGATGCTGTCGTTCGCCTTCTCGGGGTGCTCAAGCATCTCCTGCATTGTGTGCCAGCCAAGAACCGCACATTTAACTCTTGCGGGCATATGGCTCACATCTTGAAGCGCTGCTGCTTCATCAAGGATCTCGAGAGTCTCTTCATCTGTGATCTCTCCCTTGACCATTCCCATGAATGTAGCAGCAAGCTTAAGAGCCTCTTCTTTGCTCTTACCTATTATCTGATCGACCATCATATCAACAGAAGCCTGTGAGATGGCGCATCCGCTGCCTTCATACATTCCTTCTGTTATAATGCCGTCCTTTATCTTAAGCTGCAATGTAATGTCATCTCCGCAACTGGGATTGACTCCTCTAAGCACAAGATCCGGATTTTCAAGCTTGCCCTTGTACATCGGATGAAGATTGTGCTCATTAACTATTTCGCGATATAACTGCTTAAGCTCCATAGCCCATAACCTCTCTTACCTTGGCGATCTTATCAAGGAAGATATCCACTTCCTCTTCTGTGTTGTAGAAATACAGGCTGGCTCTTGCCGTTGAGCCGGCGCCGATAAACTGCATCAAAGGCTGTGCGCAGTGATGTCCTGCTCTTATGCACACGTGATCGTCATTAAGTACAGATGAAATATCATGAGGATGAACTCCATCGATTGTAAATGTAACGATTCCGCAGTGCTTCTTGGGATCCTTTGATCCGTATATCTTGACGTAAGGAAGCTTGGAAAGACCTTCCATAAGTTTCTTTGTAAGCTTCTCTTCCTGTGCTTCTATATTATCATATCCGACGTTTCTAAGATACTTGATTGCTTCAGCAAGTCCTACCGCGTCTCCTGCGTTAACCGTACCAGCTTCAAACTTGTGAGGGAGTTCTGCATATGTCGCATCTTCTCTTGTAACGTACTCGATCATCTCTCCGCCTGTAAGGAAAGGACTCATGTTAAGAAGGAGCTCTTTTCTTCCGTAAAGAACACCGATACCCATAGGCGCCATCATCTTATGTCCGGAGAAGGCAAAAAAGTCTGCTCCGAGATCCTTAACGTCAATCTTCATATGTGGAGCTGACTGCGCTCCGTCAACTACGACGGTTGCTCCCTTGGAGTGCGCATAAGCCGCGATCTCTTTTACCGGATTGGTCACACCCATAACGTTGGAAACATGACCTATCGCAACGATCTTAGCCTTGTCTGTGATCTTGCTCTCGTATTCTTCTTTGGTAATTGTTCCCTCTTCGTCGGGCTCCATATATACGAGCTTGGCTCCGCGCTTCTTGGCAACCATCTGCCAGGGAAGAATATTACTGTGATGCTCCATTACAGAGATAACAATCTCATCACCCTCTTTTACGGTATCAAGTCCGTATGTGTAAGCCACAAGATTAAGAGACTCTGTGGTGTTTCTTGTAAAGATGATCTCTTCAGTGCTTACGCCTCCGACAAAATCAGCTACAAGAGCTCTCGCATCCTCATAGCTCTCTGTTGCCTGCATGCTCCAATCATATAATCCTCTCAAAGGATTGGCGTTTCTCTCTTTATAAAAGTTTGATACTGCGTCCAAGACCTGCCTGGGTCTTTGTGATGTTGCCGCATTATCAAAATATACATAGTCGCCGTTTACAAGGATATCAAAATCCTTACGAAAATCTCCCGGTGTGCTCATTACATGTCCTCACTTATTAGACAATGGTACTGATGTAATACTGAACCTTCTCCGCGATCTCGGGATCGGGTATAAGTCTTGCAACGCTGTCAAGCTTAGCCCTTACCATCAGGCGCTTGGCTTCGTGCTCATCGATACCTCTTGAATTGATATAGAATAAAAGGTCCTCACCCAACTGACCTATAGTTGCTCCGTGTCTTCCTTCAACATCTTCTTCCTGACAAAGAATAACAGGCATACTGCGATTTATAACATCGGGGCTAAGAAGAAGTGTATCCTCCTGCTCATCGCCGACAGAAGCCGAACTTCCGCTCTTAAAATCAAGTGTTCCTCTGTATGTCTTAACGGCCTTATCCATAAGTACGCCCTTAACATTCATAAGAACGTTGGTCTTCTTACCGCGCTGATCGGCAACATAGTTGATATCAAGTGAATGTGAATCCTTTACAAGATATCCCTGGTTGCTGATAAATTCAGTCTCGTCTTCACACAGATTGATATAACATCCTGTCCAGGATTTCTTGGCTCCAAGCTCAAGAGACACTACATTTATCGCACCCTTCTTAAAACAAGCTCCGCCGATATCATCAAAATGAATGAAGCCGTCTCCCAAGGTTTGTGTCTTTATAAGATTGATCTTGGCACCTTCCTCTGCAAGAAGTCTTGTGCTTATTCCGTGAAATCCGGATGCATTTCTCTCGGAAGTATAATCCATGATAACCGTGATCTCGGAATCTTTCTTGGCATGGATCACCTGGCTTGTAAGGCTACCCTCGCCGTCATTAAGGTTGTATCTGATAATGATCGGCTCCTTGGTCTTAACGCCTTCCTCTGCGGTAAACACATCTGTTGTGATGCCGTTCTCGAGCATGAGATTCTCAATATCGATTCCCATTCCCGTTCTTACCGCCTGTGCGTCGTCTCTTCCGGATGTATCACCGTTGGGAACTCCGGGAACACCTGCATCTACAAGTATTCTCTTTTTATTATCTTCAAAAAGCTTTCCTGCTTCTTTGTAAGAAACTCCGCGAGTTACGGTAACTCCGTCCGGAACATTCTCAGCATCGGGAGTGTTAAGAAGCTCGATCCCGATACCGTCTTCCTTGATCTTACTGTCGTTAACGTGTAAAAAATTATAAGTCAAAGCGGGAAGTACATTGACCCGCATATCCAAATTCTTGTTCATCGAATCCCCTCCCTTAATGTCCGCTCATCTCAAGCTTGATGAGGTTATTCATTTCTACGGCATACTCCAAAGGAAGCTCTTTGGAAACGGGATTGGCAAATCCGCTGACGATCATCGCCTTGGCATCCTCTTCGCTAAGACCTCTGGACATAAGATAGAATACAGCCTCGTCGCTGATCCTTCCGATCTTAGCCTCGTGTCCTACGTCGGCGTCGTCCGTTCTTATATCCATTCCGGGAATGGTATCCGCTCTTGAGATACTGTCAAGCATAAGAGAATCACATGATACGGAAGCTTTGGCTTTCTTTGCTGTGCTCTGGATCACTACGCTGCTTCTGTATGTTCCGATTCCGCCGTCCTTGGAAATAGACTTACTGTTGATAACGGATGTCGTTCCGACTCCCTGGTGAACAACCTTGGCTCCGGTATCAAGATTCTGACCCTTGCCCGCAAAGGTTATTCCCGTAAATTCCATCTTGGAATGATCTCCCTTTAAGATGGTCATGGGATATAGGTAAGAAGTATGTGAACCAAAAGAACCCGAAACCCATTCCATTACACCGTTCTCTTCAACGATTGCTCTCTTGGAATTGAGGTTGTACATATTCTTGGACCAGTTCTCAATGGTTGAATAACGTAGTCTGGCGTTTTTGCCGACATAAAGCTCTACGCAGCCGGAATGAAGATTGGCAACGTTGTACTTAGGCGCGGAACAACCCTCTATAAAGTGAAGGTCCGCTCCCTCATCGACTATGATAAGTGTATGCTCGAACTGTCCTGCTCCCGCAGCGTTTAATCTAAAGTATGACTGCAAAGGGATATCAACCTTAACTCCCTTGGGAACATATACGAAAGAGCCGCCTGACCAAACAGCTCCGTGAAGAGCCATCATCTTGTGATCTGTGGGTGTAAGGAGCTTCATAAAGTGGCTCTTTATCATATCTGCATACTCTGTTCTGAGTGCACTCTCAATATCCGTATAGATAACGCCCTGCGCAGCTACTTCGTCTTTGATGTTATGATAAACAAGCTCTGAGTCGTACTGTGCTCCGACACCTGCAAGAGATTCTCTCTCGGCCTGAGGAATTCCGAGTCTCTCAAATGTATTCTTTATATCCTCGGGAACGTCTTCCCAGCTGCCCTTCATATCCTCTTTATGTCTTACATAAGAAGATATCTTGTCCATATCAAGGCCTTCAACACTCGGGCCCCAGTCAGGCATTTCCATCTCGTTATATAATTTGAGGCACTTAAGTCTGAACTCTCTCATCCAATCGGGATCGTTCTTTTCTTCGGAAACCTTGAGTACAGTTTCCTCGGTAAGTCCCTCTTTTAATCTATAGAATTCTTTTTCATTTTCTATATCTTTAAAATCATATGCACTGCGGTCTATCTCAACCACAGTCTGTTTATTATCACTCATAGTTAACCCCTACTCACTCTGCATCTGAAACGAAACGCTCGAAACCATTCTTATTGATCTCTTCAACAAGTGACGCATCTCCTGTGTGGATAAGGTTACCCTTTACAAGAACGTGTGTGTAATCAACATGAAGAGATTCCAATATCTTTGTGCTGTGTGTAATTATAAGAAGAGCTCCGTCCTTCTTTTTCTGATATTCCATGATTCCCTTGGAAACAGTACGAACAGCATCGACATCAAGTCCCGAATCGGTCTCGTCAAGGATGGCGAGCTTGGGATTGAGCATAAGAAGCTGAAGGATCTCAGACTTTTTCTTTTCTCCTCCGGAGAAGCCTACGTTAAGATCTCTGTCCGCATACTCATCATTCATAGAAAGAACTTCCATTGAAGACTTGAGCGCTTTCTTGTATGCAAGAAGCTTGATAGGCTCACCTGTCTGCGCATGGCTTGCGTTTCTTATGAAGCTTGAAAGTGAAATTCCGGGAACTTCGTAAGGATTCTGAAAAGATAAGAACATTCCGGCTTTCGCTCTCTTATCGGCAGAAAGCTCTGTGATATCCTGTCCTTCAAAAAGAATTTTGCCTTCTGTAACACAGTAGTGGGGATTTCCCATTAATGTATAACCGAGAGTAGACTTACCTGCTCCGTTTGGTCCCATGAGCACATGTGTCTCTCCCGGTTTAATATCTAAATTGATCTTATGAAGAATGGGCAATTCATTATCAATTGCCACCGATAAATCTTTAACCTGTAATAATGACTGCTCTGCCATAACTATAGTCCTTTCTCCCTTTTCCTACTAACTTGGTAGGAATCATGATAACACCTTGCCATTTCGTTGTCA
Organism: Butyrivibrio sp. INlla21; assembly: GCF_900116875.1. Lineage (GTDB taxonomy): Bacteria > Bacillota > Clostridia > Lachnospirales > Lachnospiraceae > Butyrivibrio. Next base: position 42,677 of record NZ_FPCC01000007.1, read on the forward strand.
ATTGACAAACAATGTAAAGTTTATCACAAAAGCTATTGACATACTACCGAAAAGTCTTTAAAATACAATCTTGTCAGTACCAAGCGGGTGTAGTTCAATGGTAGAACACTAGCCTTCCAAGCTAGATACGTGGGTTCGATTCCCATCACCCGCTTTTGTCATGCCCATAATTAATGATCATAAAAGAAATTACCGGCAAGTATTTCGCTTGCCGGTTTTATTATGCCCAAAAAAGAGCACAGAAAAACCCCGATGCACGAATGCACCGGGGCTCTATGTACTGACTAAAAGCAATTGATTAAACTAGTACTACTTGGTGTTAATTAAATCTAATTGAATTAGTTATTATTTTGCAGATGAAGCGTCTGCTGCTGCATCCTCAGATGAAGCCTCTGCTGCTGCGTCCTCAGATGAAGCGTCTGTAGCTGCGTCCTCAGATGAAGCCTCTGCTGCTGCGTCCTCAGAAGTAGCCTCTGTAGCTGCCTCCTCAACAGTAGCCTCTACTGTAGCCTCAACAGATGTCTCCTCTACAGATGTATCAGCTGCTGCCTCACCACATCCTGCAAGGATAGCTGCTGAAAGTGTTGCGATTGCAAGTAAAGTTACGATATTCTTCTTCATAATTATAATCTCCTCTTTTCTGTATACTTTGCAATTATAATGATTGCAAGACAATTGCTTCAGTACAAGTAGAGATTATAAACTGTATGACGTGTAATGTCACTGACATATCCGTGCATAAATTCTTAAGATTTCCTTAAGATTTTGTGTAATTTTCACAAATCGTTATAGCTGCCGATCTCGGCCTTTCCCGCTCCTGTGGCGGAATCCAGGCTAATTACAAGGGCAATTCCTTCTTTGTCTGCGGATTTGAGATCTCCGCACTCAAGTGTGTGTGAGGTATTGTTTTCGTCTTTTATAACGACCTCCCACTCCGAGCTCGTAACATTTACGTCAAGAACCGCGCCCATGAGGGTGTAGCCCTGTTCAAGGACAACTCCTTCGCCCAAAAGATTGTCTGAATATGTATCAGCTGTAATATCATGAATCTTAACTTCAATAATATTAAGCCCCGTCTTGTTTATTATGTAGGAACCCAAGTCCATGTGCTTGGCCGCTTCGTCTTTTGCATTCTTTTCAGAAGAAAGAGTTGCGTTCAGCGTACTCTGCAAACTCTGATACTCCTGCGTAAGTCCTGTTATATCCGGAAGAACCGCATCAATTTTTTTATCGCTCATCTTGGTAAAATCGATGCTTTCGATCTCGGCCTCCCTCTCAGCAAGCGCTTCAAGTTCACTCTTCTTGGAAGAATCCGTTATATCAAGAAAGGTTTCCTCCGCTGCTTTTTTGGCTTCAATAAGAACCTGCCTTGTAGTCTCAGCTTCATTTAGCTTTTCCTCAGACGGTTTGCAGGCTACGAGCATTGTTCCCGTCAAAAGAACTGTCAAAGCGCCTATCATAATTCTTTTTTTCATAATCTATCCCCCGAAATATTTAATGCGTATTCGGGTTCATTGTAATAGTAATCAAGAATTAGTGCAACAACATGTGTATAACTTACTTTTCCCGTAAGCACACCGTTTACTTTGAGATTGGTATCTATAAATGTATCCGCTGCCTTTTTTACCGTTTCAGTCTTGATAACAGCGTGCTTCTCAACACGTTTCCAAGCCTCTTTGGTAACGAACTGATTGTCATACTTAACCCTGGCGGATATCTTTACATGTGAGTCATACTCCTCTTTACTGACCGCTCTGTAGAAATCGTTGTTTATGTAATTGAGAACACCCAGATAACCGCTGTATCTAAATACCACATCGTCGGATCTGATGCAGGCAAGGAAGCCAAAGAAATTAGCCTCGTCTTCATATATATATCCGTGTGTGTGCGCAAGCTCGTGGCACATCGTAAAAGGCTTGTTCATGATAGACATCGAGGTGTTGTAATTAGCTTCCATTGAGAACGGAAAATAATAACCCTGCATATACTGCTGACACATAAAATCAGAGTAATGGAGCGGTTTGGGTGTCACATAGTAACCGCCAAGTCTGGGATATTCCAAGGAAAGATTCTGCATTGCTCTTATCGCAGTCTCTTCCATATTTCCTTCGTAAATGACATTGCCGTACTCATCATGAGGAACTTTTTTCGACAGATCATTGCACTGCATCACGACAAAATCACGCAGATCCGCAAGCTGCTGAAGATCATATCTTCTTTCCATCGGAGCATCATACACTCTCAGTTTGGAAGTGTGATAAAGAACAAAACAGTTAAGCGACATTACAGCACATACCACAGCCATCAAAAAAGGTGTTATTCGATAGAGCTTTCCCGAAATAAAATCAAACACTCTTTTTAACTTGAAAAAGCCGAATCCAAGATTTCTCGCACCCTTCTCATAAATGAGCACGAGCGTGTGAAGCATGATAAATATGACCACGAATGCGATAAACGCAACAAGGATCACCAACATCACTTCTCCTATCGAGAATCCAAAAAGGCTTGTAAGCCTTCCGTAGAATCCCGTAATGACCGGAAAGACATTGGTGACATAGAAGTCAGAAAAAGCCGCACTTCTCCATGCAGCCACGTTCAAAAAAACTGAGAACAAAATAAGCGAAGCTATTGTCGTGAAATAAGCTCTTTTACCCTTACTCATATATTCCCGCCCTCATCATTATTGTATAAAAATTCTACAATACAAATATGGACGCAAAATGACCAAACAGGCGCTTCTTCGTTCATATTTTGGACATATTTTATCCTGCTCGTTGAACGACAATGTTCACCCCGATATAATTGTTATTATGAAAAGAGATATCGAATACATTTATGAAGATGAAGACATATTGGTGTGCCGTAAGCCGGCCGGGATTGCAACGGAAGGTGCCGGTGTTTGTGAAGCGGATCTTGTAAGCCTTTTACGAAACTATCTTGCAAGAAAAAACCGCGGATCAGGCAGCACAAAATCTCCTTATATAGGAACTCTCTACAGACTTGATAAGCCCGTAGAGGGTGTCGTTGTCGTTGCCAAAAACAAAACCGCAGCTTCAGATATCGCAAAGCAGATCAAGAATCACTCTACAGAAAAATACTATTACGCTGTCTGCTACGGAAGCTTACCTAAGACTTCGGGTCGCCTTGAAAACTACCTTGTAAGAAGAGAAGACAACGGCCTTTCCATGACCGTCTCCAAGGATGAAGCCGATACACTTAAAGATAATTCGATCACTCTTTTATCAGGGGAAAAAATAAGGATAATCGGCGGTGATGTAAAGAAAGCCGTCCTTGATTATAATGTCGTAAAAAGAAATCCCGAAACAACTCTCGTTGAGATAAAGCTTTTAACAGGACGCTTTCATCAGATAAGAGTTCAGTTCTCTGCGCTCGGGTTTCCTCTTATTGGCGATGACAAATACGGCTCCGATGCGTCAATTGCCTACTCTAAAGAGAACGGAATCAAAACCGTTAATCTTGCCTGTTACAAGTTTGGTTTTAAGCATCCGAAAACTCACAAAAAAATGTCTTTTCAAATAACTCCGACCGCCTTTAATATCTGATTCTATGGTATAATATATACATCTAATGGAACCCGCCGTCTTTGTCTTTTCCGGGAGGTATCTGCTATGTATAAGAAAGGCGATAAAGTCATCATTCTGGATTACAATCAGAAGCCCATTGTTCCTAATGTTGTTGCAGTTGTTGAGGATGTGATCAAAGAGGATCGCGTCAGGCTCCTTATGCCGGACAACGGCTGCTGTCTTGAGTTCACAGAGCATCTTTCCAAAATCAGCGAAGATAAATATGAGAAGATTCTTAATGCTGTAAAAGAAAGGGAAAAAGAACTCCCTGTCGATCTGCAGCTCGATATAAGAAAGTTTGCTTCCAAACACCCTCGTCGCAGAAAAGACGAGATCCTTCAGATGTTTGAACAGGACAAGAGATATGTTTCTATTCTGAATGCGTACACAGGCAGAGTAATGATGTACGGAAAGGAAAACATCAACTCTCATTTCCTGTATGAGTACAAGGATGCACTTTATGGAATCGTAAAGACAAGAACATTCTTCCATGAGCTTGATGATTCTATTCCCGTGCCTGATCTTGTGTGATTTCACTTGGCTCTTCTTTTGTGATGTAGAGAGAATAACCAAGAAGTAAGAACGCATAAGGCGTTGAAACAACGGTAGAAAAAGATACAAGACCGTTTATTAAATATGCAAATATCGGAAGCGCGCAGATTACCGCTGCGTGCTTCTTTTTATCCGCTGCTTTTATGAGTTTAAAAAGTATATGACCGAAAACAAAAAGATAGCTCAAAAGACCCATTGCGCCATTTTCTATCAAAAGAGTCAGATACATATTGTGCGCATTGGTAAGTCTGTTTCCGTCAAAGACATTTATAAAAGATTCGCTCCAAAAGGGATTTCCGTAGGCATATGAATAAAAGCAGTCCTGTCCCACTCCGACAATCTTTCTGAACGGATCGAGACTTCCATACATATCTAAAGACATTCTCCAGATAATACCTCTTCCGTTTCCGAAATCATCGCCGTAAATTCCAAATATAAATATTGCTGCTGCCACCGCGCCGATTATCGTCAGTACGAAAAAGAGCTTTCTGTATAAACTCTTTTTCCACTGATAGCTGACCTCTTCCATAAATCTTGTAAGTCTGTAGACAAAAAGAGCCAGCGCCATCAGTACTATTCCGATGTGATGCATGCACAGACGAATCAGTAAATTGTCTTCATAGGTATATCTTTTCCCAAAGAATAATAGTAATAGATACACGCTCGCCATCGCGATTCCAAGGGTAAAGAGCTGGACCAAAAAAGCCTTGAAGAGCTCTCTGTCACTTAATCCCAAGAACAAAAGAAGCAAATAAGTTCCCTTGATTATCAAAAAACCGCTTTCGCTTCCCTGAACAAAAAGCGCTACGGTACCTGTGATCACATATGTTTCGCATATGAAAAACTCTAAAGAAAAACGCTTTCTTGTCGCAGCGATCCCGACTCCGAATGGTACAAAGATTGATAAATAAGCCGTGAACCAATTTATATTTCCGATAGTTGAAAGAAAACTTCCGTCAGAAGCGGAAACTCCAAGCGGATATATCCCGAATCTTCCTAGTATCGCCAGGATGCTTATCGCAAAAGGAATCAAAAGAACTGTCGCATAAGCTCTTTTGACCTCAATGCCGTCTGAAAGAACACATGCAAAAAAGATAATAAAAAGAAACGATAGAAACCCCATTCTCCATCCGTCGAGGCCGAGGAATGCAGTCTTTTTATCAAAAGAAAAAATAAATGTGGTAACGCCTGAGAATAACAGCGCTCCAAAAACACCGATGTTTAGGCGTAATTTAAAACGCAGCATTGTAATAACGCATACCGCAAAAAACACTCCGCTAAGCGCCATGAACAATATCCCTTTTGCCTCGCCGAGTTTATAAAAACCGTCCTTCGTAAAAAGCGGAAGGACGGTGATTATTAATAATAAATATAATAAGGTTATTTTCTTATATGTTCTCATATCAGGTCATACTTTGAAGCGGTATCCAACGCCCCAGATTGTCTCGATATACTGAGGATTGGAGGTATCGTATTCGATCTTCTCACGGATCTTCTTGATATGAACCGTTACGGTTGCGATATCACCGATGGAATCCATGTTCCAGATCTTTCTAAAGAGCTCTTCTTTGGTAAATACGTGATTGGGATTTTCCGCAAGGAAAGTAAGAAGATCAAACTCCTTGGTAGTAAAGCTCTTCTCCTCATCATCAACGTATACTCTTCTGGCTGTCTTGTCGATCTTAAGACCTCTTATCTCGACAAAATCATTTTCCTCATGACTCGATCCAACGAGTCTTGAGTATCTTGCCATGTGTGCCTTAACACGGGCAACAAGCTCCGAAGGGCTGAAAGGCTTGGTGATATAATCGTCTGCTCCAAGGCCCAGTCCTCTTATCTTGTCGATGTCATCCTTCTTGGCTGAAACCATAAGGATCGGCACATCTTTCTTTTCTCTTATTCTCTTACATACCTCAAATCCATCCATTCCGGGAAGCATGAGATCCAAGATAACAAGATCAAATTCCTCGGCAAGTGCCGTCTTAAGTCCGGCATCTCCTGTGTTCTCGATAGAGACTTCAAAATCGCTAAGTTCAAGGTAGTCCTTCTCAAGATCAGCGATAGCCTCTTCGTCTTCAACAATAAGTATTCTGCTCATCCTTTTCTGCCTTTCTTTGCGTTATGATTCGTGGTCTACTGTGACTGTTTCCGAACTGTTTGCATATTCGATGTATTTCCTCAAAACGAAATGCATACACGTTCCTTCTCCCTCATGGCTGGTCGCCCAAATGTATCCGCCATGATCCTCTATTATCTTTTTAACTATTGATAATCCTATTCCGCTTCCGCCCTGTCTTGAGTTTCTGGAAGCGTCCGTTCTGTAGAATCTGTCGAAGATGTTCGGTATGTCTTTCTGCGCGATTCCCTTACCGTTATCCTCAAGCTCTACTCGAATGGAATCAACCTCATCAAGAATTCTGATATCGATCTGACCGCTGTCATCGTCTCTGTCGAGATACTTGACGCTGTTGCTTACAATGTTGTTGACTACCCTCTTTATCTGCTCGGGGTCTGCAACTATCTGTGTATCGGGACCCGTGAGGTTCGAGTAGTTAAGCTTGATCGACTTACTCTCGAGATCCGCTCCGATTTCCTCGATACAATCACCAAAGTATTCCGCAACATTTAACTTGACGAAGTTATACGGAATTCTGTTGTTGTCTATGCTTGAATACAATGTCAGCTCATTTATAAGGTTGTTCATGTCGTTAGCCTTGTTATAAATGATCTTGACATATTTTTTCTGTTTCTCTGGATTGGCCGCAACGCCTTCCAAAAGTCCCTGCGAATATCCCTTGATCGCCGTGATGGGCGTCTTAAGGTCATGAGAGATATTACTTATAAGCTCTCTGTTCTGCCGCTCTCGTTCTATCTTTTCCTCAGCGGACTCCTTGAGCCTTAGTCTCATGTCCTCATAGTTACGATAAATCGCTCCGATCTCACCTTTTTCTTTTACATCCGTAGGCAGCATATAATCAAAATTACCGTCCTTGATATGCTGCATCGCGACGTTAAGTTCGTCTATCGGTCTAAAGAAGCTACGTCCGATCCATGTCGTCAAAAGAATACTTGTCAAAAGAAGTATCAGTATGATCGCTACGAACATGTAGATAAGAAGCGATGTCGTAAATGCCGTCCGGATTCCGGATACTATGTATAAACTTCCGTGAGCTCCGTCCGAAAACTCAAAATCATATTGTCTTACAAGGTGCTTGGAGCTGGTGTAGTAAACGCCTTCAATTCCCGAGCCGTAACCGGGAAGCTCATCCACAACTTCTTTGGCCCGCGCCCTGCTTTTGACGTAGTAAATATTGTCGTCTTTTTTTACTATTATATAGGAATATCTGGATGCTATCTTCTCATCCAATTCCTGTAAAAACTGACCACTTTCCAATGTATAGGGGTAAATGCTTCTCATGAGATTGATCTCGACAACAATGTTGTCGGTCATTCTGGCGAACGTTCCGCCCGGATCTGACACCATTCCGTAGTCCACAACACTGGTATATTCCTGAATCTTTTGGTCATAGAGTATATACCTGCCGACTACAAGAAATGTACCCACAGCAAGTATAAGTGGTACTACTACTATTGCAAGTGATGTGATAATAAGCTTAGTACGGAATCGCATAACTTCCCCCTACATACTACAAGTATACCATATTTTTCGTAACTTTTACCCTTATCTTCTTGATATGACAAAATATCTTTGATACACTTTTAAGCGAATGGCGGAATACGTTTTCCAGCCGACAGGAGGATTTATAATGGTTAATTGGAAAAATCTGGATACACTCGCATCCTATGGCGAGCTCAAGAAGGTTTCCCGTGTGAACCTGGCTGAGGTGATGTCAGGCGATAACGGCGCAAGCAGAGTTAAAAATTATTCCGTACCTATGGCTGCGGGACTTAACTTTAACTACGCTGCAAAAGAAGTTGATGACAATGTTTTAAACGCTCTTAATGCTCTTGCCAAAGAGGCACAGCTCTCTGAGAAGTTCGAGGCTCTCTACAACGGCGAAGTGATCAACACAGGTGAGAAGAGAATGGTTCTTCACCAGCTCACAAGAGGTCAGCTCGGTGGAAATGTTGTTGCTGACGGCGTTGATAAAAGAGATTTCTATGTAAAAGAGCAGAAGAGAATTGCTGATTTTGCAAATAAAGTTCACTCAGGCGAGATTGCTAACGCAAAGGGTGAAAAATTCACAACAGTTGTTCAGATCGGTATCGGCGGAAGTGACCTTGGTCCCCGCGCTATGTACCTTGCTCTTGAAAACTGGGCACACAGAACAGGCAACTTCAAGATGGAAGCTAAGTTCATCTCTAACGTAGATCCCGATGACGCTTCCGCAGTTCTTAACGGAATTGATGTTGCTCACTCTATCTTTATTCTTGTATCTAAGTCAGGTACAACACTTGAAACACTTACAAACGAATCATTCGTTACAGACGCTCTTAAGAAGGCAGGTCTTGACGCTTCCAAGCATATGATCGCAGTTACATCAGAGACATCTCCTCTTGCAAAGAGCGATAACTACCTTGAGGCATTCTTCATGGATGACTTCATCGGCGGACGTTACTCTTCCACTTCAGGAGTTGGCGGAGCAGTTCTTTCACTTGCTTTCGGTCCCGAAGTATTCGCTGCTTTCCTTGACGGCGCAGCAGAAGAGGACAAGCTTTCAGCTAATCCCGATATGCTTAAGAACCCTGCAATGCTCGATGCCATGATCGGTGTTTACGAGCGTAACGTTCTTGGCTATGACAGCACAGCAGTGCTTCCTTACTCACAGGCACTTTCACGTTTCCCTGCTCACTTACAGCAGCTTGACATGGAGTCAAACGGTAAGAGTGTTAACCGCTTCGGCGAGCCTATCGATTACGTAACAGGCCCCATCATCTTTGGTGAGCCCGGTACAAACGGCCAGCATTCATTCTACCAGCTTCTCCACCAGGGAACAGACATCATTCCTCTTCAGTTCATCGGCTTTAAGAACAGCCAGCTCAGAAATGATGTAAACATCCAGGACAGCACAAGCCAGCAGAAGCTCTGCGCTAACGTTGCCGCTCAGATCGTTGCATTTGCTTGCGGTAAGAAGGATGACAACCTCAACAAGAACTTCAAGGGTGGCCGTCCTTCAAGCATCATAATCGGTGAGGAGCTTGATCCCAAGGCGCTCGGCGCACTCCTTGCTCACTTCGAGAACAAGGTTATGTTCCAGGGATTTGTTTGGAACATCAACAGCTTCGATCAGGAAGGTGTTCAGCTCGGTAAGGTCCTTGCAAAGAAGGTTCTTGCTCACGAGACAGACGGTGCTCTTGCAGAGTACTCCAAGCTTTTGAACATCTGATGTTGACACATTTAGTGCACTAACATACAATAGCAATAACTTAATAACAATAATCTTCAGGGCAGGGTGCAAGTCCCTACCGGTGGTATAGCCCACGAGCCGAAAGGCATGAATCGGTGAAACTCCGATGCCGACAGTATAGTCTGGATGAAAGAAGAGCTGTGAGAACTTGCTGAGGTTTTATCGAAGCTAGTTCGAACGTCTTACGTCGAGCGTAAGCGAGAGCGTAAGTTCATTGTTTATATATGTTTATTCCAAGCCCTGAACAAAATGTTCAGGGCTTTTTTGCGCAGAGCACTTAGCGAGGTTTTTTCGAGCTTAGTGCGAGCCATGGGGATGTACTTAGTGAGGTCCTTCCGAACTTAGTACATATCCCAATTGCCCAATGTACAGAAAGGAGCATCGCATGACCGACGAATATTACATGAATAAAGCGATACGACTTGCCAAAAAAGGTGAAGGCTTCGTAAGCCCCAATCCTATGGTGGGAGCCGTCGTTGTTAAACGCGGCGTAGTTATAGGAAAAGGCTATCACCAAAAATACGGAGATCTCCACGCAGAAAGAAACGCTCTTAAAAACTGCAGCGAAGATCCAAAGGGTGCAACCCTCTACGTTACTCTGGAGCCTTGCTGCCATCACGGCAAGACTCCTCCTTGCACAGACATCATCATAGAAAAAGAGATCGCAAGAGTCGTTGTCGGAACAACGGATGTCAATCCACTTGTTGCGGGAAAAGGTATTGAGATCCTGCAAAAACACGGGATTGAAGTTAAAGTTGGTGTTCTTGAAGATGAATGCAAGGCACTTAATAAGATCTTCAATAAGCACATAACAACAGGATTTCCTTATGTCATCATGAAATACGCTATGACTGCCGACGGAAAGATTGCTACAAGAACAGGAGAATCGAAATGGATCACAAGCGCAGGTGCAAGAGAGTCTGTACACAAGCTACGCAAAGCACTCAGCGGAATTATGGTCGGTGTCTCAACCGTGATCGCGGATGATCCGATGCTCAACTGCCGATTAAGTGAGCCTCATATTGATCCCGTCAGAATAATCTGCGATACAAACCTTAGAACGCCTCTTACATCTCAGGTTGTAAGGACTGCGAATGAAATTGAAACGATAATCGCTACTTCCGTAGACCCTTCCAAGGCCTCCGAATATGAAAAGCACGGCTGTAAGATCATGCAGATTCCCAAGAAGGGCGATCACCTTGATCTTCGAATACTTTTTAAGGAGCTCGGATCCCACGGAATAAACAGCATCCTTCTTGAAGGCGGCGGAACACTTAATTTCAGCGCCCTGTCTGAACATCTTGTCGATGAAGTCTATGTCTACATGGCTCCCAAGATATTCGGAGGAAGCGCAAAATCTCCCGTCGAGGGAATCGGAATAGAAAAACCAAGCGATGCTATCAAACTAAATACCATGAAAGTCACGGGCATCGGCCCCGACATACTTATACAAAGTGAGGTTGAATATCTATGTTCACCGGAATAATAGAGGAAATCGGATTCGTAAAAAGCATAGTTAAAAGTGCGGAAACAGGTACCATAAACATCGCCTGTAAAAAAGTTCTTGAAGATGTACATATCGGCGACAGCATCAGCGTTTGCGGAGTTTGCCTTACCGTAACAAGGTTCGCCAAAGACAATTTTTTTGCCGACGTCATGAATGAGACTTTTAACCGCTCTATCCTGTCTCTTTTAAAAAAGGGATCGAGAGTAAATCTTGAAAGAGCCATGCGCGCAGATGGACGCTTCGGCGGTCACCTTGTCTCGGGACACATAGACGGAACCGGCAAGATAGTATCCATAAAAAGAGACGGTAACGCAGTCTGGCTTGAGATCTCCGCTCCTTCAAACATCATGGAGGGTATAACGCAAAAGGGTTCGATAGCTATAGACGGAATAAGTCTTACCGTTGCAAAGCTTGGGCTTAACTCTTTCTGGGTTTCGGTAATCCCGCACACACTTGTTGAGACGACGCTCGGGGAAAAGAAGATCTCCGATGAAGTTAATCTTGAGACCGACATGATCGGAAAGTACGTTATGAACTTCCTAAACAGAGATTCCGAAAAAGAAAACAGTCCGCAGATAACAAGAGAATTTCTTTTATCTAACGGCTTTTAATTAAGAGGGGTAAAAATGGAAAAAGAAAAAATTATCAAAGCACTGACTGACCTTAAAGAGGGACAGCTCATCCTTGTGACGGATGATGAGAAAAGAGAAAACGAGGGCGATTTTATCTGCTCGGCGCAGCTGGCTACAACAGAGAGCATCAACTTCATGGCAACTCACGGTAAAGGTCTTATTTGCATGCCGATGAGCGAAGAATTTGCACGTAAGCTCGCACTTGCTCCGATGGTAAGCCATAACACCGACAATCACGAGACTGCTTTTACCGTATCTATTGATCATATCGACACAACAACGGGCATCTCCGCTTTAGAAAGAGCTCTCACCGCGGTGAAGGCTTCGGAAGACGATGCAAAACCCGAAGATTTCAGACGTCCCGGCCATATGTTTCCTCTTGTTGCAAAAGAGGGCGGAGTTCTTGTAAGAGACGGTCATACGGAAGCCACTGTAGATCTTATGCGTCTTGCGGGCCTTAAAGAGATCGGGCTTTGCTGCGAGATCATGGGCGATGACGGCAAGATGCTCACAGGAAAAGCTCTGGAAGAGCTCGCCGAAAAATTTGGAATAACCATGATATCCGTTGCCGATATCAAAGAATACAGAAAGGTCTATGACGATCTTGTAGAGTGTGCATCCATCGCCAAGATGCCGACTAAGTTTGGTAAATTCACCGCTCACTGCTATATAAATAAACTCAGCGGAGAGCATCATGTTGCACTCGTTATGGGAGATATCTCGGACGGGGAGGACATTCTTTGCAGAGTTCATTCGGAATGTCTTACCGGTGACGTATTCGGATCACTTCGCTGCGACTGCGGACAGCAATTTGACAGAGCTATGGAAATGATCGCGGAAGAAGGAAGAGGAATACTTCTGTATATGCGTCAGGAAGGACGCGGCATCGGTCTTGTTAATAAGCTTAAGGCTTACAAGCTTCAGGACGAAGGCATGGATACTCTCGATGCGAATATAGCACTCGGCTTTCCCGGAGATATGCGTGAGTATTACATAGGTGCTCAGATTCTCCGCGCTCTCGGTGTTCATTCACTTAATCTACTTACAAACAACCCCGACAAAGTCTATCAGCTTGCGGATTACGGAATCGTAATAAATAAAAGAGTCCCCATAGAAATCGAAGCCAATCAATTTGATAAGTTCTATCTTCAGACCAAGAAGATAAGAATGGGACATATTTTGAAAGTCTGATGTCCTAGGAATAAAGCAGACATTAAAACATAAAAATATAAATCACAATAAGGAGAAGGTTATGAAAATTTACGAAGGAAATCTGGTATCGGAAAAAATAAAGGTGGGAATCGTCGTTGCAAGGTTCAACGAGTTTATCACATCTAAGCTCCTCGGAGGCGCTGTTGATGCTCTTAAAAGAGAAAACGTTGCAGACGACGATATAGAAGTAGCCTGGGTTCCCGGAGCATTTGAGATACCTCTTATCGCCGATAAGATGGCAAAGAGCGGAAAATATGACGCCGTTATCTGCCTTGGCGCCGTTATCAGAGGATCAACATCTCACTATGATTATGTATGCGCGGAAGTTTCAAAGGGCGTTGCTCAGGTTAGTTTAAACAGCGGTATTCCTGTAATGTTCGGTGTTCTTACAACAGACAACATTGAACAGGCCATCGAAAGAGCCGGAACAAAGGCCGGCAACAAGGGCTTTGAATGTGCCCAGGGCGCTATCGAGATGGTAAATCTTATCAGAAATATCGGATGATAAAGGCCTGTGATAATTAATCTTATGAGTGTTTGAGGAATAAAAAAGACGCTTGATGCTATGCACCAAGCGTCGTATTTTTTTGTATCAAAGCTCTGCGATAAGCTCCATTACAAGGGCTGCACAGTCTTTTGCTGCTTTTGCTTCAAATGTAGGATAATCAACTTCAGCACTTCCGTCTGCCTTATCCGAGATTGCTCTGATGATAAGGAAAGGAACTCCGTTAAGATAACTTGCCTGAGCGATTGCTGCGCCTTCCATCTCTGCGCACATTCCGCCGTGGTTCTTGATTATGTCATCCTTAACTTCTTTGCTGCTGATGAACTGATCTCCGCTGCAAACTCTTCCCTCGTAAACTCCGATGTCGGGAGCAACCTTCTTGATTGAGGCCTTTGCTTTTTCTCTCATCTCTTTATCAGCTTCAAAATTAACTGCTCCGATCTGAGGAACTTCGCCCTTAGCGTATCCGAAGATTGTGATGTCTACGTCGTGATAGCAAGCATCAACGGAAAGAACAATGTCTCCGATGTTGAGCTTGGAATCAAGTGATCCGGCAACACCGGTGTTGATTACATGTGTAACATCGAAAAGATCTACAAGTATCTGTACGCAGATACCTGCGTTTACTTTGGCAATACCGCTTCTTACAACAACTACGTCTTTTCCGCCTATGATTCCTTCATAGAATTCCATAGATGCCTTTTTTACGATGCGATTTACCGTCATGTTGCTCTTAAGTGCCTGAACTTCAACCTCCATGGCACCGATAATACCTATTTTCATTATTTGTCTCCGTTTTTCTTTTGAGAATTTTTCTTAGAAGATATCGTGATCACTCGGGATATACAAGATGCTTTTCATCAATGTTGTAAAGCGTGTTATCGAGATATCTTTTTGCAAGGAAATTAGCCATTCCAAGGTTCATGTCGAGATAATTTCCGCAGTCTCTGGGACTTGCTCCGGGAACGTCTCCCTTAAAGTCTCTCATAAACTCATACATTCTTGTTACAAGAGGAACGATTGTCTTGGAATCCAGGTCTCCTGCAAGAACAATGTAAAAGCCTGTTCTGCATCCCATGGGTCCGAAATAGATTGTCTTATCCTTGTACTCTTCGTCGTTTCTAAGGAATGTTGCTCCGAGATGCTCCATTGTATGAATCTCTGCTGTGTTCATTACAGGCTCTCTGTTGGGAGCTGTCATTCTAAGATCAAATGTTGTGATGGTTTCCTGTCCAACCTTGTCCTTTCGGGAAACATAAATTCCCGGCTCAAGGTCGATGTGGTTAACCGTAAAGCTAGCGATTTTTTCCATTATGTCTCACTCCTTGTTGGTTTCGTTAAATACCTCATATGAATATTTGAGATATTCTTTTATATTGTCATAATCGCGATTAGCCACCGCTGTATAAATTGTATCCACAAGGAACAACTGCGCAAAACGTGAGCTTGTTATTCCGCTCTTTTTATCTATCTCGGGAGATGTTGCAAAAAGAACCAGATCGCATCCCGTAGTAAGCGGATTGTTGCCAAGCTTGGTTATGGCGATAAGTGTAGCCGCTGTTTCTTTAGCTATTCTAAAGAGCTGCATTATTTCCTTGTTGTTGGCATTGTCGCTAAAGAACAGTATAACATCATTTTCCTGCGCCTGCGAGACTGTCATCATATTCATATGTTGATCTTGATCGAACACTACGTTGTAGTGTATTCTTCGAAGCTTACAATAAAGATCGTACGCTGCGATTCCGGCTGTTCCCACTCCGAATATCTGAATTTGCCTGGCCGCAACGAGTCTTGTGACAACTTCGTTGAAGGTGCCGGCATCAAATAATCTGTATGTAGTTTGAATTGCCTGAACGCTTGTCGCACAGATATTGTCTGCGATAGATTGAATCGAAGTATATTCGTTCACATCTTTAAAAGAAATTCTGGGGCCGCCTTTTTCTGCCTGCATAAGCGAGGTGTTGATCTCCGCATAATATGCGTTCTTCAGATCTTTTAACCCGTTATAGCCTATGGCCTGAGCAAAGCGAGTCCATGAAGCCTGTGTTGTGCCCGACAGTCTTGCCAGTTCTTTTATGGGATATTGGAAAAGATCTCCCTTTTTTTCAAGAACATAATCAGCAACCATCTTTTCTGATGAAGGCAAAGAGTTATAGCAACTTTTGATTTTCTCACTGACAATATTCATAGGCGCCTCCGCGATATATTATTGAACTATAACCGATATATGAATAGTATATCGCACTTTTCTATATAGAATGAAATTAATTTTCAAAGTTTTTATTACAAGGCATTAAAGTTTTATAAAGCTTACTTTTGGTGCGTTCTTTATGATATAGTCAAAGAGGCTGAATATATTTAGAACTATTTAATTGCGAAAGGAGATTATTTCTATGAAATGGGTATGTCAGGTTTGTGGCTATGTTCATGAAGGCGATCAGCCCCCGGAGGCTTGTCCCGTATGTAAAGCACCCGCTTCCAAATTCTCAAAACAGGAAGGTGAAAAGGTTTGGGCATGTGAGCATGTCCTTGGTGTAGCTAGTGAAGCGCCTGAAGAAATAAAGAACGGTCTTCGCGAGATGTTTAACGGTGAGTGTTCCGAAGTAGGAATGTATCTTGCTATGGCTCGCGTGGCTATAAGAGAGGGTTATCCCGAGGTCGGAGCTTTCTATGAGAAGGCTGCTTGGGAAGAAGCTGAGCACGCTGCTCAGTTTGCCGAGATGCTTGGTGAAGTTCTTACAGACTCAACCAAGAAGAATCTTGAGCTTCGTGCAGATGCTGAGTACGGCGCAACTCAGGGCCGTGCAGATCTTGCTAAGAAGGCAAAAGAGCTTAATCTTGATGCGATTCATGATGCCGTTCATGAGATCGGAAGAGATGAGGCCAGACACGGAAAGGCATTTGAAGGTCTCTTAAAGAGATATTTCAGCTAATTATGTAATAAGATAAATATAAATAAGGCTGAGCGAATCTTGTATTGATTCGTTCAGCCTTTTATTTTGCCATCTAAAATTCTTTCAGCTTTTTAAGGAAATCTTTAAGCTGCTCTATAGGTATTGGCTTGGAATACTTATAACCTTGCAGATATCTTGCATGCATGTTTGTGCAGCGGCCTTCATCTTCATCGTCCTCAACCCCTTCATACAGCACATCATAATCAAGATCGCTAAACATGTGCGCCAGGTGAGATACGAGTGTTTCAGATTTAGGATCGTTTCTGCTTGCAACTACAAGCGATCTGTCAAATTTTATGATATCAAACGGGATTTCCAATATTCTCTCAAAATTGGAATAGCCTGTTCCGAAATCATCAAGATAGAAGGTGATTCCGCTCATCTTAAGCTCATAGATCTTATCTTTTAACTCTATAAAGTCTTTCTCGTTCTGGCTTTCCGTGATCTCTATAGCGAGCTTATCAAACGGTATCTCGCATCCGCTCACCACATTTCTGACTTTCCTACAGAAATCTTTATCTCTTACATCAAGTATTGAGAAGTTAACTGAGATCCTTGATATGAAATAACCGTCTCGTATCAGTTTCTTTATCTCTTTGCAGGTTTTGGAAAGAATAATCATTGTAAGTGAGTTTATATAATTGTGGCTTTCCGCTATCGGTATGAATCTATCCGGAAATACCATTCCGAGATCCGCAAGCTTAAGTCTCATAAGTGCTTCGGCGGTGTCGAAGCATCCGGAAGTTATGTTGTAGACGGGCTGGCAATATACAAGGACTCTCGGATCATCCATATCGCCTTTTTCACTTATATCCGCAAGCTGATCCACGATGTATTTATGTTCGTAGAATTTCTTTATATCTTCAGCTTGAACCATTTTAATCTCTTGTTCAGGCATTCTTCCTTCAACATATTCTATAAGCCTTAGGTAATCCGCCGGTTCTTTTATACTGTTGCTTGACTCGGTAATTACTATCTTGTAGTCATCCTTATATATTTTATGCTGCTCATGGAACAGCTCCATCATCTTAACAGTCCTGGCTTCATGATCGGGATTGCTCTCTTTATCAACGATAAATATCATTCTTCCGGGAGATATCTGGAAAAGCGTGCCACCTCTAAAGAAATCCATTGTGACTTCCCTTAGTTTTTCTCTGATCTCTTTGGGGTACTTACGGTTATTCTTTTCAAATTCATGCATGAAAAGACTGAATACCAGGATTCCCATCTTTTTCTTGGAAGCGGTATCGATCCTCTCTTCAAAGGAATCTATGTGAAGGGATCCCCACTCAAGGTCGTACGGATTTGCATGGAGCAGATAAAGAACCGCTACTATCGGGAATAGGAATGTCGCTGTGGTAAAAGATTGCTGCCTATTATTTGCCTGAATGACCATAACAAGAGCCGCTACCGCTATAACCCCGATAAAAGCCGTAACGATAGGTCTGTAAGTTCTGTTTCTGTATCTGATGAGCAGATACAACAACAGCAATACCATAAATAGATATCCTGCGGCAAACATTTGATGTCCGGTTTGAAGATTGCCGTTTGTATCAACATAAAACCCCGTTTTGGTTATTGTTTGGATCACTTCTGCAGCAGTAATTCCGATTACCGCAAAAGATGCCAGCAACTCATATCGCTGCTCGCCTTTTTGGACAAGCTGGAACGGGTTTTTCATATATACAACGTATAATCCCAGATTGGTATAAAGAAGGAAATGGTACAAAAATCTAAGTAGATAGACCATGGGAAGTGAAATGACCGATACATGCGTCAGTAACTGATGGAAAAGTATATTACAAATAGCCGCAGCTACAAGGCTTATCATAATGTATCTGAATATGGTAAACTCTCTGCTCTGCTTGATATATGCAACACGAATAAGAACGGTGATAACCATAAGTATCGCCATTACCAATATGTCGCCAACCGGGCTATAGGATGCAAGATAGCTCTCCACATTCATAGTCATTCTATTTCTCTCATTAAAGAAGAAAAAAACTTTCTAATTATATGATAACTCATTTAACAAAAAAGCGTATTAAATGCCTATAAATTTTTTTAAAAATTGTTGAATTATGATCAAATATTGCCGCCTACTTCGCTTTCTATCAGCTCAACAATTGTGTTTGTCGCACTGTGAAGATTGCTGTTTTTCATATTTTCTATGAAGGTCTCTCTTCTTTCATAGAGATCTTCAATGGTCTCGACAAGAATATCCTCGTCAAGATCGTCATTATCTATTACAAGGGAGAATCCTTGCTGCTCAAAAGATTTTGCGTTCAGCATTTGATCTCCTCTGCTCGATTTAGTGGACAGCGGAATAAGGATATTGGGCTTTTTAAGAGCAAGAAGCTCGCAGATTGAGTTGGCGCCCGCTCTTGATACCACTATATCCGCCATAGCAAAGATATCTTTTAGCTCGTTCTTAACGTACTCAAACTGCTTATATCCGGGAACGGTAAGCTTAAGATTATCCATCTTTTCTTTTCCGCAGATATGTACAACGTTGAAATTGGGAAGGAGTCTGGGAAGTGCGTATCTAACGGTCTCATTTACCGACTGCGCACCAAGGCTTCCTCCGATTACCATAAGTACGGGCTTGTCGTCCGTGAACTCACAGAGCTTCTTTCCCGCTTCCGCAGAGCCCATTCCAAGCTCTTCTCTTATGGGTGTGCCCGTAAGAACAGCTTTTTCTGCAGGAAGGAGTTTCATAGTCTCTGGGAAATTACAGCATATTCTCTTAGCTCCCGTCATGCTGAGTTTGTTGGCAAGACCGGGAGTCATGTCTGATTCATGAACTATATACGGTATCTTAAGTGCTCCTGCCGCTCTTACAACCGGAACACTGACAAAACCGCCTTTTGAAAATACAATATCGGGTTTTATGGTCTTAAGGAGCTTTTTGGCTTCTCCGAATCCCTTGAGAACTCTGAACGGATCGGTAAAATTCTTGGGATCGAAATATCTTCTGAGCTTACCGGTTGCTATTCCGAAATACGGAACGTTATAGTCCTCGATAAGTTTCTTCTCGATTCCGTTATATGATCCTATATAGAAAATCTCATATCCTGCTTTCTTAAGAGCGGGAATAAGCGCTATATTGGGTGTTACGTGTCCTGCGCTTCCGCCGCCTGTAAGCACGATTCTTTTGGTTTCATTGTCGCTCAACTTCTGTTCCTTCTTCCATAAAAAATATTAAGGCACAAAGATTCAGTCTCTGTGCCTTATAGTATACCATTTTATTCGGTAATTTCATACGTTAGCATGTCTTTTTCTTCGTACGGGACTATAAGCTCTTTCACGATCTTGTCGGAAAAATCTTTTACTCCGTCAAGCACTTCTTCGTAATTATCCAAAGTCATCTCGCCTTCCCCACTGACTATCTTATCAAGCATGAGCTTGTTTATATCAGGCGAGAAATGAAGCGAGTCCATATAATATTCAAGGTTCGTAGCTATATCTCTGTCGTTCTGGAAGCAAAATACCCGCGCATTGTCATATTGCAGAAGTGCCTTCGTTATCTCTTTTTCGTTATAAATATATGCATCTCTTTCGCCGGTCCTTACTATTCCGTCCCACCATAGCATGGAATATACAGGGTAAAAGAAAATAAACTGTGTTTCCGGGTGAGAAGCGACCTCGCTTGTCAAAAGAGCTATATTCTTCTCAAGGTTTTCGGTGTAAGCGGTCTCTTCCATCATGTCCTTGACTTCTCTTGGTCTGTAATATAGACCGAGCGCCATGTGGGGGCCGAATTCTTTCCACTTTGCCCAGTTGTAGGAAAGCCCTTCGTCGTAGCCCGATGATAAAGCATTGGCCAGCTGATAAGGTATCTTTTCAAAAAGAACATCCTTATTGAAAAGATACTGTACATCATTAAAGGGATTGTTGTCATACAGATACATTGGGCAACCCGTTGATTCATAGGTTGTTTCTGCATCCGCAGACAGCGATGAAGGATCGATATTGTAAAAGACATATTTGATGTCATGATCCTTAAAGGCCTCGTCCAAAAGGTAGCACAGATCGGCTGTCGCGCCATATGATCTGATGGCTTTTATAGACTTTACATTGTAGGCTTCATCGTACCAGGCATTGTTGTTGTTCTCCATAACGGAAGAACCGACAATAAGCGCGTCATAGTCAAAGTTTCGAAGTGTTCCTATGCACTGATATTCTTTATCATTAAGAACGGCTTTCATTCCAAACCATGGCTTGTGAAAATGATAAAATGGATCAAACGCATAAACCACCGCTCCGATGGCTATCGCAAGCACTATCGCCGTTACGATAAGTCTTTTTATGAAATTTGAAGAGTTGTTTTCTTTTTTCATAGTTCTTTTGTTTTATCCGATGATCAGAATTTAAAGTAAATAAAGGTACTGACATTTGAAAGCGAAATGAATGACAAGATGAAAAGAATTGCATAAAAGGCCACTTCCTTCTTGCCATATCTTTCTTCTTTAATGATCTCCTGTGTATTCTTTCTTGTCATAACGAAAGCGCCGAGTGCAATATAGAAGATCATTGTGATCATTAAAACAGTGTCCGCGCTTCCTATTCCCAGCCTGGTGAAAACCTGCCTGAGCACGTAGTTCTCCGCCATCTCAAGTTTTCCTGCCGTTCTGGTAAGAAAGCCGGGGTATGTCCAGAAGAAAGCTCTTTTAAACATTCCGAATGCATGCGCCAGATCCTCCGATCTAAAGAACACAAGCGATACAACGAACATAAAAAACGTAAAGGCATTGCCAACGGCACGCGGAACGGTTAAGAGGGGATTTTCTCTAAATAAATATTTTTTCTTTTTACCAAGGCCGTCATCTACTCCGACTATTCCAAGGTCATCCCATACAACAAGAAGTCCCTGCATAAGTCCCCAGCAGATATATGTCCAGCCTGCGCCATGCCACAGCCCGCTTAAGACAAATACTATAAGCACATTTATTATCGTACGGCGTTTTCCTTTTCTGCTGCCGCCGAGCGGTATATAAACATATTTAATGAAGAATCTGGAAAGCGTCATGTGCCAGCGCTGCCACAACTCTTTTGCCGTTGAAGCTTTGTACGGTGAGTTAAAGTTAACGGGAAGCTCTATACCAAGCATCAGGCTTACACCGTTTGCCATATCACAGTATCCCGAAAAATCAAGGTATATCTGGAATGTATATGCGAGCATGACTGCAATCACCGTCAGAGTGTCGAGGTAATATGCCTGTTCAAATCCGTAATTTGCCATTCTTGCAAGCGTATCTGCAAGGATAACCTTTTTGGAGAGACCTATGATAAAGGATTTTAGCCCTTTCGCGAAATTATCGGCGTCAAAAGTTCTTTTTCCTTCGTCCCTAAACTGGTCGATCATCTCTTTATGAAAGGCTATGGGACCTTGAATGAGCTTGGGAAAATAAACGGTGTACAAAACGTATTGCAAAAAAGGATAATGTTCTGCCTCGCCGTTTGCTCTGTCCACAATAAAAGATATCTGTCCGAATGTAAAAAAGCTGATTCCTATCGGCATAATGATCTCTTTTACAGAAAAATTTGATCCTATTACTGCATTTATGTTATCTACGAAAAATCCAAGGTACTTAAAATAGAATAAGAGCCCTAAGTTAAAGAGCACTCCTATAACTTTGAGCGCTTTAAGCGTATTCTCTTTTGACCTTGTCATTATGAAACTAAGCAGGTAATTTACACAGATACTGATGACGAGCACGATCAGGAATGACGCGCCGAATGTGTAATAGAAATACAGTGACATAAGAGTCAGAAACCCGTCTGCCACTGTATTTTTATGAATTCTGTTAAGCATGTGCCATCCCGCCAAAAGGACAGGCAGGAAAAGCAATATAAATTTAAAGGAATTAAAGCCCATTTGCTATCTCCATGATATCTGATTCATGAAGAGTATAACACAGTTTTATTTGGCAAGTCTAATTACATTCCAGCTTCTTGCGGGAAGTTTGCTTGTAAGGATACCCTTGGTAACCTTGGTTGCCTTGGTGTTGTCTACAGGCTTAACGTTGTCAGGATTCTTCTCGGTATTAACAGCCTTGAGGTCCTTATGTGTAAGAACGCTGTGCTCAACTACCTTGTATCCTGCATACTGACGAAGATCACAGGTAAGATCAAAGTCATCTTCAAGACTCTTGTTTACAGCAAAGATAGTAAGTGCTTCGTTCTCTTCATCTGCCACAACTACGCTGTCTACGAAAGGAGCATCGCCGTGCTCTGACTCGTATGTAGGAACCTTAACCACTGTGTTGAGGACCTCTCCTCTTCCGTATACGCTGGTCTGCATATAAGGATAGAAGATTGTCTGCTTCCATGCTCCTGTATCTGATGTCATGATAGGTGCGATTACATTAACGAGCTGTGCAAGACATGCGATCTTTACTCTGTCGGCGTGTCTTAAGAGTGTGATAAGCATTGAGCCTACAAGGAGAGCATCTTCAAAGTTATAGACATCCTCGAGCTGATGAGGATGCTCAACCCATTTCTCAAGCTTCTTGTCCTGTTCGTTGGAATGATACCAAACGTTCCACTCATCGAATGAAAGGTTTATCGTCTTGTCAGATCTCTTTATCGCTTTAACATAGTCACAGATGCTTACAACCTGGCTGATGAACTTATCCATTGCTACGCTGCTTGCAAGGAAATTCGGTGTATCATCCTTCTGGTTTCCGTAATATGTGTGAAGTGAAAGATAATCTGTAGTATCATAGCTGTTCTCAAGAACGATTCTCTCCCACTCTCCGAATGTTGCCATTCCAAGTCCCGAAGAACCGCAAGCAACCGTCTCAATAGTGGGATCTACGAGTTTCATGATATGTCCTGCTCTTCCGGCCTTGCGTCCGTATTCCTCTGCAGTCATGTGACCCATCTGCCATGGTCCGTCCATCTCGTTTCCGAGGCACCAAAGCTTAATGTTATAAGGATCCTTGACTCCGTTCTTGATTCTCATATCACTGTAGAGAGTTCCGCTCTTAATATTGCAGTACTCTACTACGTTCTTGGCATCTTCGATGCCTCTTGTTCCCAAGTTAATGGCATACATGGGCTCGGTCTTAACCTTTTTACACCAGTTCATGAACTCATCAAGACCGAATTCATTGGTCTCAACAACACCCCATGCGAGTTCGATTCTTCTGGGTCTGTTCTTCTTGGGTCCCACACTGTCTTCCCAATTGAACGCAGAAACGAAGTTTCCGCCGGGATATCTTACGATAGGCACCCCAATCTCTTTGATAAGCTTAGCTACGTCTTTTCTGTATCCGTCCTTGTCCGCGAACTTGTTTCCGGGCTGGTATATACCTTCGTATACCGCTCTTCCGAGATGTTCTATAAAGGAACCGTAGATACGCTTGTCGACTTTACTTATGGTAAAGTCACGATCAATACAAATCTGTACTTTGTTTTCTGTTTTTTGCTTTTTCATTTTAAATACCTCTAAAATAATTCAACGTTATATAAAACAATATACTCTATTCTTTACAAAAAGAAAATGGAAAAAAGCGATTATTTTCAAAAAAAATGATAATATATATGTATCCTTATTGGAAAACTACGATAAAACGCAACAGGAAGGAACCATCATGGCTAAAAAGAATATTTTTTTGAAGCTAGGAATTGCATCTGCGCTTTTCAGCGGCATTTATGCTTTCAGTAATTATATTTATAAAATTTCTTCTTTTCCGCACCAGCACAAGGACAGTGATCCCGACTTTTCTCCCGAGATCACAGGCGGAAGGATGTTTATCAGAAATCACCCCGACAAGAGAGATATGTATATAGACAGCATTGACAGCCTCCGTCTTCACGCTTCTTACATCCCGTCTGAATCGGAGAGTCATAAATATGTTATCCTTATCCACGGTATCTGGAATAATTCGGAATACTGCGGTATCTATGCCAAGCATTATCTCGAAAGAGGCATCAATTGTCTCCTTCCGGACCTTAGAGGCTTTGGTAAGAGCGAGGGTAAATACGTTGGTTACGGCCTTGATGACAGGCTTGATATCATGGAATGGATCTATTGGATCGTTAAAAGAGATCCCGATGCACATATTCTTTTACACGGAATGTCCATGGGTGCTGCAACAACACTTATGACCACGGGCGAAAGACTTCCTTCAAACGTTAAGGCGGCGATATCCGACAGCTCTTATTCAAGACTTGTTGAGCAGTTTGCTTCTTCGTACAAATTATTCAAGGGCTCATTTGTTCCGCTTCCGATAGCTCTTTTTGTATCAAGGATCGTGATCCTGCTTCGTTCGGGATTTGATATCAACAAAGTCAATCCCGTTGACGCGGTTAAAAGATCTGAGACACCGACACTCTTTATTCACGGTGATGACGACACTTTGATCGATCCTCATATGTGCTCCATTCTGTATGAGGCTGCGAAATGTCCCAAGAAATACTGCATGATCCTTGGTTCGGGTCATATCGAAGCTGTTGTAAAAGATCCTGAGAATTTCTGGGGTAAGATCCGTACGTTCCTTGAATCTACTGAGTTTTAAGAAGATAATTTCCAATTAGCATAAAAGACGTAGCTAAAAAGCTGCGTCTTTTTTTGTTTTATTATAAAAATCAATAATCAAAAAAATCTTATACAAGTCCCAATGATTTTAATATAAAGAGCCAGAAAGTCAGTGAAAACGAGCATCCGAAGGTCGTAAGCATTACAATGCTGCTACTTAACACGCCGTCGTGTCCCATACTCTTGGCCATAATATAGCAGCTGACTGTTGTTGCAGAGCCGAGCATTACGAGTATCGCGATAAGCTGCTCTCCGGAAAAGCCTAACTTAACCGCTATTGGCAAAAAGATTGCCACAAGTACAAAGAGTTTAATTATTGATGCAATAACTGCCGGCTTTACTTCCTTTAATGCTTTCTTTATATCAAAAGCCGCTCCCATTGCCATAAGTCCGAGCGGAGTAGCAAGTCTTGCTACATTTCCGACAAGTGTTTCAAATATTTTCGGCTGCGGAATATGTAATATCGACCATAGCATTCCAACAAAAATTCCTATAATGATCGGATTTTTTATTATTCCTACAGCGGTACTTTTTATCAGCTTGCTCTTTTCGCTTTTTTCAACCGCGTTTCCGGACGCGTCTTTTTCTTTTGCCGAAAAAGCTTCTTCACTGTCATTTGCTGTAACCATAAGGATTATGACTGCAAAGATATTGTAGAGAGGAACGCTTCCAAGTATCATAAGGGGTCCCATTCCGGAACTCATTTCGCCGTAAATATTTTGGATAAATGCTATCCCGAGAAGAGCTGCGCTACTTCTGTAAGCGCCTTGGATAAATTCTCCTCTTTTAGCTTTTTCTTTTACAATGAATTTGGAAATCAAAGATATAACAGCTATGCTGAGTGCTGTTACAAAGAAACAGAATAAAACAAATTTTCCATCCCATGTGCCCGCAAAATCCTGACTCGCAAGATCTTCAAACACCAATACGGGGAGTGCTATCTTAAAAACAAATTTATTCATCCATGAGGATGCTTTTTCATCAATGATGCCGAGTTTATTGAATATATAACCCAGCACCATCAAAAGAAATATCGGTAATGTGACGTTTAAACTAAAAATTAAATTATCCATAATCTCGCTTCGTATGATCCGGTCTTATTTTAATATTATGCCTACGGGGCAGTGATCGGATCCGAGAGCCTCGCTGTAAATCTTTGCGTCCTCAACTTTTGACATGAAATCTTTGGATACAATAAAGTAGTCAATACGCCAGCCGGCGTTCTTTTCCCTTGCATGGAATCTGTATGACCACCAGGAATATGCTCCTTCAAGGTCAGGATAAAAATATCTGAATGAATCAACCAGATCTGAAGAAACAACATTATCAAACTTAGCTCTTTCTTCGTCTGTAAATCCGGCATGTCCCCTGTTGCTCTTGGGATTTTTAAGGTCGATCTCTTTATGTGCTACATTAAGATCTCCGCAATAGATCACCGGTTTTTTCTCTTCGAGTTTCTTGATGTATTTAAGAAAATCATCTTCCCAAACTTGTCTGTACTCTAGTCTTGAAAGGTCTTCTTTGGCATTGGGAACGTAAACCGTTACCAGATAATAATCAGGATACTCGGCAGTTATAACTCTTCCTTCATGGTCATGTTCTTCTATTCCCAGACCATATGTAACCGATATCGGCTTTTCTTTTGTAAAAATAGCGGTTCCTGAATAGCCTTTCTTTTCAGCGTAGTTCCAGTATTCTTCATATCCCGGAAGATCCATCTTGATCTGTCCTTCCTGAAGCTTCGTTTCCTGAAGGCAGATCACATCAGGATTTTCTTTTTCCATAAATTCCTGAAAACAGCCTTTTGATACGCAGGCTCTCAGCCCGTTAACATTCCATGATACAAGTTTTATTCCCATTCTTAGATGTTTCCTTTTATTCGTTGTAAGCTCTCATCCGTCTCTTTTAACATCTGACGAAGTGAGAGATTCTCTTCATAGCTGAATTCGCAGATTGAATACTGCAGGTGGTTGATATATCTCTTGGATTCACTAAAGAGCTTGGTATTTTGAACCGACATCTCCTCGCGAAGCGCCTCTGAGCGATCTTCATCATCGGTTATCTCTATAACCGCAAATTCATCGCCTCTGATCCTTCCGATAATACAATCGTCAAATACCTTCTGTAGAATATCCGCAACCTTTTTAACAACGCGGTCTCCCTCTTCATGACCGTATATATCATTTATGTTTTTGAGAGATTCCATGTTTATGTATGCTACTATCGCGGTTTTTCCTTCGTTGAAGTTTTCTTTCAAAAGGTCATATGCCTTTGCAAAGAATCCTCTTCTGTTAAGTCCTCCGGTGAGATAATCCTGATCTCCTATATGATCGAGAACCGAGTCGTCTCTTGCGAGCTCTTCCTGCACATCATAAAGTTCTTCTCTTGTCTCCTGCAACTGTCTTTCAAGATATGATAATCTTGAAATGCCGGTAAGTATACCTGTTATACTGTCAAAAAAGTTATCTATCAGGAATTTCTTATGGAAATCCACGATCATTGCACCAAGCTGACAATCTCCGACAAAAAGATTTCCCATGATAAGCACTTTGTTACTATCCCTGGTAAACAAAGAAATAATTTCACTTGTCTCGGTCTCAAGCTTACCGTCATCAAAAAGTGCTTCTTTTCCGTTGATTATTGCAGCCTTTACGCCTATTTTCTCCGGAATCTTCCATGTATTCTTCTCATTGTTTTTGACTTTTTTATCATAAAGGAAAATTCCACAGTCTTTTAGTCCGTTCTCCAAGGCTATATTTGTAACTACCTTGTAAGAAGCCTCAGATTCATATTTTCTGTGAAGAATCTTTCTTCCGATCTCTGCTATATTTATAAGTGCCTTGTAATCGGGTTCAGGATTAAATTCAAATTTTTGATTGGGTTCTGCAGGCGGAAGTACCTGATTCTTTACATAGAAAATCGCATCGCAAACAGCTTCATATCCAAGCTGTTCGAAATGCTCTTTTTCATTTTCCACCTGATTAACGCATGTATAACCTTCTTGTTCCGACAATGTAAGTAAGGGAATATCTTTGAATTTGTTCAGGAATGCTTCTTTCCTTAAGATAGTCACATTCTTGCCTATTCTCTCTATGTCAACAAGAATGACATCGAAACTAATCTGCTTGGCATAGTCAAAAAGGGCATTGTACTGATAATCGAAATCATCATCTTTAGCTGTACCTTTTTTGCTGCAAAGTTTTTTACCCGGCATAATGACAAGGGTTACTTCCTTGTCATTAGCCGCTTTTACTGCACCCATGCATATTTTCTTTACTATTTCATCTTCAGGTTCAGAAACTAACAGTCCAATATTCATTGAGTCCCCTCACAGTCAAAGTATATTAAACTTCTTCTTCGCTTACATCTTCGATATCGTCAAGCTCTTTATCTCCGTCGGAGATTTTCTCTCTGACTTTGGCTATCTTGGCAACCGTAACATCCTTATCAAGGTTGATCATCTTAACACCGGATGTAACTCTTCCGTGAACGGTAATCTCATCCATTCTCAGCTGAATGATAATACCGGCACTTGTGATCATCATGATCTCGTTATCGTTGTTTACTGCTTTGACGCCGATTACGGAACCTGTCTTTTCAGTGATCTTATAACACTTAACACCTTTTCCGCCTCTGAACTGGCTGTGGAATTCATCTAGAGTTGTTCTCTTTCCATAACCTTTTTCGGAAACGATAAGAAGTGAATCTCCCTGAGTATTGAGCTGCATTCCTACAATCTCATCTGTATCATCGAGCATCATTCCTCTTACACCCATTGACGATCTGCTGGTTGTACGAACATCGCTCTCAGCAAAGTGGATACACATTCCGTTCTTGGTAACAAGGAATACTTCTGTATCCTGCTTAAGTGTCTTAACTTCTATAAGTTCGTCATCATCTCTTAAGTTGATGGCTGCAAGTCCTGTCTTTCTTACATTTGAGAAATCTACGATAGGTGTCTTTTTAACAGTACCCTTCTTGGTAACCATGAACAGACACTTATCTTTGTCCTCAAAGTCTTTTACAGGGATCATTGCCGTTATCTTTTCTCCGGGCGCAAGCTGAAGGAGGTTGACGATAGCCATTCCTCTTGATGTTCTTGATGCCTCGGGAATCTGATAAGCTTTAAGTCTGTAAACTCTTCCGGTGTTGGTAAAGAACATAACGTAGTTATGTGTTGTTGTCATAAGGATATCTTCCACAAAGTCATTGTCGATCGTGGTGATTCCCTTAATTCCTTTGCCTCCGCGGTTCTGAGCTTTGAAGTTATCGATAGACATTCTCTTGATGTATCCTAAGTTTGTCATTGCGATAACGGTATTAACGTTGGGAATGAGATCCTCCATATCGATGTCGGAATCGTCATGTCCTATCTGAGATTTTCTGTCATCTCCAAACTTGTCGGAAATCTCTGTAATCTCAGTCTTGATTACTCCAAGAAGGAGCTTTCTGTCTGCAAGAATTGCCTTTAATTCTTCGATTTTCTTTAAGAGTTCTGCGTGCTCCTGCTCAAGCTTGTCTCTTTCCAAGCCTGTGAGAGTACGAAGTCTCATATCAACAATGGCCTGTGCCTGAGCATCTGAAAGGCCGAAACGACCCATCAACTGCTCTTTTGCAATGGCAACTGTTTCACTTCCTCTGATAATCTTGATTACTTCATCGATATTATCAAGGGCAATGAGCAAACCTTCCAAAATGTGGTTACGCTCTTCTGCCTTGTTAAGATCATACTGTGTTCTTCTTGTAACTACTTCTTCCTGATGCTTGATGTAGTGCTTAAGCATCTCGGTAAGACCAAGAACTTTGGGCTGATTGTTTACAAGAGCGAGCATGATGATTCCGAAGGAATCCTGCATCTGAGTGTGCTTATAGAGCTTGTTGAGCATGATGTTAGGGTTAACATCATTTCTAAGCTCGATTACAACACGCATACCTTCTCTGTCAGATTCATCTCGAAGAGCTGTGATTCCGTCAAGCTTCTTGAGCTTAACAAGCTCAGCGATCTTGGAAATCATATTTGCCTTGTTTACAAGGTAAGGAAGCTCCGTAACAACGATTCTGTTCTTTCCGCCTGACATAGGCTCAATATTTGTAACGGCTCTTACTACTACTTTGCCGCGTCCTGTTCTGTATGCTTCCTCGGCACCTCTTGTTCCTAAGATGATTCCTCCCGTAGGGAAGTCGGGAGCTTTAACGATTGGAAGAAGCTCCTCTATATCTGTTTCTCTGTCTTCAAGAACGCGGTTGTCTATCATCTTAACTACCGCATTTATTACTTCGCGAAGGTTATGAGGAGGAATATTTGTTGCCATTCCTACTGCAATACCTGTTGTTCCGTTAACCAAAAGGTTGGGATAACGGCTGGGGAGTACTGTAGGCTCTTTCTCCGTTTCATCAAAGTTTGGAGTGAAATCTACGGTATCTTTATTGATATCGGCCGTCATCTCCATTGAGATCTTGGTGAGTCTTGCCTCTGTATATCTCATAGCGGCAGCGCCGTCACCATCCACGGAACCAAAGTTTCCGTGTCCGTCTACAAGACAGTATCTCATGGACCAAGGCTGAGCCATGTTAACCAAAGCACCGTAAATAGAGCTGTCACCGTGAGGGTGATATTTACCCATTGTATCTCCGACGATACGCGCACACTTACGATGCGGCTTGTCGGGACCGTTGTTGAGCTCTATCATGGAATACAGGATTCTTCTCTGTACGGGCTTAAGTCCGTCTCTTACATCGGGAAGCGCACGAGATGCGATAACACTCATGGCATAATCGATATAATCTGATTCCATGGTCTTCTGAAGATCAACCTCTTTGATTTTGTCTATTGTAACCTTCTCAAAAACGTCATCTGACAGGTTATTATTGTTGTTATTGTTATTATTTTCTGCCATTTTTTTCCTCTGTTTACACCGGATTCTTAGATATCCAGGTTCTTAACGAATTTAGCGTTCTTTTCGATGAATTCTCTTCTGGGTTCAACCTTGTCTCCCATGAGAGTTGTAAATGTGACATCAATGTCTGATTCCGATTCTTCATCGATCGTTACTCTAAGGAGTACTCTTCTCTCAGGATCCATTGTTGTCTCCCAAAGCTGCTCGGGATCCATCTCTCCAAGACCCTTATAACGCTGTATCTTATTATTCTGATCTCTTCCAACATCCTGAAGAATCTTATTAAGTTCTTCATCGCTGTATGCATACCAGACTTTTTTGTTCTTCTCAAGCTTATAAAGAGGCGGCTGTGCAAGATATACATGGCCCTCTTTGATAAGTTCGGGCATGAACCTATAGAGGAAAGTAAGCATAAGTGTTGCAATATGCGCACCGTCTACATCGGCATCGGTCATGATGATGATCTTGTTGTAACGAAGCTTGGAAATATCAAAGTCTTCGTGAATACCGGTTCCGAATGCAGTGATCATAGCCTTGATCTCGTTATTGGCATAGATCTTATCTACTCTTGCCTTCTCGACATTGAGGATTTTTCCTCTGAGAGGAAGAATAGCCTGTGTCGCACGACTTCTTGCTGTCTTAGCGGATCCGCCGGCGGAATCTCCCTCAACTATGAATATCTCACAGTTCTTGGGATCTTTGTCTGAACAATCCGCAAGTTTACCGGGAAGTCCAAGTCCGTCAAGCGCTGATTTTCTTCTTGTGAGATCTCTTGCTTTTCTTGCGGCATCTCTTGCTCTCTGAGCTAGAATGGCTTTCTCAAGAATCTGCTTGGCTACGTTGGGATTCTGCTCAAGGAAATATGTGAGCTGCTCACCTACGATACCTGCAACTGCTCCTCTTGCCTCGGAGTTTCCAAGCTTCTGCTTGGTCTGTCCTTCAAACTGAGGATCCTCGATCTTAACACTTATGATAGCTGTCAGACCTTCTCTAATATCCTCACCTGTAAGGTTGTCCTCATTATCTTTGAGCATCTTGTTTGCTCTTGCATAGTCATTGAAAGTCTTGGTAAGAGCAGCCTTGAAGCCCTCAAGATGAGTTCCTCCTTCAGGAGTGTTGATGTTGTTTACGAATGTATAGATACTCTCTGTATAAGAATCATTGTGCTGAAGAGAAACCTCAACCTGTACGTTGTTCTTGTTTCCTTCAAAGTACATGATCTCATCATAAAGAGATGTCTTACTCTTGTTGAGATATTCAACGAATTCCTTGATTCCGCCTTCATAGTGGAATGTCTGGCTTGTAGGTTCCTCTCCTTCTTCCACTCTAAGGTCTGTAAGTGTGATCCTAAGACCCTTGGTAAGGAATGCCATCTCTCTAAGTCTTTGCTTAAGAATGTTATAATCGTAAATTGTTGTCTCTTTAAAGATCAGAGCGTCAGGCTTAAAGTATACTCTTGTTCCTGTAGCACCTTCGGGTGCATCACCTACGACCTTAAGAGGATAACAAACTTTTCCTCTTTCGTATCTTTGCTCATATACTTTTCCGTCTCTTGTTACCTGAACTTCAAGCCACTCTGAAAGAGCATTAACTACAGATGCTCCTACGCCGTGAAGACCACCGGAAACTTTGTAACCGCCACCGCCGAATTTACCGCCGGCATGAAGGATTGTAAATACAACCTCAACTCCGGTAAGACCTGACTTGTGGTTAACATCAACGGGAATACCTCTTCCGTTATCTTTTACAATGATCGTGTTATCCTCATTGATGGTCACTTCGATATGATTACAAAAACCCGCAAGGGCTTCATCAACCGAGTTATCCACTATCTCGTAAACAAGATGGTGAAGACCTCTGCTGGCCGTCGTTCCGATATACATACCGGGTCTTTTTCTAACCGCTTCAAGTCCTTCAAGAATCTGGATTTGGTCAGCGCCATACTTTACTTCTTCGTTTCCCATTTTAAGCTCCGTTTCTTAGTTTTCGCTACTTACTGTTCCTTCTGTTACCTTGAACAGCTTATCTATTTCAAATCTGTTGTTTACAAATTCATCAAGTCCGGTACAGGTTATGATTGTCTGTATATTACCGATAGTGTTTAACAGGTAATTTTGTCTGTTACTGTCAAGCTCCGACAAAACATCATCAAGCAAAAGAACCGGGTTTTCTTTTTTAGCTCTTTTTACAATCTCTATCTCTGATAATTTTAGTGATAAAGATGCTGTTCTTTGTTGTCCCTGCGAGCCGTATTTCCTGATATCTATTCCTTCTTCATCAGGATTTTTCCTGACTATAAAAGAAAAATCGTCTTTGTGTGGTCCAACAGTAGTCTGCTTGGAATAAATATCTTTTTTCCTGGAAGCAGTAAGCTTTTTTTCAAATTCATCACTTTCCACATTCGGCTCATAATAAACGGACAGGATTTCTTTTTCTCCCGTCAATTTACTGTGAATAGGTCTTATTATTTCATTAAGATCTTTGATGAATTTTTCTCTTGTTTTGATTATGACGGATCCGTACTCGCATAACTGCTTGTCCTGAACATCAAGAAGAACACTGTTTTCGGGATGTTCAAAAAGATCCTTTAGAACTCTGTTTCTTTCGACTACTAATTTGTTGTACTTAGAAAGACTGTTCAGATATATCTGATCCAACTGGCACAACTCCATATCCATGAATCTGCGCCTTTCTGAAGGACCATTTTTGATAATACTAAGATCTTCAGGCGAGAAAAATACTACATTTAACATACCTATAAGGTCGGAAGCTCTCTTGATCTTTTGAGAATCAATGGCTATTCCTTTTGACTTATTCTTTCTAAGATGCATGTCTACGCGATATTCTGCGTTATCTTTTTCAAGAATCGTTCTGATATGGGCTTCTTCTTTGCCAAATCTTATTATTTCTTTATCTTTGCTACCCTTATGTGACTTAGTGGTTGCAGAAACAAAAATTGCTTCGAGAATATTGGTCTTTCCCTGAGCATTGTCACCGTATAAAATATTTGTACCGCTGCTGAAATCAATCTTTACATTCTCATAATTCCTGAAATCAGCAAGTTCCAGTGATTTTATTATCATTTTTCTATCTTAACCTGTCGGCCGTCGTATTCAAAAACATCTCCGTCGTACAATTTACGACCGCGTCTTGTCTCGACTTCTCCGTTTACTTTAACCATTCCGGCTTGAATATCCATCTTCGCATCTACTCCGGAACTTTCAAGACCTGCTTTTTTCAGAGCTTGTCCAAGTTTTATAAACTCATCCTGCGCTCTTAAATTTATAATATCCATTTATTTGTCCTAAAATCTTTAATCTACTGTTGTGAAATTAACAGGAAGTACGAGATAAGTGTAAGTTGAATCTTTATCTCTGATAAAGCAAGGTGCCTTAGGATTAACAAGATAAATATCAACCGTCTCATCTTCAATCGCACGAAGAGCATCAATGAGGAACTTGGGATTGAATCCGATCATAAGATCCTTACCCTGTTTATCAATATCTATCTCTTCATCCATGCTTCCTATAGCTGAATTTATCTTAAGTTCCATCTTTCCGTCAGTCACAGAAATAATGACAGGCTTCTTATCTCCCTCTTTTACAAGAAGAGTTGCTCTGTCTATACAATCAAGGAATTCTTTTCTGTTAATATTCATCTTGGTCTCGTAGTCACTTGAAAGCATCTGATCAATGCTGAAGTACTCACCTTCTATGAGACGTGAAACAACGATAGTTTTATCAAACTCAAAGAGTACATGCTTGTCGGTAAAATAGATATTTACCATTTTCTCTGTGCTGTCGCCGAGAATCTTACTGATTTCTCCGAGTGTTTTTCCAGGCACTATAACTTTCTTGTAAGAATAATTTCCTCCAAGTTTTACTTTTCTGATCGATATTCTGTGTCCGTCAAGAGAAACAAGCTTTAAGTTTTCTCCGTCAACTTCAAAAAGTTCTCCGGACATCATCTTATTTGCATCATTTTCTGAAATTGAAAAGATAGTCTGCTGAATAACATTTCTAAGAGTAAACTGTGAAACAGTAACTCCGTCTATTTTCTCGATAGATGGAAGATAAGTGAAATCATCACCTTTTCTTCCGATGAGGTTAAACTTTGCTTTTTCGCAGCTGATAGTAACTTTGTTAGAATTATCAGACTCTATGGTAACGTCGTTATCAGGAAGTTTTCTTATAATGTCAAAGAAAATCTTGGCATCAAGAGCTATAAATCCTCTTTCTACAATGTTTCCTTCCACTACAGTCTGTATTCCCAATTCCATATCGTTGGCAATGAACTTTATCATTCCTTCTGTTGCATCAACAAGAATACATTCAAGAATAGACATTGTTGTTTTTGAAGGAACTGCCTTCGACACAATCTGTAATCCACTCACCAGATTAGATTTTGAGCATACAAATTTCATTTAAGTAATTACTCCCTTCGCGCATGCAAATATAAAAATAATATAAATAAATAATAAAAGAATTAATAATAGCTGTTGATAAGTGTAAAACCTATTCTATTATACAATTTGTGAGGCTTTTTTACAAATTTTTGGGTGTTGATAATAAAAATTTTGATGTTGAAAAAATAAAAGTTATAAACAAGCCAAATTTTGGCATATAAGCCAATAAAATATTATCCACCCTCAAATAACAATTAATCCCAAACTAACTACACACATTTCTACATAGTTATCCACAATAATTGTTTATATTATAAAGAAGGATTGAGTTTCTTCATTATAATATCTATGTTTTTATTGAGCTCATCATCAAAAGACATTTTCTGTTTGATCTTATTGATACCGCTCATTACTGTTGTGTGATCTTTTTTACCGAGAATCTTTCCTATCTCCTCGAGAGAAGCGTCTGTATATTCTCTGCAAAGATACATAATGATCTGTCTTGGAAGAACAATCTCGGAATTTCTCTTTTTGGAGATGATATCGTCTTTCTTGGTTCCGTACTGTTCACAAACAGTATCAATGATGAGCTGAGGTGTGATGACTTTGGATTTATCGGGATAAATAATATCCTTAAGAGCTTCCATTGCATTTTCTAAAGTAACATCAACGTTGTTAAGTCTTGAATAAGCGATGATCTTATTATATGCACCTTCAAGTTCTCTGATGTTGGACTTGATGTTTGTAGCGATATAATCGATTACTTCATCATCAATGTTCTTGCCGTAGTTCTCAGCATTCTTACGAAGAATAGCCATTCTTGTCTCATAATCGGGAGACTGGATATCAGCAATAAGACCCATCTCGAATCTGGATCTGAATCTTTCTTCCAGAGTTTCCATTTCTTTAGGAGGCTTATCGGATGAAAGAATAATCTGTTTTCCGGCCTGATGAAGCTCGTTGAACGTGTGGAAAAACTCTTCCTGAGTTGATTCTTTTCCTATAATAAACTGAACGTCATCGACCATGAGAACATCAACGGTTCTGTATTTCTCACGAAGCTTGGACATACTTTCCGTTTTACCGCTTCTGATCGATTCGATAACTTCATTGGTAAACTGCTCGGAAGTTACATAAAGAACCTTGGCTTTATGATTGTGTTCCATAATGAAGTGACCGATAGAATGCATAAGGTGAGTCTTACCAAGTCCGGGTCCTCCGTATAAGAAAAGAGGATTGTAAGATGTTCCGGGTGACTCGGCAACAGCAAGTGAAGCTGAATGAGCAAACTTATTGTTGCTACCTACTACAAAGGTATCAAATCTATATTTAGGATTGAGATTGGAATGTTCGTAGTTAATGTTGCTTGAATAGTGGCTTTCCTGATCATTTACGAGATCATTTTCAGGTGTTTCTTCATTATTAATAGCATCTTTTTTAAGAATGAAAGAAACGTCCACCATATCTTCAAGAAATTCCGAGATGGCAACTTTAATAAAATCCATGTAATGGCCTATTATATATTGAAGTGCCATTGAATTATCAGATGGAATAAGTATTTTAACATTATTATCTTCCATACTGTACACAGTAAGAGGATCGATCCAGGTCTTATAGGATATTTCCGTTATACCAGATTCAATCTTGATAGTGTGCTTGATTGATTCCCAATTCGCTTTTAATTTTTCTGTGATTTCTGATGTTGATTGCATGAAAAAACTCCCCAAACTAGCAAAATTATAGACTTTTACTATTTTATATTAAATAGTGTCAAATATCAAACAACGACGCTTTGTGGATAACTTTGGTAAAAAAAATTTTGCAAAACACGCTATTTTTTTCTTGTGGAAAAATGATACTTTTTCCACCTAAAACTATCTACCGTTATAAATGGCTTAAATATGCGGTTTTAAATCAGTTGTGTCCAAATTATGCCCTAGGTTTTCCACAAAATTGAGAAAAAATGTGGATAAAAAGAGGTTAAAAAAATTAATCAACAGGTTTTCCACAAAATCAACATTTTGATGTGGATAACTTTTATCGACACAATATATTGTCAAATATTTTTTTTAGTTTTTTTTTGAAATGCTCAACCCTAATTTTCTGAGGTTTTATGGGTTGACTGCTATGTTTTTATTTATTATAATTATAAAGATTTTTTCCACACAGGATGTAATCTGTAATTATTTAGATAGTTTCTGAGTAATTATATATACTTAGTTTTTATTTAGTTTGTGTAAGAAGGAGGTGTTTCCGACTATGAAGATGACATTCCAGCCTCATAAGCTTCAGAGAGCCAGAGTTCACGGCTTCAGAGCAAGAATGGCTACTAAGGGCGGCAGAAAAGTTCTCGCAGCCAGAAGAGCAAAGGGAAGAAAGAGATTATCTGCTTGATAGTAAAGGTCACAAGTGATGTGGCCTTTTTTCTTCTTCCGAAAAAATAAAGGATAAACAGATGCTTTTTTCAGAATCAATGAAAAAGACAAGTGAATTCCGCAATGTTTATGGTAACGGTAAGAGCTATGCCAATAAATTTATAGTTCTTTATGTGTGGAAAAATAACGGTTCTACCAATAAACTTGGGATTTCATGCAGTAAAAAGATTGGGAACAGTGTTGTAAGGCACAGATTTGCAAGACTTGTTCGAGAAAGTTACCGGCTACACGAAGATATGTTCAATAGTGGTTTGGACATAGTAGTCGTTGCCAGAGCCTGTGCAAGAGAAGCTTCTTATTTTGATATTAAGGATTCTCTATTAAGCTTGGCAGGGAAGGCCCGCATAATAAAAAATGGCGGTATTTAAATGAAAAAGATATTGATCTATCTAATTAAATTTTATAGGAAATATCTGTCTCCGTTAAAAAGAACAAAATGTCCGTATATTCCCACATGTTCGGAGTACGGACTAGAAGCAATAGAAAAGTACGGAGCCCTTAAAGGGGGACTACTGGCTGCTTGGAGGATATTAAGATGTAATCCTTTTTCAAGCGGTGGATATGATCCGGTTCCGTAAATGCTAGGAGGAGGTTAAATTTGTTAGCATTATTCTTTTCTCAAGATCAGGGAAAAATACTTAAGCCCATAGTATGGGTACTCGGTCAGATAATGAATGCGATCTTTAATGTTTTGAATATGATCGGCGTTCCAAATATCGGACTTGCAATTATTATTTTCACTATTGTAATTAATCTTTGTTTACTTCCTTTGACTTATAAACAGCAGAAGTTTTCTAAACTTCAGTATAAGATGAGCCCGGAACTTAAGGCTATTCAAGAGAAGTATAAAGGAAAAAAAGATAACGATTCAATGCTTGCTATGCAGCAGGAGACCAAAGAGGTCTATGCCAAGTATGGCGTATCTCAGACCGGAAGTTGTTTGCAGCTGTTAATTCAGATGCCTATTCTTATTTCACTTTATCGTGTTATTTATGCTATTCCGGGATATGTAGGTATCGTTAAAAATGCATTTTACCCTCTTGTTGAGCAGATTCGCACAACTGACGGAGCACTTGATTATATAAAAGAATCAATTTCAAGCGCAAAGTCTTTTCAGGGACAGTTCAAGAATGATCTTTTTGTAAACGGTGATATCAAATATGTGGAGAATACTATTATTGATGTTCTTAATAGAGCTTCTTCCGCAGATTGGTTGAACTTTAAAGAGAAATTTGCCGGATTGTCTTCTTCGATTGATAATACGCATGCACTTTTAAGTAAGTACAATTCATTTCTTGGTCTTAATATAGCTGATTCACCCGGATTTATGGTAAAAACAGCTTTTGCAAATAAGCAGTTTTTACTTCTTCTTGGAGCAATAGCTATTCCTGTTCTTTCTGCATTTACTCAGTGGGTTTCTGTTAAGCTCATGCCTCAGCCCGCTCAGGCAGATGGTAAGGCCGATCAGAACGATCCTACAGCTCAG
Source organism: Butyrivibrio sp. INlla21 (assembly GCF_900116875.1). Classification (GTDB taxonomy): domain Bacteria; phylum Bacillota; class Clostridia; order Lachnospirales; family Lachnospiraceae; genus Butyrivibrio. Next base: position 81,760 of record NZ_FPCC01000007.1, read on the forward strand.
ATGCAGCAGTCAATGAAGACTATGAATGTTATGATGCCTCTTATGTCTGCGGTATTCTGCTTCAGTTTTCCTGCAGGTATGGGTATTTACTGGATTGCAAGTGCGGTAGTAAGAGCTATTCAGCAGGTTCTTATCAACAAGCATATTGATAATTCAGACATCGATGCTCAGATTGCCAAGAATATTGAGAAGTACAACGAGAAAAAAGAAAAGATGAAGGCTACACCTTCCATGAACAGATATGCCAACATGAATACCAGAAGTATTTCTTCTGTTGCATCTAAATCATCTGCATCTATGGAGGAGAGAGAAGCCGAGCTTCAGAAAGTAAGAGATAATTACTCCAATAAGGAAATACGTAAGGATTCTCTTTTTGCTAAAGCAAACATGGTTAAAGAGTTTAACGAGAAAAATAATAAATAATAATTCCTATAGGGGAGGGAACGATGGAATATAGAGAGTTTACGGCAAAAAACGTTGACGATGCCATTACAGAGGCATGCGAAGCTTTACTTGTTACCAGTGACAGACTTGATTATGAAGTTGTAACGAGCGGTTCATCAGGATTCCTTGGAATCAACGCTAAGCCCGCTGTTATCAAAGCAAGAATTAAAGAAGATAAACCTGAAGAAAAGGTTGAAGTTAAAACTTCAGAACCTAAGAAAGAAGTTAAGAGTGAGCCTAAGAAAGAAACCAAGAAAGTTTCAGAAGAGCCTAAGGTTTCTAAGGTTTCGGATATTGATGCCGGCAAGCTTACATCTAAAGCAGATGCTTTCCTTAAGGAAGTATTCGATGCTATGAAAATGGAAGTTGCTATTGAATCTAAGTTCAACGCAGAAGACAATATTTTAGATATCGAGCTTAGCGGAGCAGAGATGGGAGTCCTCATCGGTAAGAGAGGACAGACTCTTGATTCTCTTCAGTATCTTGTTTCTTTGGTAGTTAATAAGGAATCCGCTGATTACATTCATGTAAAAGTTGATACCGAGAATTATAGAGAGAGAAGAAAAGCAACACTTGAAAATCTTGCAAAGAACATTTCTTATAAGGTTAGAAAGTCAAGACAGTCAGTTGCTTTAGAGCCTATGAATCCTTATGAGAGAAGAATAATTCATTCAGCTCTTCAGGGTGACAGATATGTTACTACTCATAGTGAGGGTGAAGAACCATTCAGAAGAGTAGTGGTTACTTTAAAGAAATAATTATAAGATCCCCCTCTGAGCAAATGCTTTGAGGGGGATTATTTGAGTTTATTGATTCTTTTTTTTCTTACGATATTTCTATCGGAGGATAGATATGCCAAGTGTACTAAGTACCTTCAGTAACGATACGATCTGTGCCATTGCTACAGCTATGTCCGATGCCGGAATCGGTATTATCAGAGTTAGCGGACCGCAGGCACTTTCTATCTGTGATACTGTTTACCTTTCATCAAAAAAAGAACATACTCTTTTATCGCATGAACCAAATACGATCAAGTTTGGTTATATTTGTGATGGAGATGAAATTATTGATGAAGTAATGATCTCATATATGAAGGCTCCTCACAGTTACACTATGGAAGATGTGATTGAGATCAACTCTCACGGCGGAATGCTTGTGATGAACAGAATTCTCAATCTTTTATTGGATAAGGGCTGCAGACTTGCCGAGCCCGGTGAGTTTACCAAGAGAGCTTTTTTAAACGGCAGGATTGATCTTACCAAAGCTGAAGCAGTAATGGATATCATCAGCGCTCAAAATAATTTTGCGTTTGAAAGTTCCAAAGGTCAGCTCCAGGGTAAGCTCAGTTCAAAGATTAGAAGCCTTCGTGAAAAGATTCTTTATGAGATGGCTTTTATCGAGTCTGCTCTTGATGATCCGGAAAACTATGATCTTACAGGTTATCCCGATAAATTAAAAGCAATTGTAGATCCGATGAAAAAAGAGATTGCTTCTTTGATTGAGACGGCCGATGAAGGTAAGATCAGAAAAGAAGGTATAAAAACCGTTATTGTCGGAAAACCTAATGCCGGAAAATCATCTCTTTTGAATGCTCTTACCGGTGATGAAAGAGCTATCGTAACCGATATTGCGGGAACAACCCGAGATGTTATTGAGGAAACAGTCAGACTCGGTGATATTGTTCTTCATGTTATTGATACGGCCGGTATCAGAGACACAGAAGATATTATAGAAAAGATCGGTGTTGATAAAGCAAAGAGCAAGATCGAAGAAGCAGATCTTATTTTATATATTCTTGATTCTACCAATGAGATCGATAGCGAAGACAAAGATATTATAGAGCTATGTAAGTCCAAGAAGACGATAGTTCTTTTAAATAAAAACGATCTTTCTGATAATATTAAAATAACAGAAGATATCATTCGTATGCATTTTTCAGACTCTTCAAACGATCATTTGCCTATTATCAGAACTTCTATGTTAAAAGGAAATGGCATTTCCGAGTTGAAAGATGCTATCTCGGAATTATTCTTCAACGGAGATATTGTTCCTAAGCAGGAAATATATATTACCAATGTAAGACATAAAGATCTTTTGAATAAAGCTTTTGGTAGTTTGGAGCTTGTACTTGACAGTATTTCTAAGAATCTTTCCGAGGATTTTTATACTGTCGATCTGACAGGTGCATATGAAGCACTCGGAGAAATACTTGGTGAAGAGATTGGAGACGATCTTGTAGAAGAAATCTTCTCCAAGTTTTGTATGGGTAAATAATTTATGACTATTGTTAAAGAGAAATTTGATGTTGTTGTTATAGGTGCCGGACATGCCGGTTGCGAGGCCGCTCTTGCTTGTGCAAGACTCGGTCTTGAAACTATTGTCTTTACGATGAGCGCCGACAATATTGCATTTATGCCTTGTAATCCTCATATCGGAGGATCCTCCAAGGGTCATCTTGTCAGAGAAATTGATGCTCTTGGCGGAGAGATGGGTAAAAATATAGATAAAACTTTTTTGCAATCAAAGATGCTTAATACCTCCAAAGGTCCCGCCGTTCATTCACTCAGATGTCAGGCGGACAAGATGGAGTATTCCAAAGAGATGAGAAAAGTTCTTGAAGCTCAGGAACATCTTTGTATTAAACAGGCCGAAGTTTCTGAGATTCTTTTTGAGGAAGTTTCCGATGATCTTAAAAAAGAAGGCTATACCAATAAGATTGTCGGAGTAAAGATTTTCTCCGGAATTATTTATGAGGCTAAGGCTGTTATTCTTTGTACAGGTACTTACTTAAAGAGCCGCTGTCTTACAGGTGAAGCGATTACATACAGCGGACCTAACGGACTTCTTCCTTCTAATCTTCTTTCTGCTTCACTTATTGATGCAGGAATAGAACTTAGAAGATTTAAGACTGGAACACCTGCTAGGATGGATGGAAATACAATTGACTATTCCAAAATGTCTGAGCAGTTTGGAGATACTCCCGTTGTTCCTTTTTCTTTTGATACAGATCCGAAGGATGTTCAGCGTCCACAGGTTTCATGTTGGTTGACATATACTAACGAGAAGACACATGAGATAATTAAGGCTAATATCGACAGATCACCTATTTACGCAGGAATCATAGAAGGTGTCGGTCCGAGATATTGTCCTTCTATTGAAGATAAAGTTATTAAGTTCCCCAATCATGAAAGACATCAAGTCTTTGTTGAACCCGAAGGAACTTTTACCAATGAAATGTATATTGACGGAATGTCTTCTTCTATGCCTGAAGATGTTCAGATTGCTATGTACAGAACTGTCCCCGGACTTGAGAATTGTCGAATTGTAAAAAATGCTTATGCCATTGAGTACGACTGCTTATGTCCCGGTCAGCTTCATCCTAATCTCGAGATCAAAACTACAAGAGGTTTGTTTAGTGCCGGTCAGTTTAACGGAAGCAGTGGTTATGAAGAAGCTGCGGCTCAGGGACTTTATGCCGGAATCAATGCCGCAATGCAGATCTTTAATAAAGAGAGTTTATACATAGACAGATCTGAAGGATACATAGGTGTTCTTGTTGATGACCTTGTTACTAAAGAAAATCTTGAGCCATACAGAATGATGACTTCAAGAGCAGAGTATAGATTGTTACTCAGACAAGATAATGCAGATATCAGACTTCGCAAAAAGGGATATGAGATAGGACTTATTTCCGAAGAGCAATATAATAAGCTTTGTATCAAGATAGAACTTATTGATAAAGAAGTTACCAGATTAAAAAATACTGTGGTCGGAGCCAATGCAACTATCCAGAAATTTATGGAGAAGGTCGGTACGCCATCTCTTAAGACGGCAACTTCTCTTGCGGAACTTATTTGCAGACCCGAGCTCTCGTATAAGCTTATTGAAGATATTGATCCGGACAGAAAACCTCTTCCCGATGATGTAATAGAACAGGTTGAGATCACAATCAGATATGAGGGTTATATCAACAGACAGGAAAGACAGGTTGAGCAGTTCAAGAAACTTGAAAAGAAGAAAATCCCTGCAGATATAAATTACGATGATGTCGGAAGTCTTAGATTGGAAGCAAGACAGAAGCTTGAAAGATTCAGACCGACCAATATAGGACAAGCTTCCAGAATCGGTGGAGTTAATCCTGCCGATATTTCAGTACTTATTATTTACCTTGATTCACTTAGAAGAGGTAGTGCCGATGAGAATTAAATATGCTGATATGATAAATGACTTTAAGGCTTTAGGTATAGAACTAAGTGATAAACAGCTTGCTCAATTTGATAAATACTATGAACTTCTAATAAAGTGGAATGAGGTCATGAATCTTACTGCCATCACCGAGTTCGACAGTGTATGCAAGCTTCATTTTGTTGACAGTATTTCCGCTTATAAGTATTTTGATTTTTCCAAAGAAGAGTATTCGCTTATTGATGTAGGAACCGGAGCAGGCTTTCCCGGAATTCCACTTAAGATTGTTTTTCCGAAACTCAAGATCACTCTTCTTGATTCTCTTAATAAGAGACTTAACTTTCTTAATGAAGTGATCGATGAGCTTGGACTTAACGATGAAGGTAGTATCGTAACCTTACATGGAAGAGCGGAAGATTATTCTTCTATAGGCAATAAAGATTCTCTGAGAGAAACTTTTGATATTGCTGTTTCAAGAGCGGTTGCCAACCTCTCAACTTTATCCGAGTATTGTCTTCCGTATGTAAAAGTAGGTGGAAGATTTATCGCTTATAAAAGTGAAAAGGCCGGGGAGGAATTATCCAAGGCAAAAGGAGCAATTCATCTTCTTGGAGGAAAGCTTATAGAAAGTCCGGAGTTTGTTCTTCCCGATTCAGAGTACAGCAGAACCATTTGTATTATTGAAAAGAAAGAAAAAACTTCCATACAATATCCTCGTAAGGCAGGAGTCCCTTCTAAGAAACCTTTATCATAGATATTGTGTTATTGATTATTATGTTTCACGTGAAACATTGAACTCAGATACAATTCATAATACAAAAAATTGTTTCACGTGAAACATTGAAACACAAAATGTAGTAAAAAACTCCGTGAAACATACAACTTGATAATATAATTGTGTGGTGAAACAAAACAATTTCAAACACAATATATAGAAATTACAATCATAAACACAGACAATCAAACCGATTTGTAATACCATAAGCATTATAATGTGGTAAAATCAGATTAGTGTTTAAATAGCTTGGAGGAGTAATGGGTAGAGTAATTGCAATCGCAAACCAAAAAGGTGGGGTCGGAAAGACCACTACTTCTATTAATTTGTCAGCAGCATTGGCAGAAAAAGGAAAGAAAGTTCTAGTCATTGATACAGATCCACAGGGAAATACAACCAGCGGATTCGGACTTGATAAAAATGAATTAGAAAATACCATCTATGAACTCATGATAGGTGAGTGTGAAACCAATGATGCAATCGTCAAAAATGTCGTTGAAGAAATAGACGGAGTAGATATCATTCCGTCAAATGTAAACCTGGCTGCTGTAGAGATAGAACTTATCGATGCAGAGCAGAAGGAATTCATCTTAAGGGAAGCAATCGGAAAAGTTAAAGATGACTATGATTATATAGTTATAGATTGTCCACCTTCTTTAAGCATGTTGACTGTCAACGCTATGACAACAGCCAACACAGTTCTTGTTCCTATTCAGTGTGAGTACTATGCTCTTGAAGGATTAAGTCAGCTCGTTCATACAGTTAATCTTGTAAAAGACAGATTGAATCCTGAACTCGAGATGGAAGGTGTAGTATTTACTATGTTTGATTCTCGTACAAACTTATCACTTCAGGTAGTTGAGAACGTTAAAGAACATATTCAGGAAAATGTTTATAAGACGATCATTCCAAGAAACATACGTCTCGCTGAGGCGCCCAGTTATGGAATGCCGATAAATGTGTATGAACCCAAGTCAGCGGGAGCAGAAGCGTACAGACTTCTCGCGGGCGAGGTAATAGATAGAAAGTTTGATTAAACCGGAGGGGAACATGGCAGCTAAGAATGTGAAAAGAGGATTAGGTAAGGGACTTGATTCCATAATACCGGCAAAGGTATCATCCTCAGCAAAAGAAACAAAGATTGTTGAACAACACATTGAAGGACAGGTAGTTAAGGTCAACATCACCAAGGTTGAACCAAACAGAAATCAGCCAAGAAAAACATTTGATGAAGACAGTCTTATAGAACTTTCAGAATCAATCAAGCAGTTCGGAATTATAAATCCCATCATTGTTACCGATAAGAAGGATCACTATGAGATCGTCGGCGGTGAGAGAAGATGGCGCGCAGCAAAAAAAGCCGGACTTAAAGAAGTACCGGTTATTATAAAAGATCTCAATGAGCAGGAAATTGCAGAGATAGCACTTATCGACAATATTCAGAGAGAAGACATCAATCCTATTGAAGAAGCTATCGCATACAAAAAACTCATTGATGATTTCGGTTACACACAGGACGTTGTCGCTGAGAAGGTATCAAAGAGCAGAGTTACAATAACAAACTCTCTGAGACTACTTAAGCTTTGCGACAAAGTAAGGGAGATGGTTGTTGAAGGACTCCTTTCCACAGGACATGCCAGAGCACTTATCCCGGTAGACAACGAGGAAGAGCAGATTACACTTGCTCAGAAAGTATTTGATGAGAAGCTCAGCGTACGTGAGACTGAAAAGCTTGTAAAGAATCTTGGAAAAACCAAGAAGCCCAAGAAGGGCGTTGTTAAGAACGAAAGCATTGATGCGATTTATGCATCACTCTCTGAGAAATGCAAACAGGCAGTAGGAACAAAGGTAGATATTATCTCCAAGGGAGACGGAACCGGAAAGATAGAGATCGAGTTCTACAGCAATGACGACTTAGAGAAAATTACAGATAGACTATGCAGAGGATAATCGGAGATAATTAATATGGAAAGCCAGATATTTAATTCAATGGGTCTTGGAAATCTTGACCCCGCAATTTTATTTTTTGTACTGATCGGAGCACTGCTCATAATGATCATTGTATCAATAGTACAGACATCCAGAGTTAAAAAGCTTGAGAAAAGATACAACAAATTCATGCAGGGAAAAGAAGCAGAATCCCTTGAAGATGAGATCGTAGGTCTTTTCCATGACAACAGACTTATCAGAACAGAGAACGAAAAGAACAGAAAAGATATTCAGGATATCAACAAGAGAATGCAGAAAACATTCCAGAAGATCGGACTTGAGAAGTATGATGCATTTAATCAGATGGGCGGAAAGCTCAGCTTCGCTCTTTGCATGCTTGATGAGAACGATAACGGATATCTGCTCAACTCAGTTCATAGCACAGACGGACTCAATTACTGCTATTCAAAAGAGATAAATGGCGGGGTTGCAGATGTAGAACTCAGCGAGGATGAGAGAGCAGCACTTGAGAAAGCATTATCAAGCACGGGCAGATAAAGTGCTTAATATTAAATTGTAAAAAATCTATTTAACATAGAAAATCTGTGGAGGACAAAACGGGATGATAGACATTAAATTTTTACGTGAGAACCCAGACGTAGTAAGAGAGAACATCAAGAAAAAATTTCAGGATGAAAAGCTTCCTCTTGTTGATGAAGTAATTAAGCTTGATGAAGAAAGAAGAACCAATCAGCAGAAGGCTGATGAGCTTAGAGCAAACAGAAACAAGATCTCAAAAGAGATCGGCGGACTTATGGCACAGGGCAAGAAGGATGAGGCAATGGCTCTTAAGGAGCAGGTTGCAAAAGACGCCCAGACACTTGCCGAGCTTGAAGAGAAGCAGAGTAAGCTTGATGAAGAAGTTACTAATAAGATGATGATCATTCCTCAGATAATCGATGATTCGGTACCTGTGGGAAAAGATGATTCTGAGAACGTAGAGATCGAGAAATTCGGAGATCCCGTTGTTCCCGATTTTGAGATTCCTTATCATACAGATATAATGGAGAGCTTCAACGGAATCGACCTTGATGCGGCAAGAAGAGTTGCAGGTAACGGATTCTATTATTTGATGGGCGATATCGCAAGACTTCATTCGGCAGTTATTTCTTATGCAAGAGATTTCATGATAGAGAGAGGATTTACGTATTGCGTTCCTCCTTTCATGATCCACGGAAATGTAGTAGCAGGCGTAATGAGTTTCCCTGAGATGGAAGCCATGATGTACAAGATTGAAGGCGAAGACCTTTATCTCATCGGAACAAGTGAGCACTCAATGATCGGTAAGTTCATCGACCAGATCATTCCCGAGGAGCAGGTTCCTCAGGCTCTTACAAGCTATTCACCTTGCTTTAGAAAAGAAAAAGGTGCACACGGAATCGAAGAGAGAGGTGTTTACAGAATCCATCAGTTTGAGAAGCAGGAAATGGTTGTAATCTGTAAGCCCGAAGAATCTAAGACATGGTACGACAAACTTTGGAAGAACACAGTAGATCTTTTCAGATCTATGGATATACCGGTGCGTACACTTGAGTGCTGCTCAGGAGATCTTGCGGATCTTAAATGCAAATCATGCGACGTAGAAGCATGGTCACCCAGACAGCAGAAGTACTTTGAGGTCGGAAGCTGCTCTAACCTCGGAGATGCACAGGCAAGAAGACTTAAGATCAGAATTAAGGGCAAGGACGGAAATTACCTTGCACACACACTTAACAATACAGTAGTTGCTCCTCCGAGAATGCTCATCGCATTCCTTGAGAACAACCTTCAGGCTGACGGAAGTGTCAAGATTCCTGAAGTGCTTCGTCCTTACATGGGTGGCAAAGAAGTACTTGTTCCCACAAAGAAATAATTATTATAAAAAGGGAACCGAAAAGAGGTGAAGTAGTAGTTGCATAAATTCCTAAGAGCAGTGGGATTTTCAAATATCAAAAACAGAAAAGAGATAACGCAGCTGATCGTTAACTCTGTTCAGAATCCCTCAAGCAGAAATTACATCACATCCAATGAGAATGAATTACTTGCGGAATTTATGAAAGACTACTCCGAAGGTTTAGGTCTGGCGGTTTGCGGCGAGTTTGATGAAGAAGATAAGTTCGTTTACGAATATTATTACCCATATCTCATTCCCTCAAGAGTCAGCACCGAGGAAGATATCAGTGTAGAAAGACATGCAGCACAGCATTCATATGCCGGAATTTGTAATGAGAACAGAATCGGCGTGTCACTTGTCTTTTACCTTCTCAATATGGTTTCCTATATGAAGTACGAGAACGAGGATCATTTCCCTATAAGAGGAACGACCCTGAGTTTGTCGGCGCTATCAATAAAGGGGCAGATTCTTATGCCCATTGCCAAGACGGAAGAAGAGAAAAAAGTAGTCAAGAAGAGGACCAATTACAGGAACAACCTTATCAACAACGCAAGAAAAGGCGATGAAACTGCAATTGAGTCACTGACCCTTGATGACATGGATCTTTACACCACACTTTCACGTAAGATAAGAAAACAGGATGTCTACAGTCTTGTTGATACCTACTTTATGCCTTACGGAGTTGAGTGTGATCATTACTCGGTTCTTGGCGAGATCACAGAGACTAGAAGAACAGTCAACTCCCTCACCAAAGAAGCTGTTCATATTATGAGGATCAACTGCAACGATCTGGAGTTTGATCTGTGCATAAATGAAAAAGACCTTCTGGGAGAGCCCGCGGTTGGCCGTAGATTTAAAGGAAATATATGGATGCAGGGATATATCAATTTCCCTAAATAAAAATGAAAGGAGAATAGATATGGCAACACCTCACAACAGTGCTGAAAAAGGAGATATTGCAAAGACCGTCCTTATGCCGGGTGATCCTTTAAGAGCAAAGTTTATCGCAGAGAATTTTCTTACAGACATCAAGTGCTTTAACGAAGTAAGAGGAATGCTTGGATTTACCGGTAAGTATCAGGGAAAAGAAGTTTCTGTCATGGGACACGGAATGGGAATTCCCTCAATCGGTATTTATACATATGAGCTTTACAACTTCTATGATGTAGACAACATCATCAGAGTAGGAAGTGCAGGAGGACTCAAGGAAGACGTCAACGTTATGGACATCATATTTGCTATGGGTGCCCACACTGATTCCAACTACGGATTCCAGTACGGACTTCCCGGAACATTCTGTCCTACAGCAAGCTATGACATCCTTGAGAAGGCTGTAGCAATAGCAAAAGAGAAGAACGTAAGATACCACGTTGGAAACGTTCTTTCATCAGATGCTTTCTACAAGAAGTGCAACGAGAGTGAGCTCTACAAGAATATGGGTGCTCTCGCAGTAGAGATGGAAACAGTTGCGCTCTACATGAATGCAGCAGAAGCCAAGAAGAACGCGCTCACAATACTTACTGTTTCAGATCACCTCTTCAAAGAGGGAGAGCTCTCAGCAAAAGAGAGAGAGACAGGCTTTACGGATATGATGGAGATTGCACTTAAGACAGCAATCCAGCTTTGATCACAATATTGAAATGTATAGAGGCCTTGGGAACGTAGTTCTCAGGGCTTCTTTTTTATTGTTTACGGATAGGTGTTGACAAAATAGAAAGAGGGCGTTATTGTACTAGGGGAATAGTACAACTAAACAATTAAAATAATCTATAGAAAGGAATAGAGTAAAAAATGGAAAATCTTAAACTACTATTTGGACTAATATTAGGACTAGCCATTTCAATCGGATGCATGTTCTTTGGTGATACTCTTATTGCCACGCTTGTACCTTCTGAACCATTTATCGGACTGGGTGAATTAGCACTCAGGTTAATATTGTTGCTCATCAGCAATCTTATTATCAGGAAGATGTACAAGAAAAGCATCACTCCATCTACAAATAACTTGAAAAAAGGACTATTCGTATATGGCGCCGCAATGTGGATAGTGATCATCTTGAATCTCATAATGGAATACCAGATTCCAGAGATACCTTTAGCATCTGCCATGCCTTCCATTATTGGTTTGTTTTTCAGCGAGATGGGAACCGGAGTTTTAGAAGAGCTTACATTCAGGGGATTCTTTTTTAATGCATTCTTAGATCGCTTTGGAAATACCAAGAAGGGCGTAATTGCTTCAATGGTGCTTTCATCATCAGTATTTGGACTCATTCATTTGACCAATCTGATCGGCAATCCTGAATATTTCGTATCAGTAATGGCTCAGGTAATTTATGCTACACTGCTCGGTTGTTTTTTCTGCATTATCTATTATCGCACCAAGAACATCTGGCCGTGTATCATACTCCATGGACTCGTGGACTTCACAGGTAGTTTCTGGTATGTGTTAAATACCAACCCGGTACTTGATGAATCTTTGCTCTATGGCGTGTTGGAAGTTACCATTTGCGTAGTTGTATTCATATCAGCAATAGTACAGCTAAACAAAATGTTCAAGAATAAAAAAGAAACACCTGCCGGCGAAATTGCCCGCAAATAATTGCCACATTTATCAATAATAAAAAGCATGCACATTCTCCAAACGTGCATGCTTTTTTATATATTCTTATTTCTATTTCTCACCCCAAAGCAACACTCGAAGATATTAAGAGTAAATTGACAAAAAGAGAAGCCCTATTTATAGGACTTCTCAGCGTCCACGAGAGGATTCGAACCTCCGGCCTTTCGCTTAGGAGGCGAACGCTCTATCCTGCTGAGCTACGTGGACTTAGTGTTATCAAGGAGTTGACGACCATAGAAAAATGGTGTCACTCATTGTCACTCACTTATAAAATTGTCAAAACCCAATAACCAAGCGGATTATGAGCAATTAACGTACCGCTTAGGAGGCGGACGCTCTATCCTGCTGAGCTACGGAAACATGACTTATGTATATTAGCACATTATTGAGGCCAAATCAACAAAAAGGAATCGCCGGGCATGGACTGAATTATCATCAATCTCTTAAGCCCGGCGAAAAATCAACTAAGTTGAAATATGGAGTCCTATTATTCTAAAGAACTATCAAGCTGCCTCTTTTTTATCCTTGTTCTTGAACTGCTGGATAAGAGTCTTAGCTCCGATAACAGCAAGGATTACAGAAAGTACAACCAGAAGGATTGCGATGAGAGCCTGGATAAGTGCCCATACATCAGCAGCGCCTGAGTTGTAAGCTGTGAGCTTAGCCTGGATTGTCTGAACAAGTGAGCAGATTGTAACTGCAAGCATGAATACCATAGGGATGTAGAACATCTTGTTGTTCTTACCTACAGCACCGAGCCATGTGCAAACAGCAAGGAGTCCGATTGCTGCAAGAAGCTGGTTAGCTGCTCCGAAGAGAGGCCAGATCTTGGTGTATCCTGTCATACCAAGGCTTACACCGAGTACAACAGTGATTGCTGTAGCAACGTAAGGATTGGCAAGAACTTTCTTATATCCTGTAAGATCTTTGACTGTCTGTCCGTTTTCTACGAAGAACTCCTGGAACATGTATCTTGCAAGACGAGTAGCTGTATCAAGAGATGTGAGACAGAATACAGAAACAGCAAGGATAAGAAGCTGATACATCATGTTCTGTGCACCGGGTGCGAAAGAACCGATCATTGCTGAAAGGCCGCCTGCGAATACCTGTGTGGGGCTTGCGTAATCACCGTTGGCTGCAGCAACCCATACAAAACCTACTGCGCAAAGTGAAATAACAGCAACAACACACTCGATAAGCATTGAACCAAATGCAACGGGCTTGGCATCCTTCTCGTTATCAAGCTGCTTAGCAGTTGTTCCTGAAGAAACGAGAGAGTGGAAACCTGAAATAGCACCACATGCGATTGTAACGAAAAGTGCAGGGAAAGCAGTACCTGTTGTGAATACGCCTGTTCCCTTAAGTGCTGCGTCGCCCATAGCAGGAATAGCAAAAGAGCTGTTACCTGTAACTACTGAACCAATGATCGCAATGATTCCGGCTGCGATCATGAAATAAAGAAGGAATGAGCTAAGGTAATCTCTTGGCTGAAGAAGAATCCAGACAGGAGTTACGGAAGCTATAAGGATATATGCTCCGAGAATCCACATCCATGCATTGTAAGTAAGTGCAATGGGGTGGAAGTTAAGTCCGATGAAAACTACGGCAATAATGCCAACGCATCCGATAACGGAAGAGATTCCGATAGGAGCATTCTTTCTGTATACAAAGAAACCAAAAACGATAGCCAAAAGAATGAATAAAATAGAGATCATGGCTGTTGACTGGTTAGCTGCCAAAGTAGCACCTTCAACTGCAGCGCCTGCTGCTGTTGTAATACCGAATGTACTTGCAACGATCGATGAGAAAGCTGCAACTACAAGAAGAAGTGTAAGGTAGCCGAACGTGATGAACAGCTTCTTTGCTGTCTTACCCATTGAATCATCGATGATCTCACCGATTGACTGACCCTTGTGGCGAAGTGAAGCAAAAAGAGCTCCGAAGTCATGTACGCCACCAAAGAAGATACCGCCGATAAGTACCCATAAAAGAACAGGAACCCATCCGAAAACGGCTGCCTGAATAGGTCCGTTGATAGGGCCTGCTCCGGCGATTGATGAGAAGTGGTGACCCATAAGCACAGGTGCTTTGGCGGGAACATAGTCAAGACCGTCCTCAAGCTCATGTGCAGGTGTCTTACGACTTGGATCAACACCCCACTGTTTAGCAAGCCATCCGCCGTAGAGAACATATCCCACAGCAAGAACGACAATGCTGATGATTAATAATACTGCTGCATTCATACTTTTTTCCTCCTAATTTTTGTAGATATCACACAACATACTTTTTAGCTCTTTTCCGCCATAATTTGTGAGCACTTCCTGCGTATCGGTCGATGTGACCGCAAGCCTGGCTTCGCTGTGTCCTCTAAAATTAAAGAGGTAACCCTTATCAAACTTAAATTTCTTGATCGCCTTTTTGGTAGCGGCGTCAGGAGCTTTATCGCTGATAATGACAAAAGTCAGATAAGAACACATATGGTCCTTTTCCGGGTATTTTTCATTTTTCCTAACGAGAACAGGCTCGATCGACTCCCTTATTAAATCGAGCAGCTTCTCAAGATCGCCACAATCAACGGACTCTTTTTTTATAAAAAAGACGTGCTCGAAAATCGTGACAGCCCAAAGCTGAGCTTCCCTCTTAAGAACGTATTTCTCGCTCAGAGAATGAAACCATGCATATGCAGGAAATGTACAATCTCCTATAGTAAAGTTTTCTGTGATATCGAAACTTGCCTGATATCGGAGCAGAAGCTCCTTCAAATACATGTCTGATGAAATCATCTCATCACCTTTCAGGTCAAATTTATGGATGTGGAAAAGATAGTCCACTTTTTACTTTACCACGATGACGTGTTATTGCAAGATAATAAAATTAATATAATGGATAAAACATTAATTTTGTAATGTACAAAAAAAGTGAGTAAAATGAAAATAAAAAAATACAGGAGAAAAGAAAATGCCTTTTATAAACTCAAAGATAAGCGTTAAGATTACACCCGATCAGGAAAAAAAGCTTAAGGAAAAGCTCGGACAGGCCATCTCGATAATCCCCGGAAAGAGCGAAAGCTGGCTCATGACAGGATTTGAAGACGGATACCATCTTTATTTTAAAGGCGACAATTCAAAGCCAATGGCATTTGTGGAAGTAATGGTGTTTGGCGGACCCAACAAAGATGCCTTTAAAAAACTCACAGCCAAGATAACGGAAATATTCGGACAGGTTCTTTCAATCGCGCCCGATAATATATACGTAAAATATACTCCCGCAGACGACTGGGGATGGAACGGAAGTAACTTCTAAAAGTGTATGAAAAAGTAATCGGACATTTACATAAGCCGGCGATAGCGCTTTTGACAGCAGTGGCAACACTGCTGCTTTCGGCATGCGCGCAAAGCGGAAGGGACAAAAGCATTGATTACATATCACAAAAATATGCCGTCCCTGAAGATAATCAGCTTATAGTGTACACGTCACATAAAGAAGAAGTTTACCTTCCCATCATCCGAGAATTCGAAAGCCGAACCGGCATCTGGGTCGACGTTCACGCAGGCGGAACAACCGAGATGATGAGGCAGGCGAGAGAAGCCTCCGAAAACGGAGAGTGTGACATCATGTTTGGAGGCGGAATCGAAAGCTTCGAAGCGCAGAAAGATTTTTTTATGCCATACAAGGCAGAGAGCATTGAGGCTCTCGATAGGACCTACGCTGCTTTCGATAATTCATGGACGGTCTTCACGGAACTCCCGATAGTGTTTATCTATAATAAGAAGCTTGTTCGTCCCAGCGAAGTTCCGAGAAAATGGAGCGATCTTTTTGACGAGAAATGGAAAGGTCAGATTGCATTTGCCGATATCAAAAACTCGGGAACCAGCTATACCATTCTTTTTACAATGGAACAGATTCTTGGAGAAGAGTCAAAAGAACTGGTGCCAAGATTCTACGAGCAGCTCGGAGAAAATATTCTTGATTCGTCGGGAGAAGTTATTCCCGATGTTTCCGACGGAACGTTTCTTATAGGAATAACACTCGAAGAGACAGCCAAGAAATATATGGCGCTCGGATACGACATAGCACTTATATATCCGGAGGACGGAACCAGCGCCATTCCGGACGGATGCGCGATGGTAAAGAACGCGCCGCACAGCTACAACGCCGGAAAATTCATAGATTTTGTTGTCGGCTACGATACACAGAAATACGCAATGGAAAACTTCTACAGAAGACCAGTGCGAAAAGACGTTGAACTTACCAAAGATTTTGGAGAAGCTTCTTTTATAAGATTGGATATAAAAGAGTCGGCGGCCAAAGAGGAAGAAGTGTTCAAGATCTGGAATGAGCTTGAAGGCGGGGAGGACTGAGTATGAAAGGTGTGATAAAACAGTCCTTCAAAAGGCAGATATTCGTGATATTCCTAGCCGTAACACTTGCTCTTGTCATCATCGGCGGAATACTTACGATACAGGGATTCCTTACAAAACTGTCTTCCGATTATGAAAAAAGAGATCTCGAGCAGTTTTCTGTGATAAAAAAGAATATGGAACGCGACCTAAAGATGTCCGAGGAAGCGCTTGATAAGCTCTCAAAAAGCAGAGTCATAAAAGCAACGATTGAAAACGACTACTCCAATTCTCTTGATATATATACGTCACTCTACGAAGCCTCAAGAGGAATTAGAGATTTTGCGGGAGTCGGAATATACAAGGGTGGCCGGTGCCTTTACAGCACCTGGACAGACACCGGAAGCAAAGATCTTCCGCAGAATTATTCCGTCCTTGGACAGGCACAAACACAAAAAGGAAAAACCGTTTATTCGCTTGATCCGAGATCCTCATCGGAAAGAGGAGCGGCTCTTTTGATGGCAAGACGGATCACGGAAGGCGCAGAGAACGGATATATTGTAATAAGAATAGAACAAAACGCGGTAAAAGAGAGACTTAGCAAAGAGATAAATTCCAAAGACGGTCTCATGCTTACAACAGGTTTCTTAAGACCCATATGTTTGCTTGGAACGGCAGAAGACGGAAGCGAGCTTTCCGGTATCAGGAAGAATTTCCTTATAGGACAGAAATATACCTTCGGAAGCACCAACAACATATATATCACAGAGCTTGCGGATACAGGTCTTTTGTGCATATATGTTACACCGCCCGCGCTAGGCGAAGGAGCGGCAAGAGCCGGATATCAGATTGTCGTTATACTCTCTATCATAAGCGTACTTGTATGCTTGTTGGTCGCATCGAGGATGAGCGAGTACTTCTCAAAGCCGATAGCGGCGCTTTCATCGGCGATGAAGAGATTTAGAAAAGGTGATTTTGACACCAAGATCGAGCTTGAAAGAGACGACGAATTCGAGCAGCTCGCGACGGGCTTTAACAAAATGACCACGCAGCTTAAGACCACCATGGAAGAGAGAGTCGAGGCTGAAAGAAACGTAAACGAGACAAGAATAAAGATGATGCAGGCACAGTTAAATCCGCATTTTCTTTATAATACCCTCGATACCATAAAGTGGGTTGCCAAGGCGCACGGAGTAAACGAAGTAGCCACACTTTCTTCGTCGCTTGCGGGAATACTAAGGACGGGAATTTCCGAAAAACAGTTCTGCAAATTATCAAATGAGCTTGAACTTGTTCAGAATTATTGCGATATTCAGAAGATAAGATTTGATGATAAATTTGACATAACGATAGATGTGCCGGAAGATGTTATGAACGCAGTCATACCTAAACTGATATTGCAGCCGATTGTAGAAAACGCCATCATTCACGGAATGGAAGAGATGGATGACGGACATATCTACGTTGCTGCCGTTCATGACACAGCAAACGGAAACAACCTTCTTAAGATATCCGTTCAGGATAACGGAAAAGGAATCAGCGACGAGATGCTCAATGCGCTCAACAACGACGACGTTGAAACATTAAAAGGGCACCTCGGACTAAACAATGTCAATACCATCATAAGATTGTACTACGGAAAAGAGTACGGAGTCATGGCATTTAGGCCATCCGAGGGCGGAACCGTAATGATAGTAACGCTTCCCTACTCAGAGGATCAGCCATAACAATGGAGAAAAGAGAAAACGATGACATCGGTAATGATAGTAGATGATGAAAAAAATGTAAGGCAAGGCATAATAACGGAAACCGACTGGGACCTTATCGGCTGCGAAGTTGTGGCTGAGGCGTCCAACGGCGAGATGGCGTATGAGCTGGCGATCAAGCACAGACCGGATCTAATTATCTCAGACATCAAGATGCCTAAGATGACGGGAATTGAGCTTGCGGAAAAGATTCACGAAAGATTTCCCAACACCAAGATAATATTCCTTACGGCATATGATGAATTTGAGTATGCAAGAGCTGCGATAAAACTCGGCGTTTCGGATTATCTTTTGAAACCTTTTAAGGACGGTGAGCTCGAAGGCTCCGTTCAAAAGCTCCTTCACCTACATCCGATGACTTCGAATGCTGACGATGCCCTGCTTGAAGACGAGCTTATAAATCTTAAGAAAAAAGAGGATATCTCAAACAGGTATGTTCAGAGCGCGATCGAATACATCGAAAATCATTTTTCGGATGCGGATTTTGCGCTTGGAAAACTTGCGGAGTCCATGGGCGTGAGCGAAGGTCATATCAGCAGACTCTTTAAAGCGGAGACAGATATCAGTATCGGAAACTACCTCACAAGATATCGAATCAGAAAGGCCATGAACCATCTTAAGAACGTTCAGGTCAAGGTATATGAAGTTGCCGAGAAGGTTGGATATCAGGATATAGCATATTTTTCCAACACGTTTAAAAAACTTGTCGGAAAATCTCCCTCTGATTACCAGGCAAAAGGGCTTGAATAAGCCAAAAACGAAAGATGTCATTATTCAACAAATAATATCAGATTTGTCTTATATAAATGACTAATATGCACAACTAAAATGGATGTATCAAGTAAATACACGCTTGATGCATCCATTTTTAATTGGAATCAAAGGAGGAAGAAAAGTGAAAAAGAAAGTATTATCAGCTATTCTGACATTCACAATGGTAGTAACTGCTCTCGCAGGCTGCGGAAATACAGCAGCAAACACAGCACCTGCAGGCGATCAGGCAGCACCGGCGGCAGACGCACCTGCTGACACAGCAGCAGACAGCGCAGCTCCCGCAGCTGAGCTTACAGGCATTGATGCCATCATCGCAGAGGCAGAGACAATGACAATGGAAGAACTTGCAGCTAAGGCTATTGAGGAGTCTAACGGCAAGACTTTCTACGGCGTAGGTAATTCCAGCCGCGGAAAATCAGCACTTCCGTTATTTATTGAGTACTTACAGTCAATCGATTCTTCATATTCAATGGAATTTGAGTGGCAGCAGCCCAAGAACAACAAGATCTTCGAGCAGCTCACATCAGATTCACTTAAGAGCGAAGGTACTTTCGCTATGACACTTATCCAGGACGGAAATCAGATTCAGTCCAAGATGGTCGACACAGATATCTTAAAGACCTTTATTCCTAAGGAGTGGGCTGAAGCAAATAATACGTCTGCGGATTCTTATGAGGGATTCCTTCCTCTTCAGACACTTAACAAGGTATTTATGTACAACAGCACAGGAAGCGCAACATACAACAACTGTTGGGACTTCGTATATGACGGAGCACATCCTCTTTTCATGGGTGTTGATTCCGAGATCGTAGGAAAGAACTTCCTTATGATGCTCACAGAAGACAAGTACGCTACATGGCTCAAAGAAGCATACGACAAGCTCGACGATACCAAGAAGGCATACTTCGAGCCCACTATCAAGGCTATGCAGGCTGACGCCAACGACCTCGGACTTGGCGCAAACGGAGCATACGCTCTTGCATGGATCAAGCTCTGGGTTAACAGCTACAACGAGCAGACAGATGACGGCCCTATCTGCAACACACTTGTAGATGCATCCGCAAAGGATCAGGCAGGACTTCTTGTTTACTCAAAGCTTCGCTCTGTAGAAGAGTCAGCAACAGTGTCTGTTAACAACATCAAAGTTGCAGCATACGAAGACGGCTACACAGGAATCGGCGGATACGGCTATTGCCACTACCTCTTCCTTACAAAGAACAGTCCTCTTCCTTGGACATCATGCGCATTCATCGCTTTCATGACTTGCACAGAGCAGGGATTTGAAGCATGGGGCAAAGACATGGGCGGATATTCATCCAATCCTAAGGTTGCAGAAGAGATCGAAGCTACATTCCATCACTCACAGGGCGGCGGAGATGAGTTCCCTGCAAAGAACGACCGCGGATATGACTGGTGGACAACAAACGGCGAGCTCATACTTGAGGATCCCGTATATTGTTCAGAAGTATCCTTCTCAGTAGGAAGCTGGATCGACGTTCTCGACCACTATACACCCGGAGAGTGATTCTTAAGTGAAAATCAAAGGGATGTCGCTTTTTCCTAAATAAGTGGCATCCCTTTTTAAGGAAAAGAGGTAAAAAATGCAAGCAATCGCAAAACCAGACAAAAGTGCGATTTTCAAAAATAAGGTAAAGACTTGGTTTTCCCAACCTCAGAACATAATACTTTTGCTGTTTGGGATTGTTTTAACCTTTAGTACTGTCGCACCTATCATAGCAATTGTAAAAGATACATTCAGTATCCATCCCGGAACCATCGATCAGCATCTGACCAAAAAAGTTTCGGGCTATACGATAGTAAACTACATCGATCTTTTTACCAGCAGACTGGCCAGAGCCAATCTGTGGACACCGCTTCTTAACACGGTGATCCTTTCGGTACTTACCTGTATCATTTCTATTTTATTCGGTGGATTGTTTGCCTTCCTGGTAACAAGAACCGACATGAAATTCAAGAAATACCTAAGCTCGATCTTTATTTTTCCTTATATCATGCCACAGTGGACACTCGCTGTAGTATGGCAGCACATGTTCTATTCCAACAAAGTAACGGGAACAAGCGACGGGCTTTTGGCAGCAATATTCCATGTGTACTTCCCAAACTGGTGGTGCCAGGGAGTATTCCCAAGTGCAATGGTACTCGGCCTTCACTACGCACCTTTTGCTTACATCCTGATTGGCGGAATATTCAAGAACATGGATGCAAACCTTGAGGAGGCGGCAACAATTCTTGATACACCCAAGTGGAAGATAATGTTCAAAGTAACACTTCCCATGATCAAGCCCGCCATTCTCTCAACAATACTTTTGGTATTCGGAAGCGCAATGGGAAGTTATCCCGTTCCGCACTACTTAAACCTTACAACACTTTCAACCAAGTACATTTCAATGAACAGCACCTACACCGGTGAAGCAAGTATCCTTGCGATCATCATGATGGTATTCGGTGTGCTGATCCTTGGAATGAACCAGATGAGCTTAAAGAGCCGCAAGAACTATACAACGGTTACCGGAAAATCCGGACAGCTCACCAAGCTTACCATCGGAAAGATGGGAAAATACATTGTGGGAATCGTTTTCATTCTCATTACATTCTTCACAAGTATTTGGCCGATAGTTCTTTTTGCACTAGAGACCTTCCTTCCCAACCCCGGTGATTACAGCTTCCTTTACACAGGAAACCTGGCTCATCTTACAACAAAGTGGTGGGTTACAAACGAAAACGTGACTGAAAACGGAATGTACGGTCAATCCGGAATTCTGTATAACAATACAATATGGCATGCATTCTTCGGAACCCTGTTCCTTGCAGTTGTCTGTGCACTCATCGCAGGAACCATCGGAACACTTATCGGCTACGCAGTTGCCAAAAAGAGAAGAAGCAAGTGGGCCAATTACGTCAACAACGTGGCATTCTTGCCTTACCTTATGCCATCAATAGCGGTAGGAGCAGCATTCTTTATCCTGTTCTCCAATGAGCACATCAACCTCTTTAACACATACACACTGCTTATCATCGCAGGTGTGGTTAAGTACATTCCTTTTGCATCGAGGAGTTCACTTAACTCCATGCTCCAGATAAGCAACGAGCTTGAAGAGGCTGCGGTCATCATGGACACACCTTGGATAAAGAGAATGACAAGGATCATCATTCCTATCCAGAAATCGTCGATCATAAGCGGATATCTGCTTCCGTTCATGACGTGCCTTCGAGAGTTGTCATTGTTCCTTCTTCTCTGCACGCAAGGCTTTATCCTTTCGACAACACTCGACTATTTCGATGAGATGGGACTATACGCATTCTCAAGTGCGATAAACCTGATACTTATCGTGACAATCTTAGTATTTAACACACTGGTTAATAAGCTGACGGGCGCAAGCCTTGACAGTGGCATAGGAGGAAAGTAATCATGCCGGAAATCATTTTAGAGAATATAACAAAACGCTGGGGAAAATTCTTTGGCGTAGATAATGTAAGCCTTAATATACCAAACAACTCTTTTATCACACTCCTTGGACCTTCGGGCTGCGGTAAGACTACGATCCTTCGAATGATCGCAGGTCTTGAGACTCCGACCGAAGGAAAGATCACAATAGGAGATAAGGTTGTGTTTGACTCTAATGCGGGCATAAACATTCCCGCCAACAAAAGAAGAGTCGGCTTCCTTTTCCAGAACTACGCGCTCTGGCCCAACATGACCGTATATGAGAACATCGCATTCGGCCTTAAGAACATCAACGAGAAAATGCCCGTCGTTGATATCGAAGCTAAGCAGACTGCCGACATGATAAGAGCTCTTCAGAACGGTAACAAGGTAAAAGAGATTGTGGAAGAGTGCAGGGATAAGAACGGTAAGCTCGATGAAAACAAAGCTTACGTTAAGCTTATCGATAATTACAGCCTTTCAATCTTTACCGCAAAAGAACTTTACGGATTAAATATTCAGGGTGCGCAGGATGCAGCAGCTGCAGCAAAATCCAAGCTTTCCGAATACGAGGCTAAGCTCGCTTCAATAAAAGAAAAATACAGCAAGGATTCAAAAGAGCTTAATGACAAATTCGAAGTGGTTAAGAACGGAGTAGTTGTCGAAGAAGTAAGAAAGCTTACAAAAGAAGAGATAGATTCAAGAGTCAGAGCTTGTTCAAGAATAGTTAAGATCGGAATGTTCATGGACAGATATCCCGCGGAGCTTTCGGGTGGACAGCAGCAGAGAGTTGCGATTGCACGTACACTTGCTCCCGAGCCACAGGTTCTTTTCATGGATGAGCCTTTGTCAAACCTTGACGCCAAGCTTCGTCTTGAGATGAGATACGAGCTTCAAAGACTCCATGTCGAGACAGGAAGCACCTTTGTATACGTAACACACGATCAGATGGAAGCCATGACACTTGCAACAAGAATCTGCCTTATCAACAACGGCGTTCTTCAGCAGTATGCGGCTCCTTTGGAAGTTTACAACAGACCTTCAAATCTTTTCGTAGCAGATTTCGTCGGAAATCCTTCAATGAACTTTGTTGACGGAAAAGGAAGCCAGCAGGCAGACGGAAGCGTTTCTCTTGATATCCTCGGAGGAATCAAGGCAAAATTCGTTCCGAATGATAGTCTTAACCTTGATGAGTGGAGAGCTCAGAGAGATAAAGAAGCTGAGGATAAGCTCGAGCTTGAAAGACAGAGACTTATGAAAAAGGGTGCTGTTGAAAAGAGCAACAAGGATGAGGTATTTAAGTATCACATCCAAAAGGTTGAGGAAGAGGATGACAGCATCATGGACGAGCCTGTTATAACCGATGAAGATTTCGTTATCGGCATTCGTCCCGAGGCAATAGACATAGATCCAAACGGAAAGCTCGACACAACTGTTTACGGTGCGATGCCTACCGGAATGGAGTCAACACTTAAGCTTTGCATAGGTGAATTCCTCCTTACGGGAGTAATCTTCGGCGGAGTTATCTACAAGATCGGACAGGAAGAGAAGATCAGTATAAACGGAAACGATATCCTTCTTTTCGATCGCCGCTCAGGAAAGCTTATCTGTGCAGGTAAACTGGAGTTGTAAGATATTTGCGTTAGTCTAAAATACTTGTTTTCGGCTGCGCAGTGATTTACTGTAATTTAAAAGCAGGAAAATGTCTCATTTCGTGTTACTCATAGAAATCGACATTTTCCTGCTTTTTTCATTACGTAAATCATCTGCTCGTCCGAGAACTGCGCATTTTAGACCGAACGCAAAAACTAACAGCTTCCGTCTTACTTGGATAGAACTCTTCCGAGGTAGATAACGATGCAGGCGCCAATGGTTGAAACGATTATCGAACCAAGGAAACCTGAACCGTGAATACCGATGAGTCCAAGAACAAGATTACCGACAAAAGCACCGACAATTCCAAGAATAATATTTCTTACAAGGCTTCCGTTGGACTTCATGATCTGTCCGGCTGCCCAACCTGCAATGCCGCCGATAATAATTGCCATGATAATAGATGAAACAAAAGTACTTACTGCGAACATTTTTATGCTCCTCCTATAACCTGATTTAAATATTTGAAATGATAATAACTATAAGCTTAATTCATGTCATTTCATAGATAAATATAGCATAAAATTGTGATAATATGTATGATATAGGGGCAAAAAGTAAAAACGGAGCAATCCGTATATCATATATGATTATGGTTTGCGTGTATGAACAACTTTTTTGGAGGAACGACATGGATAACGAGAACAGACCTGTTGGAAGAAAAAAGAAAATAACCGAAGGTGGATCAGGCGTCCATAAAAGAGGCGAAGGCCTGGGAACAGGGCCTGTAGGACAGGGCGGCGGAATGTCACAGGGTCCGCAGTCTTCCGGCGATGATGAAGGAATGAGACGATCATCCGGAAGAAGTCCGTTTTTCATGATAATAATATTACTTGTATTATTCCTTGGAGGCGGCGGAGGCCTGAGCACATTACTTGGTGGTGGCGGTTCGCAGACAGGAACGGCACCTTCTCAGGGACCTACAATATCGCAGCAACAAGGAACAACCACAGGAACAACACCCAATGTTGCGACAACTCCAAGCGACTCTTCACAGATGGGCTCGGGGCTTTCTACTCTTGCACAGCTCTTTGGCGGAGGAATGGGTTCATACTCCGGAGCAAACGTAAGCTCTGCTGCATGGAGCGGTGATGCCAACACAGGCACACTCAACAGAGAGGTTGATCCCAAGGCAAGAGCTAAGCGCACTGTTATCAAAGGAAACGGACAGGATACCGTTACTATCATGATGTACATGTGCGGAGCGGACCTTGAGTCAAGAGGCGGCATGGCATCCAAGGATCTTCAGGAGATGTTAAAGGCCAATATTGGAAACAACATTAACCTCCTAGTATATACGGGCGGCTGCAGACAGTGGCAGAATAATGTGGTTTCTAGCA
Organism: Butyrivibrio sp. INlla21; assembly: GCF_900116875.1. GTDB lineage: Bacteria > Bacillota > Clostridia > Lachnospirales > Lachnospiraceae > Butyrivibrio. The sequence goes on from NZ_FPCC01000007.1 coordinate 106,963, forward strand.
AAACGAACCAGATATATCAGATCAAAGACGGAAAGATGTCTCTTTTGGTTGATAATGTAGGAAACCTTCCTATGACCAAGCCCGATACTCTTTCAGCCTATATCAAATGGTCTGCAAAGAACTTTCCCGCAGACAGATATGAGCTTATTTTCTGGAATCACGGCGGCGGATCGACAGGCGGCTACGGCTATGACGAGCGCTTCGTTTCAGCGGGAGCAATGTCACTTGCTGGTATAAACACAGCACTTAAAGACGGCGGAGTTAATTTTGACTTTGTCGGATTTGATACATGCCTTATGGCAACGGTTGAGAACGCTCTTGTAGTTTCCAACTATGCAGATTACCTCATCGCATCCGAGGAGACAGAGCCGGGTGTAGGCTGGTACTATACAGATTGGCTTACTGCATTTGGAAGCAACACGTCAATGGAAACTCTTGATATCGGAAAGAATATCATTGATTCCTTTACGGCAGCATGCGCTCAGACATGTCCGGGACAAAAGACAACGCTCTCAATGATTGATCTTGCGGAGCTTTCACAGACAGTTCCTACAGAGCTTGCCGATTTCTCCAAGGATACAACAAATCTCATTAAGCAAAATGAGTTTGCGACAGTATCAAAGGCAAGAAGCAGCACGAGAGAATTTGCACAGTCAAGGATCGATCAGGTCGACCTTATCGACTTCGCAAACAAGATGGATACAAAAGAAGCCAAGGAACTTGCCGATGTTCTTCGCGGAGCCATCAAATACAACAAGACAAGCAGTAACATGACCAACGCATACGGTCTTTCAATCTACTTCCCTTACAAGACAGGAAGTAAGGTTGATTCGATGGTAAATACTTACCAGGTTATAGGAATGGACGAAGATTATGCAAAGTGCATTCAGAACTTTGCTCAGCTCGGAACAGCAGGACAGGTTGCAGGCGGCGGAACGCAGAGCCCGATGCCTTCTCTTTTCGGAGATATGCCAAGCAGTTCAGGCGGCGGATCTTCAGCGGAGCTTATAGGACAGCTCCTTTCAACCTTCCTTTCAAGTGACTTTAGCAGCATTTCAGGTCTTTCATCTTCAAACACAGACTTCTTCGGAAGAGACCTTGATATTGAAAAGACCGCGCAGTATATAGCAGACAACAGATTTAATCCCGAAGCACTTATCTGGACAACCAACGATAACGGCGAAGATGTTATTTCATTAACCGAAGACCAGTGGTCCAAGGTTGAGAACCTCGCACTCAACATGTTCTATGATGACGGTGAGGGCTACATCGATCTTGGAATGGACAATGTCTTTGAGTTTGATGACAAAGGAAACCTTAAGTCTCAGAACGACAAGACATGGCTTGCGATCGACGGCCAGGTTGTTCCTTACTATGTTGTCGACGTTCAGGGAGACAGCAGTGCATATCAGATAACAGGTCGCGTTCCCTGTCTTCTCAACGAGGAGCCTTCAAACCTTATCATCGTGTTTGATTCACAGAACGAAGACGGCTATGTTGCAGGTGCGGTAAGAGATTACAAGGACGACGAGACAGAGACTATCGCCAAGAATTACACAGAGCTTGAAGAGGGCGATACCATTGACTTTGTCTGCGATTATTATACATATGACAAGAAATACCAAGATAGTTACCTTCTCGGAGAGCAGATGGTCGTAAAGGGCAAAATGTCCGATATGGAGATCAGCAACGTATCCGTTGGAGAGGGAAAAGTGCTTGAGACATATCGCTTTACCGACATCTTCGGTCAGGACTACTGGACACCTGCACTTGAGCACTGATAAATGCCAAAAGGCCGGCAGATCATAATAAACTTTTCGGAGAATTACATGGACCGCTGTTTGACAACACTTTGTTATCTTGAAAGAGATGACATGTACCTAATGATGCATAGGGTTTCCAAAAAGAATGACATAAACAAAGACAAGTGGATCGGCGTCGGAGGTCATTTTGAGGAAAACGAAAGTCCCGAGGACTGCATAAAAAGAGAAATCTTCGAGGAAACGGGATATGACATCAAAGAAGAGAAGATAAAATACAGGGCCGTTGTAACTTTTATTTCCGACAAGGGCGACTATGAGCTCATGTCCCTGTTCACGGCAAAAGCCCCGGACTCGGAGCCAAAAGAGTGCGATGAAGGGGAACTTTCATGGGTCAAAAAGAGTGATGTATTCAATTTAAATCTCTGGGACGGAGACAAGATCTTTTTAAAGCTTCTGGAAGACAGCAAAGATTTCTTTTCCCTAAAGCTTTCTTATGACATAAACGACAGACTTAAGGAAGCGGTACTTAATGGGAAAAAACTGGATTACAAAGCAATACTTAATAAGATAGACGAATAATTACTCTGCGGGCGGCCCACGGGTCGCTCGCAGCATTATTTAAAGAGGTTATAAGTTTTGGAAGAAAAGACACGGGATTTCCTCGCAGGTCGAATAAAAGATCTGGCAACAAGGGCATACATGAATAACTTTGTCACCCACACCGATTTTCTCTCGGTGTCGGAGCTTGCCTGCTTTTATCAGATACTTGCAAGCGAAGGAGTCTCATCAAACAGCAACATATACTGCGGCGCCAGGTTCGTTGTTTACGGCGGGGCAAAAGAAGCAGAGCGAGCGATGGTCTGTTTTTTACCCGATTACCTGGACGAAGAGAGTTTTCTTTTGGCAGAAAAAGAGGAACCGACGGTTCTTGAATGTGTACGCATAAGGCCCGTAAACGCGAAGTTTGCGGATGATCTTAATCACAGAGATTATCTTGGATCCGTTATGAATCTCGGAATCGAAAGAGATCAGATAGGAGATATCCTTATAGATGAAAGGCAGGCTTTTCTGTTTGCGACATCAGACATTGCAGAAATGCTCTGCAAGGAGCTGATTCGCATCAGACATACCTCGGTAAAATGTGAAAAGGTAAAGGTAAGTGATTGCAATGTGGAGCCCAGATTTGAGGAGGTTAGCGGAAGTGTTGCTTCTGAACGAATTGATGCAATTCTGGCCTTTGTATATCATCTCTCCAGATCGGAGGCTCAGAAACTGATAGAATCCGAGTCGGTGTTTATCGACGGAAAGACGGCATATAGCGGCGGGTATGATCTTAAACCCGGCGCAAGGGTGTCTGCGAAAGGCCACGGAAAGTTTATATATCTGGGGACCACAAATACAACAAGAAAAGGCAGGTTGTTCGTAAAGATAAAGCTTTTTGCCTAATGGTTTATAAGAGCTTTTCCACGCATGAAGCTACATCGGACATCTTCTGAGTGGGCTCAAAACGAGCAACAACGTTGCCGTTCCTATCAATAACAAATTTGGTGAAGTTCCACTTGATGTCGGGATTATTCTTGTAATCCTTATCGATCTTCTTGAGCATTACATTCATGGCAAGGGCAGCAGGTCCTTTTCCGAAGCCCTCAAATCCCTTCTGAGACTTGAGATATTCATATAAAGGAAGCTGATTCTCGCCGTTTACATCAGACTTGGTCATCTGAGGGAACTTGGTGTTGTAATGAAGCTGACAGAATTCATGGATCTCTTCATCGGTTCCGGGAGTCTGACCTGCGAACTGGTTGCAGGGGATATCAAGAACTTCAAAGCCTCTGTCATGGAACTTCTCATACATCTCTTCGATATCCTTGTAATGAGGAGTAAAGCCGCAGCCCGTAGCAGTGTTTACAACGAGCACGACCTTATCCTTGAAGGAATCGAGTTTAACCTCGTTGCCGTTTGTATCGGTAACAGAATAATCATAAAAATTCATGGTAAATACCTCCGTGAATATAAAACAAAAACAACAAACAATTGATTTAACTAAATTATATTGCGCACAATCTAAAATGTCAATACCTGTTGCAAATATTTTTGGTGGACCTTATAGTTTAATAAGGATATAAGGCGGATGAGGAATGAGTAATTATATTATTTTTGACCTTGAATGGAATCAGGGTGAAGCACCGGTCACGGTTGACGGTAAGACTCTCTCTTTTGAGATTGTTGAGATAGGTGCTGTTAAACTTAATGAAGAAAAGAAAAAAGTAGGCGAATTCAGTAGACTGATAAAGCCTCAGATACATAAGCAGATGCACAAGATAACGGGGAAACTGATACATCTTTCGATGGAAGATCTTGAGGACGGTGTTTCTTTTCAGGAAGCAGCTTCGGATTTCCTTGAATGGTGCGGCGAAGATCCCAAGTTTTGCAGCTGGGGACCTCTTGATCTGACCGAGTTTCAGCGCAATCTTGATTTCTTCGGAATGCCTCTTCTTTCGGACAGGCCACTTCCTTTTTACGATGTTCAAAAGCTTTACAGTCTTGCGTATGACGACGGAAGGACCAGAAAATCTCTTGAATCCGCTGTGGAAGAATTGGGACTTGAAAGTGATATTCCTTTTCACAGAGCGCTTTCTGACGCAATCTACACGGCCGAGATATTTAAGGGCTTCGGAGAAAAGATACTTAGCAAGATCTCTTTTGACACCTATGTAACACCCAAGACCAAGAAGCAAGAGATCAAGATTATCTTTGATAATTATGAGAAATATATCTCCAGGGAGTTTGACACCAAAGAGGATATTCTTGAAAATATGGAGATCATGAGCACCAAATGCTATCTCTGTAAAAAGAACATCCGAAGGAAGGTCAAGTGGTTTACTCCAAACGGTAAGCACTATTATGCAGTGGCTTATTGCGAGAAGCACGGATTCATGAAGGCCAAGGTTAGGATAAAAAAGGCTGAGAACGGAAGACTCTTTGTGATAAAGACCTGCAGATTTATTCCGGTTGAAGATGTCGAAGACATGAAGGCCAAACAAAGAAAAATAAAGAAAAGACAAAAGCCATGACCTCTAAAAAATCATGGCTTTAATTATATAATTATCAGATCAGAATTTTCTGGATCCCGAACGCCATTTCTTGAATTCGCGTTTTCTTCGTTTATATCTGATCCTATCACTTTTTGAAGAAAACTTACGGTTTGATGTGACTTTTGTTGACATCGAACCTGAGAACAGCGAGATCAGAACAATCGCGGCGGCTATAATAAGAAGGATCTTTACATTTATAAATATCGGTTTTGCCGCATGAACTTCATTGGCGGTTGAGCCCTGTTGTCCTGAGTAGGAAACAAGCGCTTTTCCCACGGGAGTTTTGTTATAAGTATAAGTAATCTTGGCAACGGCCGAAGGATCTTCCTTTTTATCTTCGTCCGTGAGGTCATATGAGACCGTGTATTCAGTATCTTCAATCTTGGCGGTCTTTGGAAGGATCACCTTATCGGAACCGTTAAGACTCAGGATCGTACCGGACTTACCGAAAACGTCATTGTCCGATTCAAAGAAAAGTGAGTCATCAGGCATATATCTTGTATCGTTGTCTGCGATATTTACCGCTCCGAAGTTGTTGAATGCATAATCAAACAAAGTGACCGTATCAATGAACTGCTCGGGAGAATCCTCCATGAAGACAACGCAGATCAGTCTCATTCCGTTCTTTTCAGCACAGGTTACAAGAGTTTCTTTTGCAAGATCCGTGTATCCCGTCTTTCCGCCGATGATACCTTCGTAGCTGACTTCTCCGGTAATAAGCTTGTGCTTGTTATTCAGATAGAAGTCATCGGGCTGCGTTGAAGTAGCCGTGAAGTGATATCTTGGAGTGTTTGCCACCTTACAGAGAAGTTCGTTATTAAAAAACTGTCTTGATATAAGTGCAAGGTCATAGGCGCTGGTATAGTGATCGGCGCGCTGAAGACCGTTGGTGTTTGAAAAATGGGTGTTGGTACATCCGATGTCCGCAGCTCTTTTGTTCATGAGATCAACAAAAGCATCTATACTTCCGCTCACATGCTCGGCTACGGCGTTGGCAACTTCGTTGGCACTTCCGACCATGATTCCGTAGAGAGCCTGCTCAAGCGATATTGACTGTCCGACATCCATTCCGATGCTCGAACCGTCGTGAGGAACACTGAAAACGGCCTCGTTTGAGAATTTAATCTTATCATTAAGATTGGCGCCTTCAACAGCGAGAAGACAAGTCATGATCTTGGTGGTACTGGCCGGATACAGCTCTTCATTAATGTTCTTGGCATAGAGGATCGTACCGGTCTCTGCTTCCATAACAATGGCTGATTTGGCATTGATGGAAGGCCCCTGAGGCCAGCTGTCTATAAGATTGCTCTGTATCGGAAGAGCTCTCCTCTCTTCAGCCTCCATCAGCTTACCGGGATCGCCTTCTTTGACTTCTTCCTCCGCATAAATGGTTTGTGTCAAAAAAGAAAACGATAAAGCGATTGTCAAAAGGGCTAAAGATATTTTATTTAATTTTTTCCTGTAATTCGCATGTAGTATGTTGTTCATCGTATGTAAATAATACAATACTTCCAAATCGAGGGCAAATGTTGTAAAATTCTTTTATAAGATATACAGGTAGGAATAGAAATGCGTTTACGTAATATTGCGGGTTCAAGAGAAGTTATTGCGGAGAGTAAGTTCACCGTCAAGGAGCCCGAGAAGATGAAAGGCCTCTGGAAAAAAGAGGTATTTGGTAATGACAATAAGATCCATATTGAGATAGGAATGGGTAAGGGAAGATTTCTCATGGACATGGCAGCCCTCCATCCCGATATCAATTATGTTGGAATAGAGAAATATTCAAGTGTTCTTTTACGTGCCATCCAGAAGCAGGAACAGCTCCTTCTTCCCAATGTTATTTTTATAAGGATGGATGCGGAGAATATATGCGACGTGTTCGCTCCTTCAGAGGTCGACAGAATATATCTTAATTTCTCAGACCCCTGGCCCAAGGACAGACACGCCAAGAGACGCCTTCCTTCAAGAGAGTTTCTTAAGAGATACGACAAGATACTTGTTCCGGACGGCGTGGTTGAGTTTAAGACGGACAACGAAGACTTGTTTAATTTTGCACTTGAGGAGGTTGAGCCGGCAGGTTGGACATTGGATGCAGTCACGCGTGATCTTCATAACGATCCCGTTATGAACGAGAACAACGTGATGACCGAGTATGAAGAGAGATTCTCTTCCATGGGCAATCCGATTTTTAAATACATCGTAAGCAGAAAGGGGACCTAATTATGGACTACAGTTTAAACAGCCAGAATTTCGAAGCGGAAGTTTTACAGAGCAAATTGCCGGTATTAGTTGATTTCTCAGCTGACTGGTGTGGGCCTTGCAAGATGATGGCCCCCATGATGGATGAGTTTGCCGAGGAGTATGAAGGCGAGCTTAAGGTTATGAAGATCAATGTAGATCAGTCACCCGACATAGCCCAGAAATACAATGTTATGTCCATACCGATGTTTGCATTCTTCAAAGGCGGAGAAGTCGTAGACACAGCGGTTGGAGCACTTAACAAAACAAAATTACAGGGAATAATCGATAAGGTGCTGGCTTAAAAAGCCAGCACTATTTATAGAGGAGTAAAGTTTTGGCGGATAAGATTACAAATTTCGAAGACTATAAGAAAAAAGCCGTATCAGATCCCGTTGAACAAACAGACCCCGTTAAAGAGGAAAGTCCTGTTGTAAAAGAGGAGCCTGTAAAGAAACCGGACCTGAGTGACACTACGGTCATAAACCGCATAGAGATCGAGGATCCGTACAATTTCTTTACGGAAGAGGAAAGAGAAGCATATTTCCGCGAGAGACAGAAAGCGGAGAGAGCAAGGAAAGAACCGGGGAAAGAGACGGTCAAAGAGGAGCGTGGGGATAATGCGCCCAAAAAAGAAGATCCTTTGAAACAGGAGACTGCAGAGGTTAAAAGACCTGAGAAAGCACCCGAACCGGCTATCAGACCCAGAAGAGAAAGACCTCGCAGGGAACGCAGAGAAGATTACCACGAGGATGATGTTCGTGACGAGTTTTATGAAGATGATATTCATAGAAGGGATTACGACCGTTACGATGACGATGAAGACTACGACAGAGATTATGACAGAGACTACGACGAAGATTATGACGATGACGAATATGATGAGTCTGAAGATAAACTTATGAGGATCGTTGTCAGGATCGCTTCGGTCTTGACGGGAATTGTTATTCTTACACTGATCGGACTTGCCGTTGTATTTAAGGCCGGAGGTTTTTTCCATAAAGATCCCGAGGCTTTGGGACCGGAAGAAGTGGTGACCGAATCACCTGCAGAGGAACAGAAAAAATTTGAAGTTCCGGAAGGCTATACTGCCGTAGATGATACCGTTACGGTCATAAACAATGATCTTAACCTAAGGAATAAGCCCAAGAATGAAGAGGGCAGCGAAGTTGTTGCCGTAGCCAAGGTGGGCACACAGCTTAAGAGAGTAGCTGTAGACGGCGGCGGATACTGGGCAATCGTAGAATTCGAAGGCCAATATTTATACGCATCAATGAATTATTTAACGACTCCTTGAGTGGAGCCAACCATAGAAGCGATCAACCGCTTCAGATAAAGATTTGCTGGAACGAGAAAAAGAATCTGTATGACTGAGGACCTCCTCTTTGGATGTGTCCTTGGCATAATCTGCGATCTTCATGGCATACTCTTCCTCCAAAGATTGATAATTCATGTTGACAAGCAGAGTCGAACTTAAAGCGCTTACGCATGCATAGAGCTCTGGGTATCGCTTTTGCACGATAGCAAATTCGTCAAGGATCTGTTCTCTGCTCTGAAGGCAGAAAAGACCATAAACGGACTCGACTATCTCGTGAGGTTCGATCTCATCGCGATATGAATTATCCTCATAACCGTCCAAGGTTGCATAGTATTCGCATATCTCCTGGACGAGAGAGCCTACTTTGGGGTTGTCATAGAGTTTTTGAAGTTCGTCTATTTTTTTATCGCTCATGCTGTAAGTATAACATAATATAAAGGAAATCAGGCAAAATAATGAAGATTGGGATTTTTGATTCGGGAATAGGAGGACTGTCTGTTCTTCATGAGGCATATCATCTTTTACCCGAGCAAAATTACATATTCTATGCAGACGTTGATCACGTTCCGTACGGAACCAAGACTCCCGAGGAGATAATTGGATACTCCGAAGAGATTACGAAATTTCTTTTGGATAAGGGAGCGGAAGCGATAGTTGTAGCGTGTAACACAGCTACCAGCGTAGCCATTAAGGAACTTAGGAAAAGATACGACGTACCGATCCTCGGAATGGAGCCTGCCGTTAAACCTGCAGTCGAAGGAACAGAGCAAAAGAGGATCATGGTAATAGCAACTCCCGTAACCATAAGGGAGGACAAGCTTAGAGACCTTCTTCACAGAGTGGATGAAAAGCACAGAGTGGATCTCCTTCCGATGCCAAGACTTGTTGAGTTTGCGGAGAAAGAAGAGTTTGATACAGATAATGTCAGAGAATATTTAAGAGAGCAGTTTTCGGACTACAACACGGAGAATTACTGCGCTCTTGTTCTTGGTTGTACACATTTTAATTACTTTAAACCGCTTTACAGAGAATTTTTTGGAAAAGAAACACTTCTTATCGACGGTAATTACGGGACAATTCGTCATCTCGCAGATGTTTTGGGACTTTCCTTAACCAATTCCCCTGATAATGTGGTATACTTTGATAGCGCCCACAAGATGTTGTGTGAGTCAAATACGCAGTATTTTTTCTCCGGAAAGAGCATTTCAGATGAGAAAACTCTGGAACACTTGAAAAGACTGCATAACAGGCTTGAAGAAGTGCGAAAAAAATAATAATAATTCTCTTGAATTAATCAATATAATGTATTATCATTAATTTGCAACCACAAGATATAGTTGTGGTTCATTTTATCTATGTGATTGATTTAAAGGGATTGTAAATTGCAAGGGGGTTCTTATGAAGATCATTAAGAGAAGCGGTAAGGAAGTGGCGTTTGACGGCAATAAGATTCTTGCGGCTATCGAGAAGGCTAACAACGAGGTTACTGAGGAGAAAAAACTGACAGCAGGCCAAATCAGTGACATCGAGATGGGAGTCGAGAAGCAGTGCGCTTCATTAACTCGTGCGGCAAGCGTCGAGGAAATCCAGGATATGGTCGAAGACGGCCTTATGAGATCCGGTAAATTCGAGGTTGCCAGAAAATACATCACATATCGTTATAAGCATGCTCTTGTCAGAAAGTCCAACACGACTGATGAGCAGATCATGTCTCTTATTGAGTGCAATAACGAGGAAGTTAAGCAGGAGAATTCCAACAAGAATCCCACCGTCAACAGCGTTCAGAGAGACTACATGGCGGGCGAAGTGAGTAAGGATATTACAAGAAGATTCCTTCTTCCCGAGGATGTAGTCAAGGCACACGAAGCAGGACTTATCCATTTCCATGATTCGGACTATTTTGCTCAACATATGCACAATTGCTGTCTGGTTAATTTGGAGGATATGCTTCAGAACGGAACAGTTATTTCCGAGACAATGATCGAGCGTCCCAAGAGCTTTTCAACTGCCTGCAATATCGCAACTCAGGCGATCGCACAGATTGCAAGCTCACAGTACGGCGGACAGAGTATCACTCTTTCCCACCTTGTGCCGTTTGTGGACGTCAGCAGACAGAAGTTCCGTAAGGAAGTTGCGCTCGAGTTTGAGACTGCCGGAATGAAGATCAACAAGAAGCAGGTCAACGAGATCGCAGAGATGCGCGTCAAGAAAGAGGTCGAGAGAGGATGTCAGGTAATTCAGTACCAGGTAATCACTCTTATGACTACCAATGGACAGGCGCCCTTCATAACCGTGTATATGTACCTCGATGAGGTCCCGGAAGGTCAGACAAGAGAAGATCTGGCTATGGTCATCGAGGAAATGCTTAAACAAAGAATTACCGGCGTAAAGAATGAGAAGGGTCAGCTCATAACACCCGCTTTCCCCAAGCTCATTTATGTACTCGACGAAGACAATATACATGAAGATTCCAAGTACTGGTATTTGACAGAACTTGCCGCTAAATGTACGGCAAAGAGACTTGTTCCCGATTACATCTCAGCTAAGAAGATGAGAGAGCTTAAGGCAGGCGACGTATATCCTTGCATGGGATGCAGAAGCTTCCTTACTCCCGATAATGAGAAGGTTGCAGAGGGACTTTGCAACAAGGGCAACAAGGCAGGCGCTCTCAATTATGAGGAAGGCCAGCACAAGTACTACGGAAGATTCAACCAGGGTGTCGTAACACTCAATCTTGTAGATGTTGCTTGTTCATCAAACAAGGATATCGACAAGTTCTGGGAGCTTATGGAAGAGAGAACCGAGCTCTGTAAGAGAGCACTTATGTGCAGACATGAGAGACTTCTCGGAACACCTTCCGATGTGGCACCTATCCTTTGGCAGAACGGAGCCCTTGCAAGACTTAAGAAGGGCGAGAACATAGACAAGCTTTTGTTTGGTAACTACTCAACAATATCACTTGGCTATGCCGGACTTTGCGAATGTACCAAGTACATGAAGGGTGTATCACACACCGATGCCAAGGGCAAAGATTTTGCAATTCAGGTAATGCAGTTCCTTAACGACAAGTGCGCTAAGTGGAGAGCAGAGACCAATATTTCGTTCTCACTTTACGGAACACCTCTTGAGTCAACCACTTACAAGTTTGCTAAGTGCCTTCAGAAGCGTTTTGGAAGCATTCCCGAAGTTACAGACAAGAACTATATCACAAACAGCTATCATGTTCATGTAACAGAGCAGATAGATGCATTTACCAAGCTTAAATTTGAGTCTGAGTTCCAGGCTCTTTCACCCGGAGGAGCTATCAGCTACGTTGAGGTTCCGGATATGACCAACAATATCGATGCGGTTATATCGGTTATGAAGTACATCTATGACAATATCATGTACGCAGAGCTCAACACCAAGTCTGATTATTGCCAGTGCTGCGGTTATGATGGGGAGATCAAGATCGTTACAGATACAGACGGAAAGCTCATCTGGGAATGCCCTAACTGCGGAAACAGAGATCAGAACAAGATGAACGTTGCAAGACGTACCTGCGGTTACATCGGAACACAGTTCTGGAACCAGGGACGTACACAGGAGATCAAAGAAAGAGTTCTCCACCTCGCAACACCTAAGTGCTGATACAAGCTTAAGTTTCGGCCGGACAAAAGAAACAACAAATAATACCACAATAAACAGCAAGGTCGGAATTATCCGACCTTGTTTTGCCCATAAACAAGATTTTGTTTTGAATAAAATAAGAGGCGATATGTACTACGGACAAATATATTTTAATGATGTTGCAAACGGAATAGGATGTAGAACGGCATTCTTTGTAAGCGGATGTACGCACCACTGCAAGGGTTGCTTTAATGAGATGACTTGGGATTTCATGTATGGAAATAAATATACCAAAGAGGTAGAGGATGAGATCGTAGAGTCTTTAAAGCCTGAATATGTAAGCGGTCTGTCGATCCTTGGCGGAGAGCCTATGGAAATCGTTAACCAGAAAGAAATAAGACCTCTTATCGAGCGTGTGAAAAAAGAAGTTCCTCACGCCACAATCTGGCTTTATTCCGGATACACATGGGAAGAGCTTAATGATAAAGACAACAAGAGATGCCACGGGGAAGATACAGATGCAATCCTTTCAATGATCGATGTTCTCGTTGACGGCAAGTTCGAGCTTGAAAAAAGAAGCCTTCTTCTTAGATTCCGAGGATCGTCAAACCAAAGAGTTATCGATGTTCCCGAAAGTCTAAAAAAAGGAGAAGTTGTCCTTTCTAAGTATAACGACAAAGAGGAATCAAGACTGAGCTGATAGCAACAATTGCAATGCGAACAACAATGAAAGCACTTACATCTTTGATGTGGGTGCTTTATTATTTTGGTATAAGGAGGCAAGTATGGAAGAAAAATTTGATCTGCTGACTTTCGGTGAGATTATGCTTCGTCTGTCTCCGCCCGATTATGAGCGAATAACAAGGGGCGATGTTTTTGATAAAAGAGCCGGCGGCTCTGAGCTTAATGTCGCATCGGGAGTAGCTCTTTTGGGACTGCGGACGGGAATCATATCGAGACTTCCGCAGAATGCACTGGGAACCTTTATAAAGAACAGAATCAGGTTTGAGGGTGTTTCGGACGATTATCTTATATACGATGATTCATCCGAGGCAAGGCTCGGAATCTATTACTATGAGAACGGCGCCGCACCGCGAAAGCCTTCCATCGTATACGATAGGATGAATTCCTCAATCACGAGAATTTCTATAGATGAGATTCCGGAAAGTGTCTTCACTGCGACAAGGATGTTCCATACAAGCGGGATCACACTTGCGCTTAACAATAACACTTGTGAAGTAACAACGCAGCTTATTGAGAGGTTCAAAGAAAGCGGAGCACTTGTTTCTTTTGACTGTAACTACAGAGCCAATTTATGGAGCGAAGAGGAAGCCCGCACTGCTATAAATAATATACTTCCGTATGTGGATATTCTTTTTGTTTCGGAAGAGACATCAAGAAGAATGATGCAAAAAAGCGGTGAGCTTGCGGATATTATGAAGAGTTACACAACAGACTATCCGGTAAAGATAGTCTGCACGACACAGAGGGAAGTCATAAGTCCCAGAAAGCATAATTTTACATCAACGATATATGACGCCAAGACTGATAAGTTCTACACCGAGGCGCCCTATAAAGATATCGATGTTATAGACAGAATAGGTTCCGGAGATGCTTATGTATCAGGCGTGCTGTACGGAATCCTTAAGTACGGGGATGCCGGCAAAGCACTTGCCTACGGAAACGCCACATCAAGCGTCAAGAATACCATTCCCGGAGATCTACCGGCCAGTGATCTAAAAGAAATAGACAGTATTATTAAGAATCACTGCGCTAAAGGCCCTACAAGCGAGCTTGATCGCTGAGGGCATAAGTAAGCCGATTTACGTTCGCCATAACGTATTTCCATTATAAAAACCTCTATATGCGAGATCCTCTCTCGCAGATCCAAAAAAGGACCGCCCCCGGTCCTTTTTTGATATAATAATTTCATGACAGTTTATGAGATGCTATTAAAAGAAAAAGATGCTAAATACAAGGAATTTCAGGCTAAGCTTGTTCCCAATATAGAGCCCGAGACAATCATCGGAGTCAGAACGCCCAAGATGCGCGAGGTCGCAAAGGAAGTTTTTAAGAGCGATATAAGGAATGAGTTTTTAAGCGAGCTTCCGCATAAATATTACGAAGAGAATCTTGTTCATTTCTTTGTTGTTTCTCTTATCAAGGATTTTGATGAGTGCATTACCGAAGTTGAGAAGTTCCTTCCGTATGTGGATTGCTGGCCGGTTTCGGATCAGGCTACGCCAAAATGCTTTAAAAAGAATCATGGAAAGCTCCTTCCGTATATCAAGAAGTGGATTGCGTCAGACCATGTCTACACTGCGCGCTTTGGCATGCGCATGCTTATGAATGAGTTCCTGGATGACGATTTCAAAGAGGAATATCTTGAGCTTGTTGCGTCCAAAAAGGGCGAAGACTATTACCTTAAGATGATGGTGGCTTGGTATTTCGCGACAGCACTTGCCAAACAATACGACGCGAGCGTTAAATACATTGAAGATCGAAAGCTTGATGAATGGGTCCACAAAAAGGCAATTCAGAAAGCTGTTGAGAGCTTTAGGGTTACCGATGAGCATAAGGAATACCTTAAAACATTCAGATGAGATAATCAGGGGACATACTGATCAAAATAATCAGTATGTCCCTTAATTATATTCAAAAAATGTCGATATATGATATGAGATAGTTTTGACAAACGGAGTTGCCAAAAAGCGTCAAGGAGGATGCATATGTCTATCGAGATCATGAGAGACTTATTTTCAAATGAAAAAATAGTTGAATCGATATCCAATGCGTACACTGTGCGGGTTAATAGGAAAGCAGAGCCTAAGTCTGAGCCCGAAGAATCCCTTGCCAAAAAAGAATACGAGATGAGAAAAGCGGAGAGAGAAAAAAGTATAGCCGATCAAAGTATGTGTTATGCAGAGAAACTGCGCGCAGCCAGAAATAAATCCAAAGCAACATCTCTTCAGAAAAAGAAACTCCAATACAATTTCAAAAAGATTTCTTCGATGATAATACGAAGTAAAAACAGCGTGAGCGCGAGGAAAGCCGTTCAGTCTGCAAGACGCGAAGTAACAA
The DNA here is from genome assembly GCF_900116875.1 of Butyrivibrio sp. INlla21. GTDB lineage: Bacteria > Bacillota > Clostridia > Lachnospirales > Lachnospiraceae > Butyrivibrio. Next base: position 122,067 of record NZ_FPCC01000007.1, read on the forward strand.
GATTAAACCGGTTAAAAGGAAGCGGAGAGTATGATGAGCAAGAGCTTCAGCTTGCGATAGACCATGCTAAAGCTATGGTTAAGGTCGCAAAGAAAAAAGTTCATCATCTTGAGCAGGAGGAGATGATAGAACGTGGTTCCGGTGGTATAGGAGAGGTGCTTGAAGAGCGTGAAGACGATAATAGCAGCGAAAATGACGAAATGACTGATGAAAATAGTCAAGAAGCCATAGAGAGAGCGGCTTTGGGCGATGCAAGCTATTACAACGAGCAGCAGATGACTGAAGCGTCTTATGATGAAATCGACTATGAGGAGTTAGGAGAATTCCTTTTGGAAGGGCCCCAGATTCAAGATATCTCCATTGATATTGCGGAAACAGAAAGTGAAGCAATGACAGAGCTTATGAGTGAGTTTTCGGAAGAGATGGAAAGTATGATGGAAGAGCTTGATCTTACAGATCTTGCAGAGACTATGTACGCTCCCGATCCCAATATGTCCGAAGACGATCTTAAGATGCTCAAGATCAAGCATCGCACCAAGGAACTGAAAGAAATTGCCGAAGCTGACAAAGAATATCTTAAAAAGCTCTTTGCGTATGAAGAATCAAAGAAGAACAGTTCCTCAAACGCTGTGAGCAGCTCGATTTCAGGAAGCTCCGCGCCTGTATTTAAAGCAGGTGCGCAGTCAGTTACCCCTATAATCTCCATGCCCGGCGCGGCAGCAGGCGCAAGCTGCGTAGCACCCATGTCTCCCGTAGGAATCGATGTCTCCGTATAAGAATAACAATGCCGTCCCCTTGACAAGGTACATAAATGTTAATAAAATCATTTTTAAAATAATACGACGTTGAAGAGGATCAGTAACTGCGTAAGCGTTTCAGAGAGAGAGCCGTTGGTGCGAGGTTCTTACGACCAAACAGCGAACCTACCTTGGAGTCCCGTATGAAAATACGGCGTATCCCGCGTTAAGGGTTAAATTGAGTGAGACCACAGCAGAATCTGCTTGGTTTAAATAGGGTGGTACCGCCGAGAATCTTCGGTCCCTGTTATGGGATTTGAGGGTTCTTTTATTTTTGAAAAAAATCTCTCAAAGTTCCCGGAAACACTTAATTGCAAAAAAGGAGAACCAAAATGGCTGACAACAAGAAACTTGTATCAGAGATCACATCCATGGATGAAGATTTCACACAATGGTATACCGACGTATGTATCAAGGCAGACCTCGTAAGCTATTCCAACATCAAGGGATGTATGGTAATTAAGCCCGCGGGCTATGCAATCTGGGAGCTTATTCAGAAGCACCTTGATGCAAGATTTAAGGCAACGGGAGTTCAGAACGCTTACCTTCCCATGTTCATTCCCGAGTCACTTCTTCAGAAGGAGAAGGATCATGTAGAGGGATTTGCACCTGAAGTTGCTTGGGTTACACACGGAGGAATGGAGCCTCTTACAGAGAGATATTGTGTTCGTCCCACATCAGAGACACTTTTCTGCGATTACTACAAGGGCGAGATCCATTCATACAAAGACCTCCCTCAGGTTCTTAACCAGTGGTGCAGCGTTGTTAGATGGGAAAAAGAGACAAGACCTTTCCTTAGAAGCCGTGAGTTCCTTTGGCAGGAAGGGCACACAGCACACGCAACATTCGAAGAGGCTGAAGAGCGTACACAGCAGATGCTCAATGTATACGCCGACTTCCTTGAGAATGATATGGCTATTCCCGTTATCAAAGGACAGAAGACAGATAAAGAGAAGTTTGCGGGCGCAGAAGCTACATACACAGTAGAAGCTCTTATGCATGACGGAAGAGCTCTTCAGAGCGCTACCAGCCACAACTTCGGTGACGGATTTGCAAAGGCATTCGGTATCCAGTATGCAGGTAAAGATAACCAGCTCCACTATGTAAATCAGACTTCATGGGGACTTACAACACGTACTATCGGAGCTATGATCATGGTACACGGAGATAACTCCGGACTTGTTGTTCCTCCTAAGATCGCTCCTATCCAGGTTGTTGTTATTCCTATCCAGCAGAAGAAAGAGGGCGTTCTTGATGCCGCATACGGTATCGCTAAGAGCCTTTCTGATTACAGAGTAAAGACAGACGATACAGACAGAACACCCGGATTTAAGTTTGCCGAGCAGGAGATGAGAGGTATTCCGATCCGTGTTGAGATCGGACCTAAGGATCTCGAGGCAGGTAAGTGCGTACTTGTAAGAAGAGATACAAGAGAGAAGATCGAGTGCGCGATCTCAGACGTAGCAGCTAAAGTCGGAGAGCTTCTTGATCAGATCCAGAACGACATGCTTGCAAGAGCAAAGAAGCACCTCGAGGAGCACACATTCGTTGCTCACAACAAAGAGGAGTTTGCAGAGAACTTCAAGGAGACCAAGGGCTTTGTAAAGGCTATGTGGTGCGGAGACCGCGAGTGCGAAGATAAGATCAAGGAAGAGTTCAACGTAACAAGCCGTTGTATGCCTTTCGAGCAGGAGAACATCTCAGATGTTTGCCCTATCTGCGGCAAGCCTGCCAAGAAGATGGTTTACTGGGGAAGAGCATATTGATCCGGATAACAAAAAGATAATATCAATAATAAAGGCAGTGTGGATTTTCATCATTCCACACTGCCTATTTTTATAAAAGACTGATATGAAGCTTTCGTTTTTTTACTTGGTTTTACTTATGTTTTTCCTAGCGTAATACGTCTTTTTGTTGTTGTACATTCTCTGATCCGCCAGCATGAATACTGCGTGAGTATCTTTATCTTCCGCTTCCGATTTAAAAGCGAAGCCGTGAGAAACGCTGTGGTTAATGCCGGGATCTTCTTTATCAAGATCCAAAAGCTTTTTATCCAAAAGATCAAGGAGACTGACAACCTTGTCCTTGTCTATCGAATCGGAGATTACCATAAATTCATCGCCACCGATCCTAAAGCACTCTCCGAAGCCTTTAAAGGTGCTCGAAAGAGCGGATGAGAAGCTCTTAAGAAGCTTATCTCCGGCAGGATGTCCGTCGTTGTCGTTAACCTCTTTTAGTCCGTTCAGATCAAGGCTGACAATGCAGAAATCCGAATCGGATTCATCAAGGTCTGCAAGTCTTTTATCGGAGCAGGCTCTGTTGGGGAGCTGCGTAAGAGCATCCTCAAAAGCAATCTGGGCAAGAGATGCATACTCTTTTCTCTGAGCATAAATCCTTGTCATGAAGACAAAGTGATTAAGTAGCTGCGTGATAACAAAGAACATCGCGGTCGCAGGGATCACATTAATCATGAGAATGTTGTCTCGGCAATCCAGGTTTGGTCTCGTCACATCGGTCAAGGCTGTAAGTATCAGCGATATCGAAAGAAGCGTCAATCCAAACATAAGTATCTGAGTAGTAGGATTCTTGGATTTGGATTTAAAATCAATAAAGTCATAAACGACAAGGAACAAGAAGCTTATCAACGCAAGTAAATAATAAGGGATGATAAAGTGGTGAATATGAACCTTGTCCGTAAGGTGAAGCGCAATGAACAGGAAGCTGAAAGCCAGCGAACCGTATCCCATTATCGAAAGGACAAGTCCGTCATAGCGCTTGTGCAGGCTGTATATAAGTGAATAAATAGTCGGAACAAGCAAATACAGAGCGGAGTACCCGATGAAGGTTGCCGTCGATTTGTCCAAAAGGAAAGTGAAGCAGTCAAATTCCGTGAGCAGCCATAAACCAAGCAAAATACCTATAATCGAGCATACGATCTGATTGAACACATCTGACGATCTCATGTAGAAAACAAGTGAGATAAGCAGGAAGATGTGACCGAAAACGATAAGGAAGATACCCGTTATCAGAGGAAAAGTTGCCGTATACATAAGGTTTCTGTATAGGTCGTCAAAATCTCCCATCATCATGTTTACTACGTTTGCCTTTGTGTTGTTCTCGGTTACGTAGAGGTTTATGGAGAGTTTTTTGCCCGCATAATCAGGTTCAAGAGGAACAATATTGTATCCGTTTCCGATGTAGGAGCCGTTTGCTACCGCGTCGAGTCCTTCATAGGCGATAAGCTTGCCGTCGAGGAAAACCTCATAGGAACAGCATTCGGTCTTGAAAATAAGATAAGGGAACGGAGCTTCGCAAGACTTAAGCAGCTTTGGAAGCGTCAACGTGATCTTGTCTCCTCGCGAAAAAGAAACACCTATCTGATCGCTGAGAGCTCCCAATTCGGTATTGAGATATTGCTGATTTCTGTAGGTTGCAACCCAGCCTTTTTCCAGAGAATACAGAGGATATTGCTTTTCAAAGCGAAGCAAAGTGAAAAACGCCGAGAAGAGCAATACGATGAAAAGGGTGGAAATTCCTATGAAAGTAACTGTTTTACGCATGGAACGGCACCCCCATTTCCTTGTTTTGCTGATGCTCTTTCTTCATCTCGTACATACGTGAATCCGCAAGCATGTAAACTTCCTGAGCTGAACTGTTGGGAACCTCGTAGCTGTAGGCATAGCCATACGAAGCACTGTATTGGAACACCTGCTCTTTCCTGTTCCATTCGGACAAAAGAGCATAGAATTCATGAATTCTCTTGGTACAGTGAGAAGCCTGCTCATCAAGAAGAATAACGATAAATTCATCGCCGCCCATTCTTCCGATAAGATTTGCATCCCAGAAACAGTTGGTAAGTATTGTCGAAAAGCCCATTAGAAGGCGGTCGCCCTCGTGGTGGCCGTAAGTGTCGTTGACAACTTTAAGCTTATTCAGGTCGATACTGAATATTGTGTAAAGGCTGTGCTCATTTGAAATAACCTGCATTATCTGCTCACATCTTGCTCTGTTGGCAAGTCCTGTCAGAGGATCGGTATAAGCAAGGTCAACCATCTGTCTTTTCATTGAAGCATAATTGTTGTTGTATATGCTGTAGAAAAGATAACTGATGATAAGACAAGATACAAACAAGAGAGCACCGAAAGTAAAGCCGCTTCCGTAGAGGAAGATGTTTCCGGAGTTACTCTTATATTTGTGATAATCGTAAACAAATATATCGGAGATCGCGAAGATCATGAAAGCGAGCAGTCCCAGTATGAAAAAGAGATCCGAAGTCGTGTTGTGATCGTCGGAAGTAAAGAAATGCTCTCGTTCCCTGTACATAAGAATGATTGCGATAATACTCTGAATAATGATCGAACCCTGAATATATGTTGTCACATCCGAAAACTTAAGGATATTGTGATTGTTCAGAATAAAAAGAACAATAAAGAAAGCAATGTTATACAAGAACATAAGCTGAAACAGAGGCCTGCTCCTTTTTGGGAATACCGAAAACAGATATCCCGTTATGGAGATCGGAATACATACAAAAGACGCGTACTCAGCGACGGAATTGGCATGCGGATTATTGATCAGCATGTCGATAAGTCCGTACTGTCCAAGAATAAAAAGACCAAGCAAAAATGAAGTAAGTCCGCTGAAAAAGAGCCTTAGCTCTCTGTCGTGATATATGTACATGTACGGAGAAATAATGATAAGTATAAGTCCGAGTACAGATAAGAAGATGCCCGAGAAAATACTTACCGAGTTTTGTAAAAGATGATATGAAAGAATATCTACTCTGCTACCAAGAACGAACTCAGACAGCGAAGAAAAGGAAGCTCTTCTTGTTCCGGTAAGAACAACCTTTAAGCGGTTTCCGGAGTGAGAACCGGTAAGAGAAACACAGTTGAATCTGTCGGGGCATTCGCGGTATTTCTCGTAGATATCACGTCCGTAAGAATAGATAAGATCTTTTCCGACATAAACATCTACGGTCGCGTGCTTGGTGAAAAAGTAAAGGCAGCAGGAGTTGCCTGAAATATATGGGATGGTTCTTGTAAGCACAAGAGAATCACCTTCATTGATCACGGGAATATTTACTTCATGAAGAACGGACGACGTTTTCAAAACATCGTCATTTAAAGAAACAGTCCATCTGTCCTCAAGAGTTGTAAGAGATGAGCTGTAAGAGTAGGAATTATCTATAACCTTTAAAAGCGCCATTATTAAAAGAAAAAATATCGCAAGCAAAAGAATAGCGACAAACCTGGTGTTTTTTCTGAATTTCATATTTAAACCCTCATAATATCATTAACATTAGTATATAACCTGAGAAAGAAAATTCCTAGACAATTCTTCACAAGTATCGGTCTTTGGGCTATTATGAGAATATGATTATTAGAATGCCGGAAAATGCAAAAAAGATATTGGACACCATGCACGAGGCGGGATTTGAGGCCTATATCGTCGGTGGTTGTGTGAGAGATGCGCTTCTTGGAAGAGAGCCGATGGATTGGGATATCACTACCAATGCACTTCCTCAGGATACCAAGAAGCTTTTCAGAAGAACCATAGATACGGGAATAGAGCACGGAACCGTTACGGTAATGATGGGAAAAGAGGGCTACGAAGTCACCACTTACCGTATTGACGGAAAGTACGAGGACAACAGACATCCAAGCGAAGTTACTTTTACCAAGAATCTCACCGAAGACATGAGAAGGCGAGATTTCACGATAAATGCGATGGCCTACAACGAAGAAGAAGGGCTTATCGACAGATTTGGCGGAGTCGAAGACCTTAATAATAAACTCATAAGATGTGTCGGAAATGCTCACGAACGTTTTTCAGAGGACGCACTCAGAATAATGAGAGCAGTCAGATTCTCCGCTCAGCTTGATTATTCTATAGAAAAAGAGACTGAAGAAGCAATAAAAGAGCTTGCGCCGACGCTAAAAAAGATAAGCGCAGAGAGAGTGCAGGTTGAGCTTATCAAGCTTCTTGAATCGGATCATCCCGAAAAATTCATGGATCTATATGAACTTGGGATCACCAAGGTTATACTTCCCGAATTCGATGCCTGCATGAAAACAAAGCAGAACAATCCGCATCATTTATACGATGTCGGAACACATACAGTTAAAGCGTTGGAACATGTAAGAGCCGATAAAGTGCTTAGACTTTCCATGCTTCTTCATGATATTGGTAAGCCCGAAACGAAAACGACGGACGAAGCCGGAATAGACCATTTTCACGGACATGCGTCTCTCGGAGCCGATATGGCACATGATATCTTCAGAAGACTTAAGTTTGACAGAGATACCATGGACAGAGTCTGTAACCTGATCAAATATCACGACGACAGATTCCCCGCGGAGCCAAGGACCGTCAGAAGAGCCATGAACAGAGTGGGAGTAGAGGATTTTCCGCTTCTTCTTGACGTAAAATATGCCGACACAATGGCACAGAGCTCTTATTATCAAAAAGAGAAGTTGCAAGCACTTAAAGATATAAGAGTTCTTTATGATAAAATAATAAAAGAGAATGATTGCGTGACACTTAAGCAGCTTGCGGTCGGGGGAAAAGAGCTTATTAGTCTCGGAATAGCTCCCGGCAAGCAGATTGGCGATATTTTAAACGCGATGCTTAAGGATGTCATTGATGAACCTGCGCATAACACCAAAGAGTATCTTTTAGAGCCGGAGCGCCTAAAAAATGTATTCATGAAGGAGCATGAGCAAGGAGTAGATCATGAAAAGAAATCATCGGATAATTAAAACGGTCCTGGCAGTAGCAATTTCTTTTGCCATGCTAACCCCTAATGTGCCGGGGGCAGAAGCATATGCTACTACCAATAAGAAGATAAGCATATCGATGATAGGTAAGTATGACAGCGCGGATAAAGCTGCCATAAGGGATATAGATCTTGACGCCAAGAAGATCAGATTCAGAAATCATTCAACGGGAAAGACCTATACACTTGATTATGACAACACCAGCATGATGTATGATGCTTGGGAGGCTCCGCTTTCTCCGAGTCTTTTGGAGATCGGACAGGTTGTCGATGTTAAGTTTCTTAAGAGCACCAAGCACATAACTTCCCTGGTTGTTGCCAAGGATGCGTGGGCTATTAATGATACAAGAGATCATGAGCTTGTAAGAGCGGATAAGACGGCTAAGGTTAAGGGTGAGCTCTATAATATGGATGCGAGAACCCTTGTTATGGCCGAGGGAGAGCCGGCTCTTGCCGAGGATGTCCTGGGAACGGACAAGATCAAGGTATATGGCGTCGATGATGACATTTACAGCGTTGTTGTTACAAGCGGTCACGGCTATGTGAGCCTTTCTTCCGACACGGTTGAGGACAGAAGTCTTGTGGGAGCGTGGCTTGAGCTTGATAACGAAGTAATCTACAAGATATCTCCGAATATGATGCTGAGCGCACCGGAGGGTGAGTATAATCTTCAGATACTTGGAAACGGCGCCAACTATCAGTCCAAGGTAAGCATAAGCAGAAATAAGGAAACAGTGGTAGACACCAGCGACATTACAATATCCAAACCAAAGGAAGGTCTTGTTACATTCGAGATCACGCCAAGTGAAGCGGAAGTGTTTGTCGACGGCGAGAAGCAGCTTACGGATGTTCCTGTTTCTATCCGCTACGGATATCATAATCTGAAGATCATGGCTGACGGATACATCACGCAGAACAGATATCTCAAGGTGGGAACTGCCAAGTCTGTTGTTCAGATAGAGCTTGAAAAAGAGGATTCCGGATCACCGGGCAAATCTTCATCTGCGGCTTCAGATTATAGTTCTACCAACAAGAAAGACAAGAATTCTTCATCTTCCGCATCGGTTGCAACAATTCCGAAGAGCTCGGCCGCTGCGAGTGTTGCCACAGTCAGCGCAAATAGCGATAAACCGAAAGCTAAGGACAGGGTTATTGAAGGATATAAGATATACGTTGAAGAGCCTGAAGATACAGAGGTTTATTTCGACGGAAGCTATATCGGAATGACGCCCGCAAGCTTTACCAAGGTTTCGGGAACACATGAAGTTACTCTCAGAAGAGATGGCTATAAGACCAAGAGCTATAGAGTAAACATCGATGATTCGGAGGACAACGCTTTTTATAAGTTCCCGGATCTTAAGAAAGAAGAGAAAGAATCGGATAAAGAAGAAAAGTCCGATAAGTCGTCGGATGCAGCGACCAAGGCTTCTACAGAAAAGCCCGCCGATGCTTCCAAAGACAAGACGACGGATGATTCCGCCAACAAGGCTACAACGGATAAGCCAAGTGACTCGTCTACAATGGCATCAACAGGTAAGAAGGATGATTCGGGAACGACAGCCACAACCGCTAAATCCGATTCAGCAGGAAAAGATAAGACGGAGTCCGCTAAAGAGGAGGCTACAGATCCTTCAAATTCAGGCGGAAAGACAAACAAGCAGGATGAGGATAGCAAAGACAACAGTGAATCCGGCAATTCTAAAGATAAAAAAGACAACAGTGATGCGGCAAACACTGCATCGGGAGAGAAAGATGAGACTTGATAAATATTTAAAAGTAACCAGACTTATAAAAAGGCGTACTGTTGCCAACGAGGCCTGTGATGCAGGAAGAGTACAGATCAACGGTCGTCCGGCCAAGGCATCTACTGATGTTAAGGTAGGAGATAAGATTACAATCGGCTTTGGTAATAAGGATGTGAGCGTTGAGGTTCTGGATGTGCAGGAAACAGTGCACAAAGAGGATGTTACAAATTTGTATCGATACATTTGACAGGCTTTTACCGCTTGTATTAGAATGTAAATATAGGTATAAAGCAACATTATTGATTGGGGTAATTTTAGATGGCAGCAAGAGCACGCTATAAGAGGAGGCGTTTTCAAAACAGAGCAGGAATTGCCTGGGCCAGCATCGTGGTTCTTATTCTCGTGACCGTAGTTTCGGTCAAGAGCGTTGGACTTATGCGCAAGGCCGCCGATCTACAAGCCAAGGAGGAATATCTCAAGGCACAGATCGAGGCAGAGCAGCTCAGAAGTGAAGAAATCGCTGATTTTGAGAGATATACGCATACACGTAAATATATAGAGGATACGGCTAAGGACAAATTGGGACTTGTGTATCCCGGTGAGATTATCTTCAGGAATGAAGATAAGTAAGTTATTCTTGTGTAATGCAGCGCAGACATCGGTACGGATTACGTATGTGTCTGCGCTGTTTCTATCATGGGAAAAGGATTATGAACGGGTTTGAAAACAAAGTACTTAACTTCATAAGAAGAGAAGAGCTTTTGAATGCATCCGACAAGGTACTTGTCGGGTTTTCGGGCGGTGCGGACTCAACTGCGCTTATCACGGTTTTATATGAGCTCAGAAAGCTTTTGGGAATTGAGATCGCTGCGCTTCACGTTAATCACGGCATCAGAGAAGATGCCGCAGACGATGTCTCTTTTACCCGAGACTTCTGTAAGGAAAGGGGCATCGAGTACATTCTTGTTGAAGAGAACGTGCCCCGGTATGCCAAAGAAAACAAGCTCACGGAAGAGGAAGCGGGCAGGAAGATAAGATACGAAGCTTTTAGCACTTACAAAGAACGTATCGGTGCCACCAAGATCGCGGTCGCCCATCACAGTAACGATGCGGCGGAAACTCTTTTGCATAATCTACTTCGAGGAAGCGGCCTTCACGGAGCGGGCTCGATAAGACCAAAGAGAGACGATGTAATCAGACCGCTTCTTGTGGTTTCCAGGCAGGAGATAGAGGATTATCTCAAGGAAAAAGGGCTTTCGTATTGCACGGATTCCACCAATGAAGAGAATATCCATACAAGAAATAAGATAAGAAACGTCCTCATTCCCTATATGGAAAAAGAGATAAATGAAGGATCGGCAGAGAATCTGAGCAAAGCCGCCGAGAGATTCGCCGAGGCGGATGAGTATATAAGAAGCGTTGCCGCAGACTTTTTTGAAAAGGAAGTCACATGTGACAAGGATAAGGCGGAGCTTGATCTTAACAAGCTAAAAGAGTTACCCAAGGTGATCAAAGAGAACGTGATCCTTAAGTGCTTCGAGCAGCTGACTCCAAGCAGGAAGGACATTACCGCAGCGCATGTTGATGCGATCATGTCTCTTATGGATGAAACGAACGGAACAAAAAGAAAAGATTTTCCGTATATGATTACCGCAATAAGGCAGTATAATAAACTTATTATCAGTAAAAAGAATGAGCGGGATTTAGAAAGCTCTTTTGACGAGGAAAAAGAAATCGAGCTTCCCTTAGATGAGCTTGGCAGCGAAAATAAGACATTTGAGGTTCCGGGGCTAGGCACCGTAAATGCCGCTATAATAAAGGGAGCGACGAAGGACGCTATTCCGTCAGATACATATACGAAATGGTTTGATTGTGATAGAATACAGACAACCGTTTTTAGACACAGAAGAAAAGATGATTACATATATATTGATATGGATGGCAAGGATTGCAAAAAGATGCTGTCCAAGTTTATGACGGATGTGAAGATTCCTTTGGATGAGCGGGATAAACTCTATGTTCTGGCGGACGGAGATCATGTTCTTTGGATCCCGGGCTACAGGATGAGCAGCAGAGCTAAGATAAGTGAAGATACAGAAAGTATTTTGGCTATAAATATTATTTGTGGAGGAAAAAACAGTGGCTGAATCAGTTCGAGTATTATTGACGGAAGAAGAAGTTGATAAGAGGATCAAAGAGCTTGGAGAAGCTATCAGCAGAGATTACGAAGGAGAGACGGTGCATCTTGTATGCGTGCTTAAAGGCGGCGTATTTTTCATGTGCGAGCTTGCTAAGCGCATCACGATTCCCGTAACCATGGACTTTATGTCTGCATCAAGCTACGGAAGCGCAACAAAATCAAGCGGAGTTGTAAAGATAGTAAAGGACCTTGATGAGCCTCTTAAGGACAGACACGTGCTCATCGTTGAGGATATCGTTGATTCGGGAAGAACACTGTCATATCTTATAAAAATGCTCGGAGACAGAGGCCCTGCAAGCATCAAGCTTTGCACGCTTCTTGATAAGCCCGAGAGAAGAGTTACAGATGTAAAAGTTGATTATACGGGATTTGAGATTCCCGATGAATTTGTTGTCGGATACGGCCTTGATTACGATCAGAGATATCGTAACCTTCCATATATCGGTGTCGTTGAGTTCAACTGATGAACAACGTACCAAAAAGTTATCCAAGGGGGATTAAATAATTTGAATCGAAACAGAAGCTATAATCCTATTTTTATTTTTGTGGTCATTTTACTTGTGGCCGTAGTATTCCTGGAGTATGGAAGGTCATTTTTATCAAAAGAAGACGGCGCATATTCAAGAAATGAGTTTGTACAGGATGTTGAAGCGGGAAAGGTCGAATATGTTGAGATATTACCCAACGCAGAGACGCCCACAGGTTCTGTAAGAGTAAGCTTTAACAACGGAAGTAATGACAAATCATTTTATACTACCGATGTAACCGAAGTTGAGAATATCGTTATGGGGAAGGATATCCGTGTTGAGGTAAAAGATATTCCTTCAGAGAACATTCTTATAAACGGAATAGTTCCCGTTATAGTCGGACTTATCGTCATGGTATTTGTATTTTCCATGATCAGCAATATGCAGGCCGGAAATGCGGGCAACAGCCGAATGATGAACTTCGGAAAGAGCAGAGCAAAGCTTTCCGTAGCGGAAGAAAATAAGACAAGACTTGCAGATGTTGCCGGACTTAACGAAGAAAAAGAGCAGCTCCATGAGATTATTCAGTTTTTGAAGGCACCCGAGAAATTTACCAAGGTTGGAGCGAGAATTCCCAAAGGCGTACTTTTGGAAGGTGCACCCGGAACAGGTAAGACGCTTCTTGCAAGAGCTGTTGCCGGAGAAGCCGGAGTTCCGTTCTTTAGTATTTCGGGTTCGGACTTTGTAGAGATGTTTGTCGGAGTCGGTGCATCAAGAGTAAGAGATCTTTTTGGAGAAGCCAAGAAGAATGCACCTTGTATCATATTTATAGACGAGATCGACGCGGTAGCAAGACGCCGCGGAACAGGTATGGGCGGCGGCCACGATGAGAGAGAGCAGACACTTAACCAGATGTTGGTTGAGATGGACGGCTTTGGTGTCAACGAGGGCATTATCGTTATGGCTGCAACTAACAGAGTAGACATCCTTGATCCCGCTATATTAAGACCCGGAAGATTTGACAGAAAGATCACGGTTACAAGACCCGACGTAGGAGAAAGAGAAGCGATCCTTAAGGTTCATTCCAAGAATAAGCCTCTCGGAAGTGACGTCGATCTCAAGGGACTTGCAAGAACAACCGCAGGCTTTACCGGAGCGGATCTTGAGAACCTTCTTAACGAAGCTGCGATCAACGCTGCAGTAGACAGCAGAGCATATATCGATCAGGCAGATGTAAACAGAGCATTTACTCAGGTTGGTATCGGAACCGAGAAACGAAGCAGGATAATCACCGACAAGGATAAGAAGATAACAGCTTATCATGAGGCCGGACATGCTATCCTCTTCCATGTTCTTCCCGATGTCGGACCTGTTCATACAATATCCGTTATTCCTACAGGCGTAGGGGCAGCAGGATATACAATGCCTCTTTCCGAGAACGATGACATGCACATAACAAAGAGCAGAATGCTTCAGGATATCATGGTGGCGCTCGGCGGAAGAATCGCTGAGGAGATCATCTTCGGCGACATTACAACAGGTGCCGTGAGCGATATCGGCAAAGCTACAAGCGAAGCAAGAAGCATGGTTACCAAGTATGGTATGTCAAGCAAGATCGGACTTATCAATTACGATGAGAACGAGGAAGATGTATTTATCGGCTATGACATCTCACACAACAAGAAGCACAGTGAGCTTATGTCCGGTGAGATAGACAAAGAAGTAAAGACTATAATAGACAAGTGTTATTCCAGAGCAAAAGAGATCATTCTTAAGTATGAGGATATCCTTCATTCAAGCGCAGAGTTGCTTATAGAGAAGGAGAAGATCGGACGCGAAGAGTTCGAAGCTCTTTTTGAAGGACATGATTCTCAGTGCGAAGTAAATATAGAAATTTAATTGTGCAACATGCACAAAAAACCATAGCTGCTTTTGACAAATTTGTGAAGTATTAGTCTTTACGCGGGGTTGGGTGGATGTTAGTATAATATGCGTAACCCCCCAATACATTATATAGTTTTTTGCTATACCCCATAAGAAAGAAATACCTTCTCTAAAAAAGACAGCTTCCCCGCTGTCTTTTTTGCATTTATGGGATTACTTATAGATGCGGAATATTCCATTTCAAGGAAAAACATATGAACACAAAACTATTGTTCCACGACATGACCTTGGATTATTTAAGGCCTGCCGAACCGGATAAAAACAGAACAACGGATATCAGATTTCGCTGCGCCGCGGGAGATGCCGAAGAGATAACTCTTGTACTTCGTAAAGAGAGATACAAGATGAAGCTTTCCGAGACGGCGGATGATTTTGATTATTATGATGTTTCCATTAGTGCGGGAACAGAACCGATAGATTATTATTTTGAGATCAGAGGAAAAGACGGAAGCTTTTATCGCTATGATAAGAGAGGTGTTGTAAATGATATCATGGACAGCATGCTCTTTAGAGTATATCCGGGCTTTATGACTCCCAAGTGGGCCAAGGGCGCCGTTATGTACCAGATTTTTGTTGAGAGATTCAACAACGGCGATAAGAGTAATGATGTTCTTACCAATGAATATTCTTATAACGGCAAGAACGTTGTGCACGAAGATAAGTGGGAGGCATATCCAGACGCGGAGCATGATTATGCCAAGTTCTACGGAGGCGACCTTCAGGGCGTTATAGATAAGCTTGATTATCTTAAGGACCTCGGAATAGAGGCGATTTATTTCAATCCTCTTTTTGTATCTCCTTCGAGCCATAAATACGATATTCAGGACTACGACCATATCGATCCTCACTTTGGAGTGATCGTTGAAGATGGCGGAGAAGTTCTTGATAAGCATGACATGGATAATACTCATGCGACCAAATATATAAGCAGAGTAACAAGTAAGAAGAATTTAGAAGCAAGTGATGAGCTTTTTGCCAAGCTTGTAAAAGAGGCGCATGCAAGAAAGATCAAGATAATCCTTGACGGAGTGTTCAATCACTGCGGCTCGTTTAATAAGTGGCTCGATAAAGAGCGCATATATGAGAATAAAAAAGGTTATGAAAAGGGCGCATATATCGATGAGAGCAGCCCGTATCATGATTACTTTTCATTTAACGGCGGAAGCTGGCCCAACAACGGCGATTATGACGGATGGTGGGGCTACGATACGCTTCCCAAGCTTAATTACGAGGGCTCAAGAGAGCTCGAAGACTATATTCTCAGCATAGGAAGAAAATGGGTGTCCGCACCTTATAACGCAGACGGCTGGCGCCTTGACGTGGCAGCAGACCTTGGACATTCTCCGGAGTATAATCATCATTTCTGGAAGAGATTCAGAGAAGAGGTGAAAAAAGCCAATCCTAATGCCATCATCATAGCTGAACAATACGGTCCCTCAAGAGATTGGATGATGGGCGATGAGTGGGATACAGTCATGAACTACGATGCGTTCATGGAGCCCGTGACTTGGTTTCTTACCGGAATGGACAAGCACAGCGACAAGTTTATGCCGATAAGAGTAGGTAACGCCAGAGAATTTTTTGACACCATGTTATATGCGGGAGGCGAGAATTTCAGCATGCCTTCTTTATATACAGCGATGAATCAGCTCTCCAACCACGACCATTCAAGATTCCTTACAAGGACCAGTCAGAAGGTCGGAAGGAGCAATACGCTCATGGCTTCATCCGCCGATACAGGTATCAGCAAGCCCGTTATGAGAGAGGCTGTAATGATACAGATGACATGGCCGGGTTCACCGACTTTATACTACGGCGACGAGGCAGGACTTTGCGGATTTACGGATCCTGACAATAGAAGAACATATCCTTGGGGAAAAGAGGATATGGAGATGCTTGAATTCCACAAGCAGATGATAAAAATTCACAAGAGCTGTTCGGAACTTAAGCTTGGATCTATAAAAGAGCTATATGCCGATACCAACTTCATTGCATACGGACGATTCAACAGAGCGGCTGTATCTATCGTGATCATTAACAACAACGATTTTGAAGTGACTAAAGAGATAGATATTACTCCTACGGGAATGCCCGCCGATGCTGCGCTTTCCAACATGATCCGGACAGACAGTTTGGGCTTCATTGTCGGATCGGGCCAGGAGAGGGCTAAAGACGGCATTCTTACGGTGACGTTATCCAGAAAGTCAGGAGCGGTGCTTAGGTACGACAGCACATCGCCTGTAACATCAGAAGAATTCTGGGCTGACAACTTCATCGAATTTGACTGATTGTGAAAGGTTTAACTTTATTTTTGGCGACGGTCAGTATATAATAGTCTTAGTCGTTTATTCGGGCACAGGAACGTAAAATAAGTGTGTCCACAAAAATAAATAAATTTAATAAGGAGAAAAACTATGTTAGTATCCGCAAAAGACATGCTTGTAAAAGCAAAAGAAGGTCACTACGCAGTAGGACAGTTCAACATCAACAACCTTGAGTGGACAAAGTCAGTTCTTTTAACAGCTCAGGAGCTTAATTCACCCGTTATCCTCGGTGTATCTGAGGGTGCAGGTAAGTATATGACAGGCTTCAGCACAGTAGCTGCTATGGTTAGAGAGATGGACAAGAACCTTGGAATCACTGTTCCCGTAGCTCTTCACTTAGACCACGGTACATATGACGGATGTTACAAGTGCATCCAGGCAGGATTCACATCAATCATGTTTGATGGTTCACACTATGACATCGAAGAGAACGTTGCTAAGACATCAGAGCTCGTTAACGTTTCTCATCAGCTTGGTCTTTCAATCGAGGCTGAGGTTGGTTCAATCGGCGGCGAGGAAGACGGCGTAGTAGGAATGGGTGAGTGTGCTGATCCTGAGGAGTGCAAGAGAATTGCTGATCTCGGCGTAGATATGCTCGCTGCAGGTATCGGTAACATCCATGGTAAGTATCCTGAGGGATGGCCGGGCCTTAGATTCGACGTTCTTGATGCTATTCAGCAGAAGACTGGTGTTATGCCTCTCGTTCTTCACGGTGGTACAGGTATCCCTGCAGACATGATCAAGAAGGCAATCACACTTGGTGTTTCCAAGATCAACGTTAATACAGAGTGCCAGCTTTCATTCGCTGATGCAACACGTAAGTATGTTGAAGCAGGTAAGGATCTTGAAGGTAAGGGATTTGACCCTCGTAAGCTTCTTGCTCCCGGTGCTGAGGCTATCAAGGCTACAGTTAAGGAGAAGATGGAACTCTTCGGATCAGTTGGAAAGGCTTGATCTTACTAAGAATTATTACAGCAGGCGAAGCCCACAGCTTCGCCTGTTTTTCCATTTAAGGGGGAAAAGTACGTGAACAACGAATTGACCAGAAAAGATATAGAGGACATGGAAAGAGAGATCGAACATCGCAAGGTGGTTGTCAGAAAAGAGCTCCTTGAACATGTCAAAGAAGCCAGAGCGCAGGGCGATCTTTCCGAAAATTTTGAATACTACGCAGCCAAGAAGGCAAAAAATCAGAATGAGAGCAGAATAAGATTCCTTGAAAGGATGATAAAAACTGCCAAAGTTATAGACGACAACAGCAAGGAAGACCAGGTCGGAATGAACAAATCCGTTACCGTGGTACTTGATGAAGATAAATCTGAAGAGACTTATAAGATAGTCACGACCATGAGACAGAACTCACTAAAAGGTCTTATAAGTATAGAGTCTCCGCTTGGTAAACAATTGCTTGGACATAGGGTAGGAGACCATGTTACTATTAAAGTAAGCGATGATTTTAGTTACGGTGTAACGATAAAAAATATCGAAAATACTGGACTGACAGACGACGATAAGATAAGGGATTTTTAAGCAGTATTTCCGGATAGGAGGTATCTATGCATGTATTCCAGCCGGTTAACCCGGAAGACATCGAAAACGGCCCGTATCGATTTGTTGGTGAGAAGATAATAATAACCTCACTTAAGGGCGGGAAGGTCAATGCAGTAGCCGCTGAATGGGGCGGTGTAGGCTATGTTTGGAACAGAAGAGTCACCTTTATATTTGTCAGGAAGAGTAGGTACACAAGAGAATGTCTTGATGAATCAGGAGAGTATTCTATAAGCTTTATGGATCAGGAGGCATACAGAGGAGCGCTTAAATATCTTGGCCTGGTATCGGGCAGGGATGAGGATAAGCTTGCGGGGGCAAGACTTAACGTCAATTATGACGACGGAATTCCATTTATCGATGAAGCAAGGGAAGTCATAACCTGTAAGGTCATCTACAAGCAGGAATTTGACAAAGAATGTTTTGTTGATAAAGAAATAATAGAAAAGCTGTATAAAGACGAAGATTATCATATTCTTTATACGGGAGAAGTAAATAAGATATTGTTGAGATAATACTTTGAGCTTATCTTATGAGGGAAGTATGAGGCGCAGTAAGTTATCCTATATCTTAGTATGTATCTTGACGTTATTGCTTGTTTTTTCGGGGGGACTATGCGGCTGCGGCGAAGCAGACATAAACCAAGATGGTTCCGGTTCCGACGGAATGAGCAAAACAATTTCGTCAACGGGCAAGGAAGACAATGCCGAGAATGGGCAGTCTGGAAGTACGCTTACGGATAAATCCGGAGGCGTTATTCGGATTGCGTGTTGGCAGAAAGAACCTTACCTTATCAATCTTAAGGCGTATCTCGCCGAAACATTTCCGGAATATACCATCCAATTTGAATATATCCAGAGGGATAATTATGAATCTGTGATAGATTCGCAGCTCTCATACAACGGAGCAGCGGATATTATCTTTGTTACGCAGAAGATGACAAGCAAATATGCAAGAGCGGGATATCTTGTACCGGTTACCGATGCGTGTTACTCGTTTGACGGGGAAGCCAGATATGCGTTTGCTTTCAGGGATAGTATTTACGCCGTACCTAGCGTGAGTATTTATGAATGTTTCTACTACAACAAAGATCTGTATGAAGAATACGGTCTGACGATGCCGACGTCATACGATAGTTTTCTGGGTATATGTGATTACATCAACAGATTCAGATCCGGAAGAGCCATTTCTTCGGGGCTTAAGGACGGAGAGCGTCTTTCGAATTGTGCGCTGGCTCTATTGGCAGACGGATATTTCAATACCCCGGAGGGACGTTCTTTTGGGTTAAGGATTAGTAACGGAAATGCCTCTTTTTATGAAGAACTGTATCCGTACCTTACAGACTGGGAAAAGATGATCGATCACAATGCGTTGTCTTCCGACTTATATCTATTCGATATGGATGCGGCGATCCATGAATTTGCGGAAGGAAAGAGCGTTTTTCTTGTTGCGGGACCGGAAGATTACAACTATATAAAGTCGCTTTGTCCGAAAATGAACATCGGAACGATGCCTTACGGAAGTACAAGCGGAAACATACCGGTTATTGTAGGCGGCTGTGACACGGGAATAGCGGTCAATAAGTACGGCGAGCATACGGAGGAATCGGTAAGGATAGTAAAGGCTCTTGCAAGCTACGACGGTCAAAAGGCGCTTTGGAGAGACAGTCCGGGAAGCAAGACATATCTTACGGATGTGGATTTCGGTGTGCCAAAAGAGTTTGATGAGATAAAAGACGTATTGGATAATTTTATGTTTTTTCCCTATAACGACTGGGGAGACAACAGCAGAGAAGTGAAAGTTGCGTTTGGAGAGGAGCTTCAACAGGTTCTTCTGAAAAAAGAAAACTTGGAAGAAGCAATGAAAAAACTTGATATAAAAGTACAAGCCATAGCAAGCGGAAGAGAATAGACGGGACATTCATATGGAAAAAGAGACGAAGAAAAGCAGGCTTCACAGTATAAAAGCGCAGATGAGGATCATATTCGCGACCCTCATTGTCATTCCTATTGCCATTTTGGGAATATATGCATATATAGTTTCCAGCAATAATCTAAAAGCCCAGACGCAGGCAGCCATGCAGGGCAGTATCGATGTTATTTCCTACGGAATAGAAAACAACGCCCAAAGAGAGACCGATGTGATCAAGTTCTTTTCATATGAAGAGGGCTTTAGAAGGGCGCTTGATTATGCGGACGCAGATCCATATACACTTACGGAGCAGCTAAAGGGCAATATCGAGCCGCTTATCTGGTATTACAGAAGCAGTGATGAGAGTATAGACGACATCACTATCTACTCCGAAAAGATTCCGAGAGATTCGATCGGCGATTTCCTAAAAAGACCCACAACAAGCAATGAACAGGATTGGTATACGCGCTGTAAGAATCAAAAGGGTGCGCAGTGGGTCACTGACAGAAACGGCAACGTATATATCATCAATTCCCTTCTTGATGCCGAGACAACATCAAAAGTGATCGGAATGGTTGTTCTTAAGATCAATAAAGAACATTTCTTTTCCGTTGCTACGCAGAGCGCGTATCTTGATAACGGAATCCTGATCGTCGGAGACAACAAGGAGATCATTTCTCAAAAAAAGCTCAAGGACGAAGCGCTTGATAAGAAGATCACGCAGGATATCTTCAAGGGAAAAGGTGAAGATAACCGAGATTTTATCGAAGGTCGCAACTATTTCCTCATGAAAGACGAAAGTCTGAACAATATATGGAAGCTGTACTACTATGTGGACAGAAACGAGCTTGTTGCGGACGTTTTTGTCCTTTTGGAGAGCGACTTTATCATCGCGATAGTTCTTTTTATCCTGGGTTATCTTGCGGCTTCCGTATTCTCTAACTGGCTGTGCTCAAGAATCGAGAACCTGAATGTTATCGCCGAGGATATCAAGCGCGGAGATTTTGAGATCGGAATAGAAGATAAAGGTAAGGATGAGATCCATCAGCTATACGACTCCATGAGCGACATGGCTATGCAGCTAAAGCATATGATGAGCGAGATCAACTCCCGTAATGAAAGGGATCTTTTGAAAAAAGAGAACGATATTCATTACAGAGAGTGGTTGTTTGATTACGTGGTTGAAAAGAACAACGATATTCTTGCGATCATAACTGAAAAGACTTTCTCCGCAGAGTTCATAACCGCCAATGCGGAGGCAATTCTGGGTGTTCCGCTTAAAGAGCTTAAGGAAGATATCAGAGTTCTTACAAAGGCCCAGTGCGAGGGCGAAGAAGAAAGACTCGGAGCGATACTCGAAAGATGCTTTAAGACAACAAGAGCCGAGCTTATTGACGAGATCAGATTTGAAAATCTTAATACCGGTGAACTTTTGTATTACAGAGGTGCCGTTGTTTGTACAATAGACGACAAGGGAAGAAGACTTGCCGTTGCGCTCTATGACAGAACGCAGGAGATAAAGCGTAACCATCAGCTTCAGGAAGCGCTCAGCGCCGCAGAGACAGCAAACAAAGCAAAGACGAACTTCCTTGCGAACATGTCGCATGATTTCAGAACACCTATGAATGCGATCATAGGATTTAATCTCCTTCTCGACAAGCATTACGATGAGCCCGATAAGGTACGCGAATATACGAATAAGATAACTCTTGCGTCGCAGAACCTTCTTACACTTCTTAACGATGTTCTCGATATGAGTAAGATCGAGAGCGGAAGGACGACGCTTTATAACAAAGAAATGGCACTTGGTCTTTTGCTTGAGGAGATCAATTCTGTCATCATGTTCCAGGCAAAGGCCAAGAACCTTGAGTATGTCGTTAAAGTAACGGATATGGAGCACGACATATTTATAGGTGATAAGCAGAAGATAAATGAAATACTTATAAATGTTCTTGGAAATGCGGTAAAATATACTCCTGAGGGCGGAAGAATAGAATTTACGATCAATGAATCACCGTCGACCTCAGAGGGATTCCAGAACGTCAAGTTCACGATAAAAGACACCGGAATCGGCATGAAGCCCGAATATAAGGATAAGATATTTGAGGCGTTCTCAAGAGAAGATAAAGATACGATAAGAGGAATCCAGGGAACAGGACTTGGACTTGCCATAACCAAGAACCTTGTAGACCTTATGGGCGGAACCATAAGAGTTGAGAGTGAAGAGGGCAAGGGAAGTACATTCATTATCAACTTAAGACTTCAGGTGGTTGATGCAGTCGACGTTGATTTCTGGAAAAAACACGGAATTGAGCGTGTGATGTTCATTGATGCCAACCACAATGAATGCGAGCAGCTTTCAAGTATACTTAACAATGACGGAGTTGAAGTTATCGAGTCGCCGACCGGCTTTGGCGCGATCCATCTTTTGGATGTTTATCAGGCGGACAACAAGCCTGTTGATATGATAATAGTCGATCAGAAGGTTCAAATAATGACTGCACCCGAGATCGTCAGAAACATTAGGATGAAGGATAAGCGAAACAACAACATCCTTATCATAGTCATGGCTGATGATTACAGTGCAATAGAAGATGAAGCAAGGGCAGCAGGCGCAAATGAGCTTGTTCAAAAGCCTCTCTTCATATCGAGTCTCAAGCAGACCATTGACGATCTTGCAAAGAGATCTAAGGAAAGTGCAAAAGAAGAGACCAAAAAACCTCTTGCCGGAATTAAGATTCTTGCGGCGGAGGATAATGATATCAACGCTGATATTCTTACAGAGCTTATGAACATGGAAGGCGCTAGCGTTACAAGGGCAGAAAACGGAAAAGAAGCTGTCAGAATGTTTAAGGAGTCTAAGGAAGGCGACTACGATCTGATACTTATGGATATCCAGATGCCTGTCATGAACGGTTACGAGGCAGCCGTTGCCATAAGAAATATAGGAACCGATTATGCCAAGAATCTGCCTATTATAGCCATGACTGCAAATGCCTATGCCGATGATGTGCAGAAGTCCCTTGATGCGGGCATGAACGCACATATTGCCAAACCTATAGATATAAATATAGTTGAAAAGACAATACTTGAATTCCATAACAATAACACAACCAAGGAGGACACAAATGATAGGAATTAAGAAGGTTACAGAGGATATTTTTTGGATAGGCGGAAGCGACAGAAGGCTGGAGCGCTTTGAGAATATTTTTCCTATTCCCGAGGGAGTATCTTACAACAGTTATTATGTAGCGGATGAAAAGAATGTGGTGTTTGATACAGCGGATGTTACCGTTGCGGATCAGTATATTGAGAACCTGCAGGAGGCGCTTTCAGGTAAAAAGCTTGATTATCTTGTGGTTCTTCATATGGAGCCCGACCACTGTGCGCTTATAAGCAGAGTTGCAAGTCTTTATCCAGATGTAACGGTTGTCGGATCGGCCAAGACCTTTGAGTTTATGGGACAGTTTTTTCCGGAATCCGCAGAGTATAAAAAGCTAGAGGTAAAAGAAGGAGATACATTATCTACAGGTAAGCATACGTTTAGTTTTGTTGCGGCTCCCATGGTTCACTGGCCTGAGGTTTTGATGGCGTATGACGATATGTCAAAGGCTCTTTTTTCCGCAGATGCATTCGGAACCTTCGGAGCGCTTGACGGTGGAATATTTGCCGACGAATATGATTATGACAGCGATTTCCTTGATTCTTCCAGAAGATATTATTCCAATATCGTGGGAAAGTACGGAATGCAGGTGCAGGCAGTTCTTAAGAAAGCAGCAGGACTTGATATTCAAATGTTCCTTTCATTGCACGGTCCCGTGTGGAGAAAAGATCTTTCATATCTTCTTGAAAAATATCAGAAGTGGAGCACCTGGACACCAGAGACTGATGATATTCTCGTAGTATACGGAAGTTTGTACGGACATACAGCAAGTGCGGCAGAAGCAGTTGCTTCCAAGATGAGAGAAAAAACAGGAAAGACCGTAAGAGTGTATGATGCTTCCGGCACAGATGTTTCTTATCTTATCGGAGAAGTATGGAAGTGCGCCAAAGTAGTTATTATGTGCCCTACATACAACGGCGGAATTTATCCCCCGGTAGAAGCATTTATAAACGACATGATCGCACTCGGAGTTCAGAATCGTACTTTTGCTCTTGCTCAGAACGGAACGTGGGCACCTGTTACCGCCAAGCTTATGTCGGATAAACTTGCTCTTCTTAAGAGCATAAATATTCTTGAGAAAACACTTACCATAAAGAGCGCTCTTCATGCCAAAGACATGGTTGAGGTTGAAGCATTTGCCGAGGCTGTTGCAAATTGAGGTCATAAAGTATAAACTCAATAAAGTACTAGTTTTTTTAGGAAAATAACGATTCGGAGGAAAGTTGTGAGTAAGAATAATTTAATGAAAAAAGTGCTTGGAATCGTGATGACAGCGGTTACAGTGATGACGGCGGTTCTTAGCTATGATTCTTTTATAGGGGAAGGCACACAGGTTATTGCGGCAGGCAGACCTGTAAACATTGATTCATGTACAATTTCCGGAGGTCAGGTTGTAGTTAACGTATCGACAGCTTCGGCTCCCGGTTCGGATGACGGAAAGTATTATCTTTTCGCAGATGAAGTATATCAGGATGGTACAACTGGTAAGGTTGTGGCTTCTGCAGACAGAGGCGGTAAGGCAACATTTTCTTTTGACCTGGGACTTGGAACAGAGAATTCAAATCTCAGCAAGAAGTTCCTTGTTGCAGTAAAGAGCGGCGGATCTTACGTTCAGGTAAGTGATGAGCATTACATCACCAATCCCGAGGCGGTTGCGACCAAGACTGTAGGACGTAACGATCACGGTATGAAGGGTATCCTTCCCAATGATGCCAATGCAGATACATTCAAGGATCTCGGCATTGCACAGATGGTATATAACCTTTACATGGGAGATATCGTAGGACCTTCATCCAATCCCGCATATCCCACAACAGAGTTTTCATATGACGGTAAGACATACCAGTTCAACACTGCTGCTCTTCAGCAGTACGACGGATTTGTAAGATGGTGCTCGATCAATAATTTCCAGCTTACACTTACTATCTTAAATAACAAGACATCAGCCGGTGCAGATTTGATCCATCCTCTTTCAAGGGATTCTCACGTTTGTCCCGGATATGCAATGAATACCAAGGAGGACGGCGGCACACAGCACCTTAAGGCTATTGCAGCTTTCCTTGCCGACAGATATTCAGGCGGAGCTTTCGGAACTGTTGATAACTGGGTAATCGGTAACGAGATCAACGCAAGAACCGAGTGGTATTACATGAACTCAACCAATATTGAGCTCAATGTCAGCGAGTACGTTAAGGCGTTCAGAATCTTCTACAACGGAATCAAGAGCGTTAACGGCAATGCAAGAGTTTATAACTCTATCGATCAGGAGTGGAACAGAAAGTCCAATCCCGGATGCTTCCTTGCAAAAGAGTATCTCGATAGATTTAACTACTACATGAACCGTGAGGGTAACGTTGACTGGTCACTTTCAGTTCATCCTTACAATGCACCTTTGTTTGATCCTTATGCATGGAAACAGCAGGCTGAGTATGTTAATACATCACTTGCAACTCCTTACATTACGATTGAGAACATCTATCTTTTGACAGATTATATGTGTAAGCCTGAGTTCCTTAATCCTGCAGGTCAGGTAAGACAGATCTCACTTTCGGAGATCGGATATACTTCAAGCTTTGGCGAGGATGCGCAGCTTGCATCTATCGTATATGCTTACACAATGGCCAAGAGCAATCCTTACATCACAAGCTTCATTCTCTTTAGAGAGACTGACGATGCTCACGAGATGGAGAGCCATATCGCACAGGGTCTTAAGAACATTGACGGAAGCAAGAAGATGTCCTATGACGCTTACAAGTTTATGGACACAAATCAGGCAGGAACATACAAGGCAAAAGCATCTCAGATCATCGGACAGGATGTGGATGCAATGGTGGCAAACAGAACATTCCTTAAGAGAAACGGCTGGTTTTTGAACGATTAAGAATGAAGAACTCAAGAGAGAAAGAATTAGAAACTTTAAATAAAATAACGAGCATGCAAAAAGATCTTCTTGGAAGTTTGTACGGAGATTTCTTTTCACCGGCACCTTCCAAGGAGCCTGCGGCTCCGGCGAAGAAGGTTACAACAAGTAATTCAGGTTCGGCGGCGATCGGCGCAGGTACTACGGCAGAATCTACCGGTGAGAAAGATCCGATAGACAATGCCAACGAAGCCTTGGCTGAAGCTAAGGCTCTTTTTGCTAATGATGAAAATGCAAGGAAGGTCGAAGAGAAAAAGAAGGCGGAGCCCGAAGAGGATCCGATGGAGACTCTCGATAAGCTGATTGGTCTTGATACTATCAAATCCGATGTAAAAGAGCTTACGGCTTTCGTCAAAGTACAGAAGCAAAGAAAAGAACAGGGACTTAAATCTGTTCCGGTTTCTCTTCACCTTGTTTTTACGGGTAATCCCGGAACGGGTAAGACGACTGTTGCAAGAATAATCGCCAAGATCTACAAGCAGATCGGGGTTCTTTCCAAGGGACAGCTTGTAGAGGTGGATCGCTCCGGACTTGTGGCTGGCTATGTCGGACAGACCGCTATCAAGACGCAGGAGCAGATCAAGAAGGCTATGGGCGGCGTGCTCTTTGTCGACGAAGCATATTCCCTTGCGCAGAAGGATGATGCATTCGGACAGGAAGCGATCGATACGATTCTTAAGGCGATGGAAGATAACAGAGACGACCTTGTTGTTATCGTAGCCGGATATACGAACCCTATGAAGAAATTCATAAATTCCAATCCCGGTCTTAAGTCGAGGTTCAATAAGTATATTGAGTTCCCCGATTACAGCGTGGATGAGCTTGAGCAGATCTTTAATATGAACTGTGACAAGTATGACTACAAGGTTGAGGATGACGTTAAGCATCAGATAAGAGCGCTTATCACTTCCAAGAAGATGGGAAGTATCGATAACTTTGCCAACGCAAGAGAGATAAGAAACCTCTTTGAGGAGATCATTACAAACCAGGCAAGGCGTGTTGCTACACTTGAGAATCCGACCAATGAGGATATGATGACTATCTGTCTCGAGGATCTTAAAGACCTTGTAGGAAAAGAGAACAAGGAAGCGCCCGCGGAAGAAAGCGAAGCCCAAGAGGGTATTGAAAAATAATTATATCGCTGATATAATCAGATTTGCTGTCGGGTTTGTTTCCGGCAGCACTACGGAATGTGGCTCAGTTTGGTAGAGCGCTGCGTTCGGGACGCAGAGGCCGCAGGTTCGAATCCTGTCATTCCGACTTTTTTAATTAATCAAAAGAATAATGACTCTTACAAAACCGTAAGATAACCATGTGATGGCTTTGTATGAAATGGATGCGGATCATGTGACTGCTTGGAGTAAAGGCGGTGCAACCGATATCAGCAATTGCACTATGCTATGTAAGACACATAATAGATCTAAAGGAAATAAATAATCCTCACGGTGAGGAAAAGGAGAGAGAAGCCCTTAATCGAGCTTCTCTTTTTTACTTTATAGGAAATTGCTCCGCAATCTCCTATAAAGTGAAAAACAAGCTTCGCTTGAAGATGTGTCTCGCCGGCAGAAGAATATAGTTTGCCATTGGCAAACTGGACTAAGGCAACCTCCCGACAAGCGGGACCCTCCTTAGTCTTAGCTCGCACTGCGGGAGTTTCGCACAGCGAAACTCTATCTTGTTTACATCCTTGACAAGAAAAAAATCCTATGATATAACATACTATGACAGTCGTAGTATAGAAATCTGAATATGTTATATTGATAGGAGAGAGATAAATGAAGAAGATAATAGGCCGTGTCACAGGTGTTATTTTGGCAGGGATTGTCCTGTTTATTACTATATTTGCTTCTTATCAGCATTTAAAAATGTATGGTGAGGCTAAGCAGCTTAGAGAAGAGGGGTATGGAAACCTTGTTTCAGTAGGTGACTATTCTCTTAATGTATATAAGTGTGGAAAAGAGCATGGTGACCATAGAATTGTTTGTTTGGCAGGATTCCTTGATGGTGAAGCTTTCCTTGGTTGGAGAGGAATGACAAAAGAAGTTGAAAAGAATAATGAATTGTATTTTGTCGATAGAGCAGGCTATGGCTTGAGCGAGGATACAAAAAACGATATGACTGTAGAATATGTTGTAGAGGACTACCGCAAGGCTCTTAAGAAGGCCGGTGTGCAAGCGCCTTACGTACTTGTTGGTCATTCATTAGGTGGCATATACTCAGCTTATTGGGAGAGCCATTATCCAAATGAGATTGAAGGAGTGGTAATCTTGGATGGCGTACCTATTTATCCAATTGAAAAGGATCAATATGGTGATTGGGATTTCTTCCCGGATTGGATGCATACAGCAGGAAAATTTGGTCTGATTAGAGCTTTTATTAAAACTGTTTGTAACGAAGATGACGCTGAAGATGGTGGTACCTTTGCTCTTATTGATGAAGGACATAGAGAAATAGCATGGGGCATGATAGCAAAGTCGATGGGCTCTAATGCTTGCAATTCAGAAGAAAAGCTATTTGGAGACAACATCAGAAAGACTTGGGATACCTTAGAAAAGAATGATATACCTAAAATATATGTTGCAGCAACTACCTATGACATAGACTACGAGGGCTCTGATATATATACACCATTCATGGACAAGCTAGGGAATTGCCAAAAGATAGATTGCCCAGGGTGGCATGAAATATACCTTGATAAACCAAAGGAATGCTCAGATATCCTGATGAATTTCATGGACCAAATTCAATGAAAAACAAGGCTAGCCAAAGTTACGGCTAGCCTATTTTTTAACCCTTAAGATAAAACAGTATACTTGCAAAATCCCCAGCTTCTCCTAATTCTGAAGAGGAGATTACAATGCCGGCTTCGGTCAATTCATCGCCGTACGCAATAAGTTCATAGTGGGTGCCATTTATATGGTAAGAGATGAGGAAATGTAAGCCAATTCAAAGGCAACGCATTTCCTTTTTTGTTATTTTTGTATCATCAAATGACACACATGTATAAAACAACTGAAGGGAAGGACAGAAAAATGAAAGTATTAAAGGTATTAAAAAAGATCGGAAAGGTTTTACTTATTATTGTTTTGGTGATCAGCATGCTCCTTGTTGTTGGGCTTAACTACAAGACAGTTCTTGCAAGCCATAAGAATAAAGATGTTATTGAACTTGCTAAGTCAATGGATGATATCAATGTACCCGATAACGTTAAGATCTTCGGACTTGGCGAAGCAAGCCACGGAGCGGTTGAGTTTCAGGAATCCAAGCTTGATGTGCTTAAGATCCTTGTAGAGAAACACGGATTTAAGGCTATCGTTCTGGAAGCGGATTTTGGCGATTGCCTTGAGGCAAATGCGTATATTCAAGGCGGCGAGGGAGACGCAAGAGAAATAGTAAACAAGATGTCTTTTGTAATTTACCATACACAGCAGATGGCAGATCTTCTTGACTGGATGAGAGAGTATAATCAGTCGGTTCCTGAAGAAGAGTGCCTTAGAATATATGGCTTTGATATGCAGAACCCTGATAAGGGATATGCATTCCTCTCTGATTACATGGATAAGAATGGCATCAGTGGAATCGATGTTTCCGGAATTGAATATCTTTTGGATGAAAACAGACAGGCGAGGTTAAACAAAGAACAGGCGCAGAAGGTAAAGGATGAGCTTTCGCAGATCAGAGAAGCGATTGAAAGCAAAGCAGGAAATGATTTTGACTTTGATACAACTTGTGCAGTAAAAGTTACACAGAACATAGAAGTGACTGTTGATTATATGATGTTTGAAGGCATTAATGCTGAAATGTCAGCATTCAGAGATAGGGCCATGGCGGGAAATGTTAGCTGGATCTTAGACCTTGAAAAAGAAATCGGCTCAGGTAAGATTATGCTCGCCGCACATAACGGACATATCGGCAAAAAAGGGCATAATATTACTTTAATTACTACTATGGGAAATGAGCTGAAGAACAAGTACGGTGATTCATATTACAGCCTCGGAACAGATTTCTTTAAGGGAACATTTAATTCAAGTGTTATAAGAACATCTGTAGATGATCCTTATATGCGTAAGAACTACTATGTAACAACGGCAGATCCTATGGCATATCAGGCTAAGTACATGGAGGATAAAAAGTTCTATTTGGATTTTGAAAATCTTTCAGCTGAAAATGACAAGGCTGTTTATGATCTCGTTCATTCAAATGTGACAACAGGAAGTGTGGGAGAAGGCTTCTATGGATTAGGTTATCTTATACATGCTTCCTACCGTATAAATATCGCACCTACGGAGCTTTATGACGGAATGCTTTTCTACTACAGCATTTCACCTATCGACCCCGAGTTTGAGGCCTAATGGTAGTATTTTAGAGATTGTTAAGCACGCCGAAATAATATGTTTACAAATTGCGACAAATGGTGTAAAATGTCCTCATCTAACGCAGATTAGGAGGAAAAATAATGAAGAAACATGTAAATATATTATTAGGGATCACAATTTTATCAGCACTTCTGTGTGCCTGTGGGGATACAAGTGAGGATATAGACAATAGCATTTCAACTGAGAATACAGAGGCAGCAGTTACATCAGATGAGAAAACCGAGGTCGAAGTTTCTTTGACTGAAAGCACAACTGAAGCTACTTCAACAGATGTTTCCGGTGAAGCTAACGCTGATAGTTCGTTTACCTTTTTTGAGCTTAAATATGATGAGGAAAAGCAGGTAGACCTTGGTGGAGACGGCAAGATGGATACGCTGATGGCAACGGGTTCGGATGACACACATTATGATCTTGTCATCAACGATCAGACCATCGAGCTCATTAACAGAGATACCAATAATGACTGGGAAATGGCAACTTCTTATTATGTACATAATTCAGAAGGCGATTTCATTATGAGCGAACTCAACGATCCTTTAAACGGATGGGAGACCACATTATATATGTGGAACAATGATTCATTTGAGAAGATTGGCTCTGAGCCATTGGGGATAATGAAGGATGATAATTTCCAAGCGGAGATCTTTGGAGATAAGGTCGTACTTTTTGATTCAATAAGTGTTCTTAGTACTTGGAGAGGAACCAAAGACTTTACCTACGGCAAAGACGGATTCATTGCTAAAGACGAGAAATACTTCTACGCAGGAGATAAGGTGGCTCTTACTCTTAAGCAGGACGTAGCTTTTGACGACGACTATGAAGTCGGTGAAGCTGCAAGAACCGCAGCTGCGGGTGATACTATCTACATCAGCTGTATGATTCAAGACCGTGTAGGCTTTACTTCCGAAAACGGAGATTTTCTTGGATACCTTACAGTTACTCAGACTGACAGCGGAGAATACGAGGTTAACGGAGTAAATGAATATGAAATGTTCGACAACATATTATATGCAGGCTGATAAAAACTACGGATCATGATATGTACCCTCTTTACCGGATTATCGGTAAAGAGGGTTTTTAATGTAATATAATGATCATGGGTAAAAAAAGTCGAGAATCAAAAGCATACTTTTAGATATTATTAGCTCACAAGGAGATGAGCGGATGGACGAACAAAGAAAGGCAGTACGCAAGATGCAGGATTACATAAGTGAACACATAACGGAAGAGATAGACATAACAGCTCTTGCGAAAGCTGTTTCTTTTTCTCCGTGGTATGCCAGAAAGCTTTTTATCAAATACCTGGGCATGACGCCGGCTGTTTATATAAGGCGCCTTAAGTTATCAAAGTCAGCGCTTTGCCTAAGAGATGAAAAGAATCTCATTCTGGATATCGCTATGGAAATGGGCTTTGGAAGCGTCGATGGATATCAGCGCGCATTTAGACGTGAATTCGGTTGTAATCCAAAGGAATATGCGACAAGTCCTGTACCTATCTGGCTCTTTACTCCCAGTCTGATCATGGAAAAGGAAAGGAATGTGAGCGAAATGAGTGAAACAAGAAATGTTTTTATCCAAGTGGTCGAAAGACCTGAGAGAAAAGTTATCATAAAAAGAGGCATCAAAGCCACAGAGTATTGGAGCTACTGTAAGGAAGTCGGCTGTGATGTATGGGGGCTTCTTACAAGTATTAAGTCCATAACGGGAGAACCTGTTTGTCTCTGGCTTTCCAAGCAGCTTATCAAGCCCGGAACGAGCGAGTATGTTCAGGGAGTGGAAGTAGAACCCACATACAAAGGCTGTGTACCGGAGGGCTTTGAGGTTATCGATCTTCCCAAGACTTCATATCTTCTTTTCAGGGGAGAACCGTTTGCTGAAGAAAATTATGAGCAGGCGATCGGAGAGATCTGGGATGCAGAGAAGAAATATAACCCTGAATTTATAGGATATAAATGGGATGACAATAATCCCAGGATCCAGCTCGAGCCTATAGGCGAGAGGGGTTATATAGAACTGGTACCGGTGAAAGAGGTTTAAGACGACGGATATAAAAAACCGAGGCATTATGCTATGCCTCGGTTCAGACTGTAGACAAAGTCCACGGCAAATGCTGTGGATTTTTCTTTTAAAAAGTGTCACAAGCCCTGTATTTATCTGGGATTGAGGCACTTTTT
>NZ_FPCC01000065.1 GCF_900116875.1 Butyrivibrio sp. INlla21
AGGAGCTTCCTGTATGATTTAAATATAGGGAATTCCAATGAAGAAGGTGATTGATAAAAAGGAATACCTCTGAGTAGAATAAGATTTGCTGACGTTCGCGAGTTGGCAAAATCTAATAAAACAGAGAGGTATCCAAATGAATATTACCACACAAAACAAAAAAATCGAAGCTATTACCGAAAATACTCTTGTAGTAGGAATTGATGTTGGCAGCGAGAAGCATTATGCCAGAGCTTTTGACTGGAGAGGTATTGAATTCTCGAAGAAGGCATTCGCCTTTGATAATACTGAACAAGGTTTTCTGACCTTTAAAGCGTGGATGGATGATATAGCTGCTTCTCATGGCAAAACAGTGATTATTCCTGGCATGGAACCTACAGGGCACTATTGGTTTAACCTTGGTGCATTCTTGCAGAAACATGATATGAAGCCTGTTCACGTCAATCCTCATCATGTAAAGAAGTCTAAAGAGCTGGATGACAATGATCCATCTAAGAATGATCGTAAGGATCCAAAGGTAATTGCAGGTCTGGTTAGGGAGGGCAGGTATTCCTATCCTTATATTCCTACCGGAGTTTACGCTGAGATCCGTAACCTATCAAACATGAGGTTACAGACTCAAGAAGAGATTATCCGTATCAGGAACAGAATTGCCAGATGGTTCAGCATATATTTTCCTGAATTCAAGAAGCTCTATACAAATCCAGAGCAAGCCATTAGTGGACGGATGGTACTGGAAATAGCTCCGCTTCCGGAAGATATAGTAAAACTTGGTGCAGAAGGAATCAATCAGATATGGCGTGATGCAAAGCTGAGAAGCGTCGGAATGAAGAGGGCACAGACCCTGTTATTGGCTGCAGAGCATAGCATTGGAAACCATGAAGCTCCAAATGCTGCAAGAATCGAACTTAAGGCTCTTTTGTCAGATATGAATATATACAGTGCAAGAATGGCTGAACTTCTTGTTCAGATTCAGGAAACGCTGAAAGAAATACCGTACATTGACAAACTCTTAGATATAGAAGGTGTCGGAATTGTATCTGTAAGTACATTTGTTGCGGAAGTGGGTGACATTGGTCGTTTTGATAACCCCAAACAGATCCAGAAGCTTGCCGGATATGCACTTGTAGAGTGCAGTTCAGGAAAGCATAAAGGTGAAACGCACATAAGCTACAGAGGCAGAAAACGTCTTCGTTATGCCTTATATGAAGTTGCCTTCTCTTTGGTGGGCAAAAATGCAGCCTTCAAGGAGTTGCATAGGTATAACATCACCCGAACCCAGAAACCGCTCAAGAAGATGCAGTCGCTAATAGCGATCGCATGTAAGGCGATAAGGGTATTCTATGTCATTCTGACAAAGGGTGTTGATTATGATGCTGCCAAGATGCAATCAGATATCCATAGACCTCAGTACGCCTGATACGGTCTGAGAGTTAAACACAAACTGTATCGTGGCTGGATATAAACATCTGTATGAACAGGTTTTTATATCCGGTCACGATCAGAGAAACAAGTAACCGGTACAACCGCTGAAAATGACAGGAAAACGTCCACTAAACAGTGCTGTCATGGGAAGCAAATCTTTGAAACTACATAAAATGAGCCAGTAGTCGGCAGGAATATTTTCCAGAGGGCTGTGACCCTGTAGAGGAGCTAAGCTGACACCCTGGTTATGGATAGGTGGAACGAAGGAAGTTAGGACTCTGCAGAATTGTCAGATGATCCTGGTAGACACGGGAGGTGCACCGCCGTAGAGGGATGGGTATACAACAAGGCCATTGCAAAATACATCTCAGATGACGTTTTGCTTTGTGTACCCTAAAACCGCTATTTCCGTACCTGATACAAAGGAATATCCAACCACTTGGCTTGTTTTATATCAGAGATAGGAACTAAAAACCTTTAATTTTCAAGCTTTTATGCTTGACATAATAGGGAG
>NZ_FPCC01000056.1 GCF_900116875.1 Butyrivibrio sp. INlla21
CTTCATTATATACCTTGGGGGTTTTTTACTTGAAGCTAAAGCTTTCTGGGGACACACCTGCATAGCAGGTGGTTTATTTGTATCGCCGATACAAATAATAAGAGGATGTCTCTCGACATCCTCTTTAATCTTATTATTTATTTTGGGGAAAAGAGCCTGTGAAGACTCTTACACCTATTAAACTATCAGCCTGCAGGCTTTGCTGCGGGTGCTGCAGGAGCCTGTGATGAAGCCTCAGCTGCTGCCTCGGGTGCGGGCTCTGCTACAGGAGCAGGTGTTCCGGGTGTCCAACCTGCGGGATCAACAAGTATGCCGTTCTTGTCAAATGTGCAAGGCACGTTAT
Source organism: Butyrivibrio sp. INlla21 (assembly GCF_900116875.1). Taxonomy (GTDB): domain Bacteria; phylum Bacillota; class Clostridia; order Lachnospirales; family Lachnospiraceae; genus Butyrivibrio. The sequence goes on from NZ_FPCC01000056.1 coordinate 344, forward strand.
CAAGAGGTGCGCTCACATTTGCAAGCATCTTGCCGTTGTTGGCATCAAAGTAATGCCATCCGTCAGGAAGCTGTACCCAACCTACAACCTGATGTCCATCTGCGGGATCAAGGTAATATACGCCGTCCTGAAGTCCTGCAAGACCAACTACAAGCTTACCGTCTGCACCAAAGTAGAATCTGCGTCCCTCGATGTCGTTCCAGCCTGTGACCATCTTACCGTCAGGTCCGAAATAGAACTTGTCGGGAAGGTTACCGCTCCATCCTGTTACCATAACGCCATCAGGTCCGAAGAGATAGTTGGCATTCTCGATATTCTGAAGACCTACCATAGCTGTATGTGTGTCAGGCGCAAAGAAGAAACGCTGTCCCTGCTCATTGGAGAACCATCCGCTGATAGCTACTCCGTCTGCACCAAACATATACTTACCGTTTTCAAGCGCCTGCATACCAGTCTGCATAACACCGTTGGGCGCAAATAGATAGAGCTTGTCACCGATCTGTGTAAGACCTGTGCGCATTACATACTGCTCGTCAAAATAGTGCTTACCGTCTTCAAGATCAACAAATCCTCTCTGGCACACACCATTGGGATCTGTGTAATAGATTGTTCCGCCAAGGTTCAAAAGACCTGTACGCTTAACACCGTTCTCATCAAAGTAATAATGACCACCTTCAATGTCTGCAAATCCTGTCTTGGCAAGTCCGCCTGCTCCGGGGTCAAGGAAGAATACTCCGCTCTCATCCTGGAACCAACCTGTCTGAACTACACCGTTGGGGTCTGTGTGATATCTCTGTCCTGCAAGGTTGAGCCATCCAAACTGTTTACGATAGTTGCTGTAATAGAAAGTATTGCCACCAACATTGTTGAATCCCTCAGGAATAATACGAGAGAAATAATCTGTATAAAGGTGGTTAACGTCTACTCTTCCTGCAATACCGGGATACTGTCCGTTACTGCTAGACTGCCACATAGCGTAGTCTCCGCCGTACTCAAGTGCGTTGCCGTACTGTGCGATCCACTTGGGAGCTGCTACATTGGGCATTCTGTCTCTGAACCAGTTACGGTTCGCATAAACCATTGTCTCATAGCCATTGGAATTAAGAATGCCGCAGAATGTATCTGCAATAGCCTGAAGCTGTCCGGCACTAAGTCCCTTCTGGCTGGAGTCTTCTATATCTATAGCAACGGGGAAAGATACCTGGTATGGAGCTATCCACGCAAGAACCTGGTTGGCCTCTGCTGCAGCTGCCTCAGGAGTTGTTGCATAGGAATAAATATAGATACCTGTTCTGATTCCTGCCGCATTAGCTCCGTTGATGTTATTTACAAACTGCTCATCGAGTCCTTTCTTAGTGGTTCCTACTCTGATCATTGCAAACCTAACACCGGCTGCCTTAACCTGCTGCCAGTTAATACCGCCCTGATACTTGGAAACATCGATTCCGGTGGCAACTTCTGCACCTGCCGCAGATGCTTTAGTGCCGGCTACGGGCGAAAAAAATAGGGCTGCTGTCAGAATAGGCAGTAGACCTACTGAAAGAATTGCTTTGGTCTTTTTTCTCATATACCTTCTCCTCTTCCTCAAAAAAAATTTCTCCACTCACTAAAAAAAATTATAACATATAAATGTGTCCATTTTTTTATAAAAACTATTCTTTTTTACTCTATGCATTAAATGATTATAAAAAAGCAATTTTTAACTAGACCATTCTGTTAGCATCTGCTAACATTAATCAACACGATAACCAAATAAGGAGGAAATCTACAATGAGTGAAATTTTTGCAGGAATTCCCGAGATTAAATTTGAGGGAAAAGACAGTAAGAACCCATTAGCATTTAAATACTACGATCCCAAGAAAGTGATCATGGGTAAGACTATGGAAGAGCACCTTCCCTTTGCCATGGCATGGTGGCACAACCTTGGAGCCAACGGTGTAGATATGTTCGGTCGCGGAACAGCGGATAAATCCTTTGGTGCCAGCACAGAGGGAACAATGGAGCACGCCAAAGCCAAGGTAGATGCAGGTTTTGAGTTTATGAAAAAGCTCGGAATCAAGTACTTCTGCTTCCATGACGTAGACCTTGTTCCTGAAGCAGATGATATTAATGAAACTAACAGACGTCTGGATGAGATCTCCGATTATATCCTCGAGAAGATGAAGGGCACTGATATCAAGTGTCTCTGGGGAACAGCAAACATGTTCAGCAATCCCCGCTTCATGTCAGGTGCAGGAAGCACATGTTCCGCTGACGTATTCTGCTTTGCAGCTGCTCAGGTCAAAAAAGCTCTCGACATCACGGTAAAGCTTGGCGGAAGAGGCTACGTATTCTGGGGCGGACGTGAAGGTTACGAGACTCTTCTTAATACAGACGTTAAGTTCGAGCAGGAAAACATCGCTAAGCTCATGCACCTTGCTGTAGATTACGGCAGAAGCATCGGCTTTACAGGCGACTTCTATATCGAGCCCAAGCCAAAGGAGCCCATGAAGCATCAGTACGACTTTGACGCTGCCACAGCTATCGGATTCCTTCGTCAGTACGGTCTTGATAAAGACTTCAAGATGAACATCGAAGCTAACCACGCAACTCTTGCTCAGCACACATTCCAGCATGAGCTCAGGATCAGCGCTATCAACGGCATGCTCGGTTCAATCGATGCCAACCAGGGTGATCCGCTTCTTGGATGGGATACCGACGAGTTCCCTTGCAACGTATACGATGCAACAATGGCTATGTATGAAGTACTTAAGGCCGGCGGACTTACAGGCGGATTTAACTTTGATTCCAAGAACAGACGTCCAAGTTATACTTACGAGGATATGTTCTATGCATTTATCCTTGGAATGGATACCTTCGCTCTTGGTCTTATCAAGGCAGCTGAGATGATCGAAGACGGTCGCATCGATGGCTTTATCAAGGAGCGTTATTCTAGCTTCGAGTCAGGAATCGGCAAAAAGATCCGCGACGATGCAGTCTCCCTTAAAGAGCTTTCAGATTATGCTCTTAACATGAAGGCTCCCGCCCTTCCTATTTCCGGAAAGCAGGAATACCTTGAGAGCATCGTAAACAATGTTCTTTTGTAAGCGTCAAATAATCCGCCTATGATTTAATCCGCAACTATGGTTTACTTTAAAAAACTGAAAAAACTAACTAGTTTTTTAAAGGAGGCCAG
>NZ_FPCC01000019.1 GCF_900116875.1 Butyrivibrio sp. INlla21
TTTAGACAATATGTAATGACCTCCACTATGTAGCAACGTGGATTTTCCTGTATACTAAAGATGTTGAGTCAATGGTAACAGGGATTACCGCATACAAAGGGAGGTCACTAAATGAATAATACCACAGTTTACGTAGGAATGGATGTACACAAGGAAAGTTTTACTCTTTGTGATTATTTAATCGAAACAGAGAAGTCATCTCACACAAGGCGCACACCCGCTGATTACAAGGAAGTCCTTAAATATCTTGAATTCCTTAGAACTATCTACGGAAATGATACAAACTTTATATGCGGTTATGAAGCCGGTTGTCTCGGCTACACTTTATATCATCAGTTAACTGATCGTAACGTTAACTGTGTGATACTTGCACCTACCACCATGTTAGAACCACGTAGTGGTAAAAGAATAAAAACCGATAAACGTGATGCTGAACTGATTGGAAAGTGTCTTGCTCAGCACAACTACAGTCCTGTTTATGTTCCATCTGCTTCTGATGAAGAAACAAAAGAATTTCTTCGAATGCGGGATGATCATAAGCTAGCGCTTAAGAAAGTGAAGCAACAGATTCTTTCTTTTTGTCTTCGCCACGATTATCGATATGAAGGAAAAAACCACTGGACAGCAGCACATGTGAACTGGCTAAAATCATTGAAGCTTGAGTCTCTGTATAAAGAGATTCTCGATGAATATCTGCTGACCTATACAACTCTAAGTGATAAGCTTGAGCGTTTAGATAAACGAATAGAGGAACTTGCTTCCAAAGATGAATACAGAGAATCAGTTAAAAAGCTCTGTTGTTTCATCGGAGTTCAAACTCATACAGCGTTATCTGTACTAGTTGAAGTCGGTGATTTTAAACGTTTTGCTTCCGCCAATCAGTTTTCTGCATATCTTGGGCTTGTGCCTGGAGAAGATTCCAGCGGAGATGACAAGGCAAGGCTTGGTATCACAAAAGCTGGTAATCGTCATGTAAGGCAACTACTTATTGAATCATCACAGTCATACAGCAGAGGCCAAATAGGTTATAAATCAAAAGTACTTAAAGCGCGCCAGACTGGTAACACACCTAAAGTCATCGCATATGCTGATAAAGCTAATGAAAGGCTCAGAAGAAAGTTCTACAAAATGGTTCTTGGTAAGAGCAAGAAACACAATGTAGCTAAAACAGCAGTAGCAAGAGAACTTGCATGCTTTATGTGGGGTATGATGACCGATAATATAGCATAATCAGTTATAACATCGCGTTTCCGATATCAAGGCCGAGCCGCCAAGGGCGGTGCTTCGCAGCCTTGACATCTTCACCCCGCTGTTATAGTTCGTAATCAAGCAGATGTAAGATGGCTTATGCCATTTACATCTGGCCATAACAAGTAACAACTGAAGACATCTTGAAAGGGCTTCGGCCATTTCAAGGTTCGAGCTATCTACGAGACCACTATGTCGGCACAGAGAAATCTGTGATCCACGCTGTTAGAAGGTAGAGCTCACGGCGGACCATTGACCTGTCGGTAACCAATCCACGTATATCAGAGTGGCCAATGCCGGGAACTGATACTCCGAGGCTCTTTCAAGGTGCCTTCAGCAACAATTAAATAAGTTTGTGGTGATCCCTATCATTTTTTGCTTGACAGGAGGTCATTACATATCAGCCAATGAACTAAAGGGGTGTGTTTTTTAGTGTCAAAAATGATATACTATCGAGGTATAAGTTAATAAGAATTCAGGAGGAAAAGAAATTGGCTCAGAATCCTATTGTCACATTCACAATGGAAAACGGCGATGTAATCAAGGCAGAGCTATATCCCGAGATTGCACCCAACACCGTTAATAACTTTATTTCACTTATCAACAAGAACTTCTACGACGGACTCATCTTCCACAGAGTCATTCGCGGATTCATGCTTCAGGGCGGCGATCCCGAAGGAACCGGAATGGGTGGCCCCGGATACGGCATCAAGGGAGAATTTGCTTCAAACGGCTTCAAGAATGATCTTAAGCACACAGAAGGCGTTCTTTCAATGGCAAGATCAATGATGCCCAACTCAGCAGGCTCTCAGTTCTTTATCATGCACAAGAATGCACCTCATCTTGATGGCGACTACGCTGCTTTCGGTAAAGTTACTGAAGGAATGGATGTAGTTAACAAGATTGCCGAAGTAGATACAGATTATAACGATCGTCCCGTGACCAACCAGGTTATGAAGACCGTTACAGTTGAGACATTCGGTGTAGATTATCCCGAACCTGAGAAACACTAAATAAAAAAGCTTCCCTACAGTATTGATATGTACCCAGAATCCTGGACACATATCATATAAACACTGTTCGGGAAGCTTTTATTATTGCTATTCTTTACTGAACCTTAGTTCCGTAAATGGGATCTGTACACTCTTCATCAAGAGAACTTACATATGAAAGGATCAATGTATTCTCGTCGTCAAAAGCCTTTTCAAGCTTATAATACTCGGATCCCTTCTTAAACACGATAGTTTCTGAGCTGCCGCAGTATCCGTATACTTCGAGATCGCTCATAATATCGCCGCCTGTGATCCATACGGTCCAGTTACTATCGGGTATTCCGTACTCGCATTCGCTTGATCTCTGTACACCGATAACTGCCCCTCTTTTCTCATCAAACATCCACTCTCCTGACAGAGCTTCAAATGTCTGATCAAGGGTCTTTCTGTTATCAAATATCTTCTGCACTTCAGCAGGAACAGAGAAGCTCTCTCCTCTTGCCTCTGCCAGATATCCGGCAAGAACATAGACACGCTCATGTGTCATCTCTTCCATCTCTCCTGCTTCGAGCATAGCCTGCATCGTTCCGCCGAGAGCATATAATCCGGCAACCTTAGAATTGGCCTCTTTCTCGGCATTCCATGCTTTTTGTTCTTTTACAAGCTCATCCTTCTTGGAAGCATCCACTTCTTCAGTAAGCCTGTCCCAAAGAGAATTAAGCTCATTATCCCAAATATTAAAAGCATCCACCTCAAAATTGTTCATATCAGTCTGAGAGGCATTTTCTGAATTAAAGCTATCATCATGCTCCTTGGCCTTAGCCTCAACCTCGGCTACCTCGTCCTGAATGCTTTTTCCGGCCTTAGGTGTATTGTCTTTATCTTCTTTCTTATTGCTATCGGAATCGCTGACATCGCTATCATCTACATCTTCCGTGAAAGCATCTTCAACCTTTCCTACAGTAGTTTCGCCCTGAGTTGAAAATAAAAAATAGGCTCCTCCTACTACCGCAATTCCTAAGAATATAAGAACACCCAAAACCACTGTCAAAGTGCTTGCCGCACTTTTTTTACCACGTCTGCTCACTTTTTTCTCTCCTTTATAAGCAAATTATTCTGAATTAGCCCCCAAAAACATATCAGCCTACTATTATAGACTTTGCATGATAGTATCCGTCATTACCTCTCTCACACTCAACCTTTAAGTTAGTGTTGTGAACAATAACGGGACATCTCGAGAAGTTTGTTGAAGAATCAAGCTTGATCTGCATTACTCCGTTGCTTAACTCAAGGAACAATATCTCCTCTGTAGTCTCTGATGTAACACGTCCGGATACCACAGCATTGGTATTTGAATCGGTTTCAACCTTGGATGCACAAGAATCATCATCATTGATTAGCTTGGAAATATGATTTTTATCATCCTTACCCTTGTAATAAAAAGCTGTAATATGCTCATCGGGAATAAGGACTCTGCACTCGGTCGCATCAGTTGCAACATCAAGAACATATTCTTTGGTTCCGTCTGAAGTCTTAAGTATAAGGTTAGAGGTTGTTGTTCCCTTAACGACCTTACCGGAAATCTCGGTTCCCTTTGCATTTATTGTGCTCATGCTTCCGCTGCCTTCCGAATTGGCTACGGAGATTGCGTGCATATATGCATCGCTTCCTCTTGCACATACAATTTCAACTTTTTGATCAAGAACCAGATATCTTACTTTGCTAAGATCGGTTGATTCATCGATCTTGATCTCCATGGTTCCGCTGTTCGTCTTAAGATAGATCTTGGAACTTGTTGTTCCCTTAGCTATCTTACCTCTTACTGTGGAAGACTTTCCCTTATCAACGTCGGCGTTTTCCGACTTATTGCCACCTTTAAGCTTGGAAGCGTGCCAATACTCGTCATCACCTCTGTAGCATTCTGCAGTAACTTTATCTCCCTTGAAGATAAACTTTGCTTCGGAAGTATCGGTATTGGAATCAACCTTGATCTCCACAGTACCGCCGGATGTCTGAAGATATAATGTATCCGCTGTAGTCTTATCAGTAGCTTTTCCCTCGAATGTGATCTCGGTTGCGGCAACAGCCTTAACAGGCATAAAGAATGCACCGGTCGCAGCCATTAGCATTGCAAGCGTAACGCTCAATAATGCCGATAATCTCTTTTTCATAACATGTTCCCCTTTCAAACACATAAAGAAAAATTAAACTCTAATTAAATAGAATCATCAAAAATACAAAATATCTGTATTTTCACCCTCTATTATACATCATCTTGTGGCAATGTGTGCACTTTTCATCAAAAAAACATAAAAAATGCAGGTAAAAACTAACTTTTACCTGCATAATGTCAAAAAATTACCTGAATTTACCACTGTTTGATGTAAACATCACCTTCAGATTCCCCACCGGAGCCGCCTGAACCTCCTAAGCTTTGATCATTACCTCCGGAGCCGCCACCATTTTGCTTATCATCATTTCCGCCGCCCTGATCATTCTGATCTTCATCGCCGGAACCGCCGTTATTCTGCTGATCGTCTCCGTTGTTTTGATCGTTCTGATCATCGCCGTCCTGATCCTGACCACCGCCGTTTTGGTCGTTCTCTTTATCTTTCTGATTGTTCTCGTAGTCTTTCTGCTCTTTACGGCGTTCTTCCATTGCGCCTTTTTTATTGTTCTCAAGCTTTTCTTTCTGCTTGTTCTCTTTACTTCCGCCGCCACCGCCGGAACTGCCGTTATCCTGATCGTCCTGGTTGTCCTTTTTATCGTTCTGTTCATCACTTGATGAAGACTGATCGGGATTCTTGAGCTTTTCGATCATCTTATCGATATCTTCTTTTAACTGCTGAGCATCCTTATCTCTGTAATCATCACCTTCATCGACAGCCCATCCGTTTTCAAGAAGGGTATCTCTTGCCATGTTCAGGATAAAAATAGCCGTATCGATCTTTTCCTGAGTATCGAGATCGTAAAAATCTATCGTATTGCAAAGCGCGAGCGCCAGATTGATCCTTATTGAGCATTCTCTTTTGGCATCGGGATAAAGCGTAAGCGCCTTCTTATAATAGCCTACCGCGGCCTGATACTCTTTTCTCTCGTAGCTCACATTTCCGAGGTTATAATACGGAATAAAGCTCTCGGGGAAATTTAAATATAAAAGTTTACTCTCGCTCTCCGTCTTATAAACGGAATCGTCATATGCCTTTACAAAGCTGTGGTTGATCGCAACCCTTCCGATCACCGAAATAGCCAAAAGCAGTATCGGCACGGAAAAAATAATCATAAGTATGTATTTAAGAGGAGCTTTTTTCATGATCATAACCTCCCTCTTCTTACAACAAAGCAAGCTTCTACAAGCAGCATCAATGCAAGCATTGCCGCAAAAATATAATAAATATCTCTGTACTTCTCGACTCCCGTCATCTGATCATCAACCGTCTTGGCCGATTCCTTGATATAACGGATAGAGCTCTCAAGTGCGGATCTGCCGTTATTCATATTGTTATATATAAGTCCGAGATCCTTGGCGATATTCTTTAAATTATCCTCATCGATCATCGAGAGAGCCTGCTTTCCCGTTGATTCATCGATAATATATCCGTAACCGCTTTGTTTCATCTTGCCGCCTTCGCGTGTTCCGTAACCAAGAACAACTCCTGCGTCGACGTACTGCTTAAGCGCTTCGTATGAAGTAAGCTCATTACCGTTAGTTATCTCTCCGTCACTTATAAATACAAGTACGGTCTTTCTGTTCTCTTTCTTGGAAGAAGAAAGAAGCAGTGCCTCCATGTCCTTGTAAGGGAGGGACATATCACTTCCCATCGCATAAGAACTGTCAGGCGGAGCCAAAGTATCGATAAGGCTCTCAACATAATTAAGATCCTGAGTATAAGGCGAGATAACATGAGCCTGATCGTCAAAAGTCACAAGTCCGAAATTGCTTCCGACCAGTTCATCCGCAATGTACTTGGCATCCTTGATGACTCCGTCGATCCTGGGATTCTTGCCGTCATAATCCTGTGCCCACATACTGATGGTGGTATCTATGACAAACAAAACATCCAGGTTCTTAGTCGTAAACTCATACTTATCGTCTTTTATTACAGGTCTTAATCCCACGATAAACGCCAAAAGATATATCAGGGTAAGCCTTATGATCGTAAACATCTTTTCTTTTTTGTCGATATGACTCTTTCCTGCGGCATATATGGTGACTGTGGCAAGTGCCGACAGTATTAAGAGCAATATCAAAACAGGTAAAACAGGTTGAACACTCATTTTTGCAACACCAATCCCGCCAAGCTAAAGAATGCAAGGCTAATCAAACAAATAATAAACGGTACATAGGGCATATCTACGGGCTGTCTGGCCATGACGAGTTTGACAACCATTGCCTCCTGCTTCTGAATATCTTTAACGATCTCAGATACAGGCTGCTCGGGAGTTCTGATGTAGAACTTACCTCCCGTCATCTCAACTGCCCTCCTAAATTCCGTAGAACACTCTTCATAGTCATATTCGTCCGGAAGATAGAATTTATCTTCACTGGGATAAATACCAAAAATCGTAACCTTGTGGCTCTTACATGCTTTTGCCGCCTCATCAAGATCCATGATCTGAGGCATGTAATCATTGAGCTCATTGTCGGTACACATTATGATAACTCTTGTTCTGTCGGGTTCATCTATATAGGGAAAAGAAAAAAGCGCAGAGCCGAGTCCTTCTCCTATGAGTGACGATCCCTTGAGATAACTGTTATAAGTTGTTCCCGCATCAAAATACGTGAGCTTTTCCACAAGTTCGTCAAATCTTTTCTGCTCACTTTCGGGAATCTGTCCGTAATAGCCGTACTTTTCTTCAAAGTCCACACAATACTCTTTTTGAAGAGCAAAATACTCTCCGAGTTCATCAAGCTTTTGAAGCACATAATCATAATCGTCCGTAAGCGGAACGTATGTGACCGTGGAAGTATTGAAGATACTGATACCGATCCTGTCGCCCTCAAGTCCCTGAACAACGCCTTTCAGATAATCCGTGAACTCCGAATTAAGATCATAGAGCGAATAAGAAACATCGAGACAAAGAATGATATCTCTCTTCTTAACTCCGCTCATAATGTCATCGTTTCTGTAAGGTCTTGCTGCCAGAACCAATGCCGAAAGCATACTGCCTATAAGTCCCGCGGCAAGCACTATCCTGAAAACTTTGTACTGCATTGAAAGCGACTTATAAAGCTTGGTGGATCTGATCTTAGACGTATTTGCAACACGGATTCCCGATTCAAAATCCGTCTTTTTCTTTTTTTGAATGCTTACTACCAGAATGATCGTGGTTGCCATAACTGCAACTCCGAACGCGATCATCCATTTATACATCAGCTCCATTCTCTGATCACCCCTACTGCCGTGTTACACGAAGTAACAAAATCTCTGTTCTCCGATCTGTTTTCCTCGGCAAACTCCGGCACATAATACTCTTCCATAAGCTTATCAAGATGTCTGATTCCCATCTTCTTTACATCATTAAGTGTGCTCTTCTCGACATCGATACCCGTCGCCTCATGCACATATCCTCTTATCATAAGTGAAAGCTTAAGATAAGCGTCTCTCTTTGCCAGTTCCTCTTTTTCATACTGAGTTCTGAGCTTGTTGATACCGGCAATATATTTCTTTTTGATGATAAAAAGATGCTGTGGCATCGGCTTTTTATACTCGGCCGGCTTTTGTTCTTCAACCGCCTTGGGTGCTTTTTTCTTGTAAAAGATCTTATAAAGAGCCCTTATCAAAAGAAAAAGTCCCAGAGCCGTAAGCGCTATGCCAATTGCAACAACCCACCAGCTGTACTCAAACGGTGGTCTTAATGTAACCGTAGTTTCCATGTCTGTACCTTTCAAACAAAACTATCGACGAATCTATTATCTCGCTCTGAGAAGAGATTCCGACGATCGACACCCTGCTGTGCTTGGTGTTGTCGGATACGATATCGTATATCATGTTTCTCTCTTCAAGCTCCAGCTTATGAAGTCTGTCATTAAAAGAAAGAAATCTCTTTTCATATCTTCCGAGATCATTATCAAATGTATTGCCGCCCGTGAGCATGGCATCTTCTATGCCGAATGCCAAAAGATCATGCTCTGAAGTAACGGCTCTCATCACATTTCCGCTTATACTTGCGATGCCTTCCATGTCGGATATAAGAACTATTATCATCTTCTTGTGTACGACACTTATAACGTTCTTAAGCGCATCTTCGAGCGAAACTACGCCGTTGTCTCCGACATGCTTCTCATACTCATACAATAACGCTTCCAAATGTTCGGGGCCCGATTTAAAAATACTGATGGACATATTGTCGGAGCCCGGATACGCAAGCGCAAAATCGGCACCGTTTCTGCCTGTAATATAGGCAAGCGTACCAAAGGTCATAAGTGCCAGTTCCTTCTTGGATTCTCCTTTCGGAGTGTCTCCCAGCATCTTACGACCGCAGTCGCAAATGAACATAACATTGTGACGCCTGTCGGTAACGTATCTTCTTACAAGAGTCGTTCCCATTCTCGAAGAAGACTTCCAGTCTATATCGTGAACATCGTCTCCCAAGTTATATTCCTTGAGGTCGTCGAATTCCATGCTTCTTCCTTTGTGAATTGAATGGAAATCGCCGTCCAGAATATTTGAAGTTTTTCTGTTGGTATAAAGAGCAACCGCTCTTCTTATCCTGGATAAATACTCGTAATCAATATTCATAGTTTTTCTTTATCACGGAGTCTTTACGGAATTAACGATTCCGTCAATAACAGTTTCAACAGTGATATTGTCGGCTACAGCAGAGTAATTAAGACCGATTCTGTGTCTGAGCACCTGATGTCTTACAAGCTTAACATCATCGGGTGTAACATAGGTTCTTCCCTGCATAAGTGCTGCTGCCTTGGCCATTTTAAGGAAAGCGATTGAAGCACGCGGGCTTACACCGATCCTTACATATCTTCCAAGCTCAAATCCCGGAATCTGATTGGCTCTTCTGCTGGCAACAACAATACTTGAAATGTACCACTTAACCGACTCGTCCACATAAACCTGATCGACGATATCCTGCACCTTATCGATATCTTTGATTGAAAGAACCGCAGGTGTTGACTCTGAGATTGCGCCTGTCTCAATACGGCTTAAGATCTCAACCTCCTCAGCTGCTGTGGGATATGAGATAACCTCTTTTATCAAAAATCTGTCGGTCTGAGCTTCGGAAAGAGGATATGTTCCTTCCTGCTCTATAGGGTTCTGTGTAGCAATTACTATGAAAATATCTTCCGGCATACGATAAGTCTTTCCACCGATCGTAACCTGCTTCTCCTGCATGGCCTCAAGCATGGCTGACTGTGTCTTGGCACTTGAACGGTTAACCTCGTCAAGAAGCACAAAGTTTGCAAATACGGGACCGAGCATAGTCTCGAATTTGCATGTCGCCTGATTGTATATCTGAGTTCCTATGATATCACCGGGTAAAAGATCCGGTGTACACTGTATACGTGCAAACTGTCCGTCTACGGCATCGGAAATAGCCTTGGCTGCAGTTGTCTTGGCAAGTCCGGGAACAGACTCGATAAGAATGTGTCCATCTGCGATAATGGACGCAATAAGAGAGAACTTAAGCTGTTTCTGTCCAACAACTTTTGCCTCAAAGTACTCTGAAAGTTTCTTTATAACCTCCTGGGAATAGTTGAAATCCTCGGGAGTTATGTTGCTTTGCTGTTCGTTAATCTCCATAACTCTTTCCTCCAAACATTAACGTATAATAGACGCAAGATTACGCATCATTCCGGCTGCTATATCCGGTTTGTTCATTGAGTAAACGTGAATGTGGCTTACTCCGTTTGAAATAAGATCTATTATCTGATCACAAGCATATATAATGCCTGCTTCCTTCATCTTCTCAGGGTTGTCCGCAAATCTGTCGACCATGATCTTCATCTTCTGCGGAATAGTTGATCCCGACAAAGCTACGCTTCTTGCGACCTGCTTGGCATTGGTGATCGGCATGATACCGGGAAGAACCGGAACATCGATACCCTTCTCCCTTATACGATACAGGAACTGATAAAGAGTAGAATTGTCAAAAAACATCTGTGTTGTAAGGAAATCACAGCCTGCTTCCACCTTTTCCTTAAGGTGCATAATGTCCTCAGACTGTCTTGCACACTCAACATGTCCCTCGGGATAGCAAGCACCGCCGATACAAAGGCTGTCATCTACAGACTTGATATCATAGATGAGCTGTGTCGCATGGTCGTAATCATAGCAGACACGACCTTCCTTGGGAATGTCTCCTCTAAGTGCCATGATGTTCTCAATACCCTTTTCCTTATATGTGGAAATCATGGACCTCACATCTTCCTTTGTTGACGAAACGCAGGTAAGATGTGAGAGAACGTTGACGCCATATTTATTCTGAAGATCTGCCGATATGTTAGCGGTATTCTTACTTGTTCCGCCGCCCGCTCCGTAAGTCACGCTCATGAAATCGGGCTTAAGCGCCGCTATCTCGGCTGCAGCTTCTTCGACAGCTGCATAACCCGCATCTGTCTTGGGTGGGAAAACCTCAAACGAAAGAGTCACTTCCTTTTCCCTGATAATATCGATTATTTTCATACTCGCTCCTTAATAAGGCATCAAACGTTGATCTCTGCTGTTACTCCCAGAGCGTCTTTGTTCGCCTCTATGATTGGATTGACAACATCGTTTAAGAATTTCTCAACCTGATGTGCACTACATCCGACATACTTGGCAGGGTCCATAGACGCCTTGAGCTCATCGAGGGAAAGAGGGAAAGAGGGGTCTTCTGCGATGAGTTCAAGGAGGTTATTGTCTTTTCCTTCAACCTTGACTGTCTTGCCGGCTTCCATTGAAAGCTCACGAATCCTCTCGTGAAGCTCCTGCCTATCTCCGCCCGCTTTTACGGCATCCATCATGATATTCTCGGTAGCCATGAAAGGAAGTTCCGACATCAATCTCTTTTCAATAACCTTAGGATATACAACAAGACCATCCACTACATTAATACACAGATCAAGTATGCCATCCGTTGCAAGGAATCCTTCGGGAATTGAAATTCTTTTGTTTGCGGAATCGTCGAGAGTTCTTTCAAACCACTGTGAAACCTCTGTAATTGCGGGGTTGAGTGTATCTATTATCACGTATCTTGCAAGAGAGCAGATACGTTCACTTCTCATGGGATTTCTCTTATATGCCATTGCGGATGAACCGATCTGGCTCTTTTCAAAAGGCTCTTCAACTTCCTTAAGGTGCTGAAGAAGTCTGATATCCTGCGCCATCTTGGTCGCAGATGAAGCAATTCCGGCAAGTACGTTAAGTACCTTCATATCGATCTTACGGCTGTAGGTCTGTCCTGAAACTGCCATGCATCCCTTGAATCCAAGCTTTTCGGCAAGCATGGGATCGAGTTTGTCAACCTTGGTAAGATCTCCGTCAAAGAGCTCAAGGAAAGATGCCTGAGTTCCTGTTGTTCCCTTTGATCCGAGAAGCTTCATGTTATCAAGAACATAATCAAGGTCCTCAAGATCTATTGTGAAATCCTGAAGCCAGAGTGTAGCTCTTTTACCTACAGTTGTAGGCTGAGCAGGCTGGAAATGAGTAAAGCCGAGCGTGGGCTGTGCCTTATACTTGTCGGCAAACTTAGAAAGCTCTGCGATAACGTTGATGAGCTTCTTTCTTACAAGCTTAAGTCCTTCTGTCATGATAATGATGTCTGTGTTGTCACCAACGTAGCAGCTTGTTGCACCGAGGTGGATGATTCCCTTAGCCTTGGGGCACTGCTGACCGTATGCATATACGTGGCTCATTACATCGTGACGAACTTCCTTCTCTCTGGCTCTTGCAACATCATAATTGATGTCCTCGCTGTGAGCCTTGAGCTCATCGATCTGCTCCTGTGTGATGTTAAGACCGAGGTCTTTCTCGATCTCCGCAAGTGCGATCCAGAGCTTTCTCCAGGTCTTGAACTTCATATCCTGTGAAAAGATATATTGCATCTCCTTACTTGCATAACGCTCGGAAAGTGGGCTTGTATAACGATCTGTACTCATTTTAATCCTCCAAAAACTGTTTATTTTAATTTACTTATCATATTCTCCGCGGATATCTTCGCTTGGCGGATCTATCGGGTAAGAGCCTGTAAAGCAGCCCTCACAGATACCGAGATCGCCGCCTATCATCTCTTTTAATCTGTCTATTCCAAGATAAGCAAGTGAATCAGCACCGATTATCTTGCAGATATCATCAACGTTCCTGTTATAAGCAATAAGCTGCTCTCTTGCCGGAACGTCGGTTCCGAAGTAGCAAGGCCACAAGAACGGAGGTGAAGAAACTCTCATGTGAACTTCTTTGGCACCTGCATCTCTGAGCATCCTCACGATCCTGTCGGAGGTTGTTCCTCTTACGATCGAATCGTCGATCATTATGATCTTCTTACCAGCAACAGCGCTCTCAAGTGCATTTAGCTTAACCTGAACACTTGATTCTCTGTTCTTTTGCTTGGGTTTTATGAATGTTCTTCCTATATATGAATTCTTTACGAAGGCCTGTCCGTATGGGATTCCGGATTCAAGCGCATATCCTAAAGCCGCAACGTTACCGGACTCCGGTACGCCGACTACCATATCCGCATCAACCGGTGAATCCTTGGCAAGGAATCTTCCGGCTGCGATCCTGGCATCATATACGCTGATACCGTCGATGGTACTGTCGGGTCTTGCGAAATAAATATACTCAAATATACATCTTGCGTGCTTCTTGGGATCTATGCACATCGATCTGTCTGACTGAATGCCAAACTCGGGAGAAATGGTAACGATCTCACCGGGTTCTACGTCTCTTATGAATGTAGCTCCTATCGTATCAAGCGCACATGTCTCCGACGCAAGAACATAGCAGTTCTCTCTTCTACCGATAACAAGTGGCTTAAAGCCGTAAGGATCTCTGGCTCCGATGAGCTTTCTGGGGGACATGACAACAAGGCTGTATGCACCCTTTATCTTAAGCATAGCTTTTGCAACAGCTTCCTCAACCGACTTGGTCGCAAGGCGCTCTCTGGCTATGTGATATGCAATTACTTCAGAATCAATGGTTGTTTGAAAGATCGCACCGGTATAAGAAAGCTCATGACGTAGCTCCGGTGCATTGATAAGGTTACCGTTGTGCGCGAGCGCCAAAGTACCTTTTACATAGTTAAGAACAAGCGGCTGTGCGTTTTCACGCGTACTGCTGCCTGCTGTAGAATATCTGACATGTCCGACACCAATATCCCCTTTCAGGGTATCTAAAATATCCGGCGTAAAGGCTTCATTCACAAGTCCCATGTCCTTGTAACTTGAAACTTTGCCCTTAGGTCCGTTTGTGTCGCTGACAGCAATTCCGCAACTCTCCTGTCCTCTGTGTTGCAAGGAAACAAGTCCGTAGTAAATAGATTCCGCGACGTCTCCGCCGTCAAAATCGTACATACCAAAAACTCCGCACTCCTCACCAAGACGCTTGTAATTCTCAGTCCTACCTTCGTAATTCATTTGTTCTCCTAAATGCTACAAAAAAGAAATACCTCAAACACCGAACATTTTATCATCATACGGTGTCTGAGGCAATCATAAGTTATACGCCCGGATATTTATCCTCATAGCGGGATACCATGTCCAAAATTTCCTGTGCATACTCGGGATATTGGCGAGCCATATCCTCAACCTCGCTCTTGGCATTGCCTGCGACGATATCCCTGTTGTACTCCATTCTCTTTCTAAGCGATTGTCTCTGAACATTGAGACTGTGCCTTATCTCTACCTCTTCATTATGGTCCAAAAGAGCTTGCGGCTGATGTATCCAGATTTCGGGATCACGCACTCTGTAATGCCTTAGCATATACACAAGATCTCTTTGGTTTGAATCAAGCAGCCTTCTGGCATCCTCGATCCTCTCCCTCTCTTTTCTCTCCTTGAGGTATCTGTTATAAAGATCCGAAAGCTCACCCGAATTCATTACTCTGTACTTAAGGCACAGATAATCTATCAGGTTTGTGTTGTTTACGTATCTTATCTTTACCTGATTCTGCAGCATGATAAGTCTTGAGATCGACTTTCTTACAGTCTTTTGCTCAACAAGCGCACCGGTATACTTCATATATAAAGAAACTGCGGACACCGCGCTCAGTAAGATTGCTATCATATAGCCGTATACAACATTAAGCTTAAAAGCAAACTGAAGTATCATCAAAAAGACGATGACAAAAGCAAGCGACACGGCTATAACGCTTATCAGCTTCTTGGAATTTTCTATTGTATTCTCAATCTCTTCCTCTCTGTACAGATAAGCCTCATGCTCACCGTCGAGTCTTTTAAGATCGTTTCTTATCTTCTTTTGGAAGCTTTCGGCTTCATGGAGTTTCTCCGCGCCTTCCTTGGCTTGTTCCCTAAGCATCTCCATATGCTCGAACTCATCGTCCGTCATACGGTTCTTTCTTCTGTCGAACTTATCCTGTTGCTTAAGAGAATCCAAGATCTTCTGCGCACAGTCGTTGATCTCCGCCCTCTGTTCCGGCGGAAGCGCATCGATTTCCTCGATGTCTCGAAGATGGCTTGTGACATCGTTATATTCATACTCAAGAGCTTCCAGTTCTCTTGAAGCCTCCTCCATCTGCTGAAGGCAGCTTCCGATATACTCTCTTCGCTGAACCGGATCGTCCATATCAACTTCTTTTCTTGTATAGACGATGTCGTTCCAATTCTCGAGCTCAGCTTGTTGCTCCCACTCTTCGTCTCTGTTACTTCCAAAAAACTTGTTCCAAAGTCCCATCTTAAGTCCCCTCAAATACCTCTTCCAAGGCGATGTATCACGTATTGATAAAAGCTCACCTTACAGCTGCGGCAGTCTCTTTTACAAGTCCCCTGTAATCAGCCTTTAGCTTCTCGGTCATCTCTCCGACCTGAGTGTAATACTCATGCATGTTTCCTTCCGCTTTATATACGGAAAGCGCTCTCATTGTGATATTGTCGCCGCTCGCGCCGTAGAGTTCTTCGCTCTCCTTAAGCCTCTTTTCTATCTCAAGCGAAGCCTCGTAAGCAACTTCGTTCTCTGCGATATATGCAACATACTCCTTATCGTCATACTCCATTCTGACAGCCATCAGATACTGGATATAAGACTCCTTGTTGCCGCTGTCCTCATATGCCCTCATGAACATATCTTTTGCCTTGTTGAAAAGAAACAGCCTTGCGTACATAACGCCTTCGTTGTGCTCAATGCCCGCTCTCATATTGCGATCCATCTCAGGCATATTGGTTAAAAGAAATTCATACTCGCGAAACGACATATTGTATCTTCCGCTGTTCATAAGGAAATCCGCTCTTGCAAGCTTCTTCCTATATATATCCATTCCGGCGTTCTCTCTTAATATCTCCTCGGTCTCATCGATCTCTTTGCGGGTATTGTATCCGACATAATCAAGAAGTGTCCCCACAAGTGAAGCAAGGGAGCATCTCTTAGCCGCCATGCTCCTAAGTTCATCGGCCAGCCTGACCAAAGAACACTCTTTTTCTATCCAGTCAAAAAGATCCTGAACAAAGCACTCTTCGTCTATCAAAAAAGCATTGTGAACGAGGCAGTAGCACAGCTCTTCTATGCAGTAGACATTTCTGCCCACTTTTTCTATATGATATGGATTTTCTGCATAT
Source organism: Butyrivibrio sp. INlla21 (assembly GCF_900116875.1). Taxonomy (GTDB): domain Bacteria; phylum Bacillota; class Clostridia; order Lachnospirales; family Lachnospiraceae; genus Butyrivibrio. The sequence continues at coordinate 15,967 of NZ_FPCC01000019.1, forward strand.
GTTCCGATGCATAGAATCGGTTTAGTCATATAAATAACCTCTCTTAAGTTGCCACATCAAATTATAAGCAACTGTATTTACAGTTCCACTACCTGCTCCCAGACTTTTCCGGTCGCGGGATAGATCTCTCCGAATCCCATATCCGTAACCTTAAAATTCACTTCATTAACGGAATTCATGTTTACGGAGAGCCTTAGCCTTGTTGTTCCGATCGGTCTGTTCTCAAGCCCGTCCAGATACAGCTGAACCATTCTCGGTTTCTTACCCGTAAGCGGTGTGACTTCTATATTCAGGATACCGCTCTGATCCATTATGATATCCATGCCTGTCTGAGCTTCGTACCAGTTGATACCTGCATCAAGGATCGCACAATACACTTCCGTTCCGCATTTCAAAAGATGTATTCCGAGATTGGACTTAAGCTTATCTTCCCCAAGGAAAACTATCTTGGAAGCCTTGTCTCCCGGTTTTATCCTCTCTCTCGCAGCGATGCTCGCGCCCTTGCTGAACATGTTGTTGCCCTGGAACACACGCCTTGTCCTGCACAAAAACTCAAGTGAACGCTTCGGCCACTTTTCTCTGAAGCCGTCGCCCAAAAGAAATACCGTAGAGATGATCTTTTCACTGCAAACCTTCTGCATTACGGTAAGGAATTCATCATCAAGCTTTTCACATGTTTTATGATAAGCGGTCACATCCTTGGGAAATCCCGCACTTCCTAGCTTGAGGTCGTCAAAGCTTTTAACGTCTATTGTCGCAACCAGAGGAGTTGTGTTCCTATTGATCGCCATCTCATACACATGCAGCTCATCAAGATCATAGTCACATGCGATGACCGAATGATTCATCAGATCGTCGGGCTGATACAGCATGTAATTGTAAAAGCTCTCTTCGTGGCTCTGGTAATAAATATTGTTCGTTTTAAGTTCAAGCGCAGAAGTCACCGCGTTTAGAACCTGTATCATTCTGTGATCGAGAGATCTTGTGGTAAACATGATAGCATCGACGTTATCAAGTGACAATTCCATGGACAGAAGCGATAAGCTTCTTTTTACAAACAGAGTTAAAAGAGCTATCGGGTCATACTCCGCATTGCCGACAACCACAGGTTTACCTTCCCTTGCACTGCTCACAAGAGAGTAAACGGGAATACCGTCTCCCTCCTCAATGTGACGAACAGCCTCTTTGCCGTAAAACCACTGGTTGACGTCATTTCTTTTGCAAAGGACGGTAGGAATGTTATAAAGTTCTGATCCCGCCAGTACCGACAGTGTCTCGGGCATGTCCGCATCAGATGCCAAAAAACTTATCTGAGAGACCTTCTCGCCCAAGTCATAGCCAAGCACAAAGCGCTTTTCATCGGAATTTCCAAAAAGCATCTTTTTATCCCTTATTATTTATTCTGTAAAAGACTCGCTTTGAAGCGGTCCAAACAACTTATTGCACATATAGTTCTTCTTATGATATTCGGAAAGCAGCTTATCGACAGTGTCATAATCCTGCAAAGTCTCTCCGATCATAATGTCGTTGATCAGATTGTATCTGCTCATTCCGGTCTGACTCTTAACTATATCGCTCTTCTGGATGGTTCCGCTCTCTGTAAGAGCATCCTCATCATCGGGCTTTTCTTCCGTAATGTAGTACTGCAGCTGCTCACCAAAGAAAAGAACAAACGCAGTTACATAGATTCCGTCGTACATCTCCTGCATTGCAAGTGAATGGTATTCGTTGTCATCCTCTGTCGCAAGTCTGTAGTGGACAGTACAACGTGTCCCCGGAGCAGTCCTGTACTCGAGCATGGTCTTGTCGCTAAAGGAAACCATATCCGGAATGATATCCGCATACTCCTGATAAAAAGGAAAATAGATTCCCTTTGTCGAAAGATCCTTAAGGAACATCTCCGCAACATCCGGATTGACACTCTCTTCGGAGCTCTTTTCCGCAGCATAATATCTTAGATATGCAAGCTTGCAAATATCCTGAAGCGGAGCATTCTGAATCGCAAGCACCTCTGTCCTGTCAAATATATACACATCGGTGATATTGCCGTGCACAAAACTGTCGTAAGCATTCTGTGCAAGAAATGCCATCTCAACCTCAGTGTTGGCACCGTTTTGAACATATGACCTGAATATCTCCGTGCGCTCTCCTATATAGGATCCGCAGTAGAGCATTTGCACGATCATCTTTTCACAGAGCGTGTATGTATCTATTCCGAATGCCTCGGCGGCTTTCCAGATATCTCTCATCTCCTTGAGTGTTCCGGAGAAGAACCTTACAAGATAGATCAAAAGCTGCTCATCATATTTACCGTTTACAAACGAATAATGCGCAACCTCTATCGCATCACCCTCGGTGGGATACATATCTCTGTCAAGAAGCCTTCCGCACATGCGAAGGATGATCTTGGCATCAATGCCATAGCAGCCGTACACAAGGATCCACTCAAGTGCTTTCTCGTACAGCCCGCCCATTACCATAAGCTCTATAAGCTCATTTCTTTCCTTGGCGGTCATATCGGTCGGATCTATATCCACAAGATATTCAGTGAGCTGCCTCGTAAAATCATTCTCATAATAAAATCTGATAAGATTATTGCGGATCTCATTTCTGCAAGATTTACGCACAAGCTCCGACTCCGCAAGATCTCTGTATCTTCCGACATTGTCCATATCGATCGTGTAAGCGTTTTTGCCAAGATCGCACAGGAACAGATCCAGGTTTTCTTTTCCCTTTTGAATATAAGGAATGGCGTAGCCCGCTATCTTGCCCGGAAGCATCATCTTTACATTGTTATAAGGAATGCTCTTAGCATATCTGTTGTCATCATGATCTATCAAAAGGACCGTATAATCGCTTCCGTACAGCGGCACATATGCACGTCCGTTTGTAACGGGATATCTCATCTCTTTTTCGCACTTATCATATACGACCAAAACGCCGCATATCTTGGGATCCTCAACCGTGATCTCGCAAGTATAGAGCGCTGTCAAAACCTTGGATGCATTCGCGGCATCCACCATCTGCTTGGTGATAAGGTTCTTGTACAGATAGCCCAGATCCTTGCCGACTCTGCCCTTATCAAGCTGTGCCATGAGATACTTCTCGATCTGAGGAACATAAGCATCGTAAAGCTCAGGATACTCATCTCTTCTCTCATGAATATATCTGTAAAGGATCGCATTCTTATCATATTCAAGATCGCTCTGATATGAGAAATACATAAGAACCATCTTGTTGATGTCGCAAGGAAGCAGTCCGTTCTCATCGGTATAAATGGACATCATATAGTACTCATACAGCCTTGTGATACGAAGCTCTCTCTCGACGCCCTTTCTATACCACTCAAACGTGTACTTGCCGGTTTCACCGCCCTTGATCAAAAGAGCTACGATAGCCTCAAGCACGTCATCTCCCTGCTTGATCTCATAGCAGGACTTAAGTATCCTAAAGAGTCTCTTGTCATAATTTCTTACTCTTGCCGACAAATAAACTATCTGATCGATAAGATTAAGACTTATCATCTGCTTTTTGGCGCCGTATTCAAGTATGCACAGCTCCTGATCTTCAAGACGCGTCAAAATAGAAGGCGAATCATTCAAAAGATTCATCGCCTCAAGGTAGAGTATCGGACTCGTGCATCCGTATGAAAACTGCTCGCTGAGCATCATCCACTTTCTTGAGCCGCTCATCGCGGATTCTTCGGAAACATATTGTAAAAGCCAAGCTATGCGCCAGTTATCCTTGTTCCTTCTGTATATACCTTCAAGCCTGTCGGAAATATCGTTGACATAGCTGTCCTCTTTACTGCACAAAGAAGAAAGGTACAGGTAATAGCTGTAAAGCTCATCTCCGGGTGCATCCTCAACTTCTCTTGCAAGCTGATCGAGTATCCATTTGCCCTCATTTACTCTTCCGGCGGTGATATAGTACTGCGCCGTGTAAAGCCTAAACGCAAGGTCTTTTTCATCGACCGCATTCATGCGTGCGATCACTTTACCCGTCTCGGAAAGCCACGCCTTAGACGATATCTTTTTACATCTGAAATTCTCATATACCTTAATAAGCTGAACTATCAGTTTCTTTTTCTCCTGATAATCAGCGGTAGGATGCTTGCCCGTAACATTCACCGATACGGTTACCGGAATGGATGTGCTTGAAAAAGCATTATAAAAAACGATCTTGCCGAAATTATTGCCTTCATGAATCTTATCGGGACGAAGTCTTACCTTGATATGACATGTGCTGCCGGTGAAATCATCCTCGGAAATATCGTATTTATCGAGCATGATAAAATCGCACTCAGGCTTTGCAAACAGCTTACTGTAGCCCCAGCCGTTGCGCGTTATAAGAATACTGTTGTCATGGAATATTCCCGTAAAATCAATAACAAGCTCTTTCTGGTCAAAAAGAAAAGCCATGGGTTGCTTCTTGTTGATCGAAATAAGGAATTCTTCGACATTCTGCTCGTTACCGGGAGATGCGGATAAGCCCCTGTAGAGACTCTCATACTGATCGTCGTTCCCCTTCAATACGGAGAGAAACTCATCCGAATAAAAGAGATTAACGGCCTCTTCCCAATCTGTCTTGGCAAGATTTGCAAAATGGAAAAGATTCTTGATATCACCGAGGCTTGAAACGATCTGCTCATGCCTTACGGTGACTACAAAAGGGAGTACATACTCTCCCTGATTGGAAACAATACGAAAATCACCCTGAAGGACATCGCCGCTGCTCAGTCCTACAGCGCTGAATCTATAAGAAACCTCATAAGGTGAGCCGGAAAATGCTTTTGTAAGAACTTCCATCCTGATATCCGTTGAACTGACAGTGCCGTCAACAAGCCTGTTTTCAGGTCCAAAGATGGTAAAAGAGCCCTCGGTGACATCACCCGGACTCATAGAAAGTTCTATACGAGGAGTTGAGAAATCCAGGCTCTTTTCTTCATATTCAAATTTTCCCTGTAGTAGTCTGTCTACTATTTCTCTCACGATTCACCCCAAAAATGTCATAATATATCTACAATAGTATACCATAAAATGAGACATGATACGACTTTGTTAACAATATCTTGTGGTAATTAAAAAAAAAATGATATTCTACCCCAAAGTTTGGAATACATTGTAGCAGATAACCATCCCCAAAACAGCCTTCCCCGTTTTAATTAAATTGTAGTAAAAAAAGGGCTTGTATCAAGGACAAGCTCTGTGTGCCAGCACATCCTTGACACAAGCTCTTTTTTTTACAAACAGGTAATCAAGCGGGGAAGGCATGCCAAAGAGTGGCAACTTCAACCGATCAATCATCCCAGCGACACGCGTCTTTTAATTGACTCCATTTTCGCGTGCTGTTTTTATAGAGAATTATCAATTTGCCAAACACATCTCGGCCCGGCGAGCACGTGTCAGCTCATCAAGCTTCCCCTCGCGTGCTTTTTTACAAAAATCCGACACGCGAATTCACTTCACCAGGCTCCATGCGTGCTCATTATCGATATCATGTCAACTTTTAACGAAAGCGCAGCACGCCCGACGCTCCCAAGCCGTTTTTCGCGTTCTTCTCTTACCTTTTTGCCTTCCCCGCTTGACTACCAAACAGTAATAAAGTGGCGAGAGTCAAGGATGTGCGAAGCGCACACTGCTTGTCCTTGACTCTAGCCGCTTTATTGCTACAATCTCATAAACCGGGGAAGGCATAACTTGTAACCACGACGCTCTAGTCTCTACAATTTCCCTAATACAACGACACAGGGACCACCCATAAAGGGCAGTCCCTGTGCACACACATGTATTTGAAACAATTATTTGGAAGGAAAACTAATTTATTACTCGGCTCTAAGCGCCTCGATGGGATCGAGCTTGGCAGCTCTCTTGGCAGGATATATTCCGAAGAACAATCCGATTCCCGTTGAAATAAACACAACAACAACCACCAGTACAGGATTGACTGTATACGGGAAGTTTACCATTGTACATGCTATCTTAGCTAAAGTAAGTCCCAATATAATACCTATTATTCCGCCAAGGAATGTAAGTATAGCCGCTTCTGCAAGGAACTGCGTAAGAATCGAAGAAGTCCTTGCTCCGAGAGATTTTCTGATACCGATCTCTCGTGTTCTCTCCGTAACCGATACCGTCATGATATTCATAACACCTATACCACCGACAATAAGTGATATTGATGCGATCAATGCAACTACCGCGGTTACGACGTTAAGGATCGTATCACTGGTTGAATCCATTCCGGATGAAGCATCAACCTTAACCGCACCTTCGCCTCTTATTCCAAGGACGTTTTCAACAACGCTCCTCATCTTGAGATTGGCTTCATCCTTGTTGTCCTTGTGCATATATGCAGTCACTTTGGTAAACATGGTGTTTACGTCTTTGTTATACGCAAGTGCCACGGTTGTATAAGGGACATCACCCTGCAAATTAGGCTCATCGCCCTCCGCATAGGCATCATCCATTGATGTGTTTTCTCTAATACCGACAACCGTGAAATCTTTGGTAATATCACCGTTGGTGATCTCTATCGTCTCACCTACCGCATTTTCATATCCGAATAATTTCATTGCGGCAACTTGAGATATAACACACACATAATTTGCTGCATCTACATCATCACGTGTGAAATATCTTCCGTACAGTATCTTATTCTGTCCGTTCTCGGAAAGCACATCGCTCCCTCCGGAAAAAGAAAGATTGTAAGATTTCTTTGTACCCTTACCGTTTCCGTAAATGGAAACCGAAGGACTAAGTCCGTAAATGCAACTCATATTGCGCTCAATAGCTTCCATATATTCCGGAGTAAAGCATTTATCAGTTTTAGCCACATCAAGTGAAATGTTTATCGTAGCAACATCAAGTGCGGCCATTTCTCCGGTAACCTTAGCCCTCAGTCCGTCACCGATAACAAGGACTGTAAGCACGGCGGCTATTCCTATTATGATTCCAAGCATGGTCAAAAGAGATCTACCCTTATTGTTTCGTATACTTGAAATCGCACTTTTTAAATATTCTCCTATTACTCCCATATTTTATACTCTCAATGCATCTATAGGTTTCATTTTGGCTGCTTTTCTGGCAGGATATATTCCAAATCCAAGACCGATACCAACCGAAATAAGTGTTGCTCCCAGAACCGAACCGGGAGTTATTATCAGCTTAAAGTGTAGTAACGAACAAACTATAAACGATAATCCTATTCCGACAATGATACCGATAACACCGCCCGAAAGCGTTAAAACCGCAGCCTCAGACAAAAACTGCGCCGTTATAGCTCCGGTTCTTGCTCCGATTGACTTTCGAATACCTATTTCTCTTGTTCTCTCTGTTACCGATACCAACATGATATTCATGATTCCGATTCCGCCAACTACAAGCGATATAACCGCTACCAATATCAAAAATGTTGACGCACCGCCAAGGATCGTATTGATCTCTTCAGACATATCCGCCATACTGTATGACCAAAGAGCGTTGGCTCCACGCAGTCCATGTGCATTCTCAAGTACCTGCGCGCATTCTTTTACTTTCTTTTGAAGAATATCCTGATCCGCAAAGAGCAGTAACATGTTCAGTTTATCGATATCGTATCCGAAATCGGTCGCAAAAGCTGTATACGGAACCTCGACCGAGACATAATAATCCATTTCTGACGCAAGTGCAGTGACCATTTCGCTGTTTATAGCTTCTCTTAGGCCGACAACAGTATATTCCGCAGTTTTACCGGCTAACGTAAGTTCGATCACATTGCCGATGCATTCATCGGTACCGAATAAGTGTTTTGCATCATCTTTCATCAAGACGCACACTTTCTGGCCTGTTTCAACCATCTGCTTCGTAAAATACTGTCCCTTGTAAACCTTGCTGCTGATGGCAAGCTCTACGGCTTCCGTTCCTCCGATCACATCAGCCTGATATGTACCCCTTGTACCCTTGGCTCTGCCCACTTCCTCAAAGTAAGGAGACACGCCCTTAAGGTCCGATACGGATTCTTCCAAAAGTCTGATATCATCAGGGCTAAAAAGCTCGGTAGTCTTGGCGTTATCGATAACAACATAACCATAGTTACCGATCAGCCCGTTAATCTCACCGTTAACATAATCAGTCATACCTTTTCCGAGCGAAACAACCGTAATTACGGCTGCAATACCGATAATAATACCAAGCATCGTCATAAAGGTCCTGTAACCGTTATGCTTCATCTGATTTATTGCACTTTTTAAATATTCTTTGACAGTTCCCATTATCACATTTCCATAGCTACAACCGGCATTCCGTCAGTGAGCGTTTCAAGATTTGTTGTAATTACTTTGTCATTCACAGAAAGACCTTCAACAATCTGAGCCTCTGTGCTTGTAGAAATACCGATCTTAACATCTTTTCTTGTCGCAACGCCGTTCTCAAGTACAAATACATAGTCTCCGTCGGCATCTGTAAGCACATACTCGTAAGGAAGAACTATAGTGTTCTCTGCCTTTTCGGCATGAATCTTATTGTTTGCTTCAACACCGAGGATAATGTCCTTATCGGGATTAGTAACCTTAATAGTTGTATCTACAACCGCAACGCCGTTGGCATTCTTTGTAGCGGAACCTGAGATCTGTGTGATCTCTCCGGTATAAGCCTTACCGTTTATTGTAATATCAACCTTCTGTCCAACCGCTAACTTGGGAAGGTCTGTCTTTGATACCTGTACGTCAACCTGCACGTCATCAAGGTTTGCAAGTGTGATCATCTTAGTTCCGGGTGCAACCGTAGCGCCTTCAACTACATCCACTGCTGTTACAACGCCGTTGAAATCAGCCTTGATTCCATCCTTTGCTTCCTGGATCTTAGCAATAGTATCTTCCTGTGTAAGCTGTACTGACTCCATATTAGCTTTGTTAGCTGATGCTGTTCCGCCGTTTACCTGAGCGGCCTTGGCACTTGAAAGATGAGCCTGTTCTTCAGCAAGAGTTGTCTTTTGTTTCTCCCATCCCTGAATCTCGGGATCGTTCTCAAGAGCATAAGATACATCTTTTATTGATTCCTGAAGTGCAAGTGACATTTGCTTGTTGCTCTCTGAAACATCACTGTCGTTGTTGTCATTCTCTCTTCTTGTGATGTAGCCGTCATTTCCGTCAAGGTAAGACTCTGCCGTTCCATCGGCAATACCGTTCTGGTTAACATCAAGCATAGTCTTATTAAGATCTGAAAGAGTCTTGCTCATTCTGCTTCTCTTCTCGGTGATCTTATCATCAAGAGCATCCATCTCTGCCGTGATGGCATCAAGTCTCTCATTGATCTGCTGAGCATTCATGCCCTTTGCATAGTCTCTGTCGGCTGCTGCCGCACCTGAGTAAAGCGCACTGTAATTACCCTTGGCCTGCTTGATGGCAAGCTGAGCATTCTTTTCCGCAAGCTCAAGCTGTGCAGCATCATATGTGTATAGCACGTCGCCGGATGCAACCTTATCACCGATCTTTACATTGAGCTGATCCACAGGTGCGGTAACATCTGCAAAATAGCTCTTACTGTCAGCACTTTCAACTGTTCCCGAAACAGAAAGAATATTCTCAATGGTTCCGTTTGCAACATCAACAGTCTGTACAGGTAATGCTGCATTCTTTCCTGCGAGAAAAGCTCTTGCGATGAAAAATATAAGAAGTAAAGCCACTATGCCGAGTACTATCCATTTTTTCTTTAATTTTTTCTTGGGCTTCTTAACTTCTTCTACCTCAAAGTCATCGTCTTCATCATAGATCTCAACGCTACTTCCCGTTGTCTCTTTGATCTCATTCTTGTTTTCAACGACGGGAGTAGTTTCTTTTTCTTCTTTTAACTCCACATCTTTCTTTAAATCTTTGTTCTCTGCCATTTCCTTTTCCACTCCCTTAAATCAATCTTCTTTGTAATCCGGATTTATAATGTCACTCTGAATCATACCGTCAGAGATTGTAATAATTCGTTTGGCCTGCTTGGCGATACCGGGATCATGTGTGATGATAATAACCGTTCTGCCCTCAGAGTAAAGTCTCTTGATTATCTTCATGATCTCTCTGCTTGATGCCGAATCCAGGTTACCCGTAGGCTCATCCGCAAGAAGTATCGGAGGTGCCTGTGCTATCGCTCTTGCAATCGCTACTCTCTGCTGCTGTCCACCTGACATTTCGTTAGGTTTGTGAGTCTTTCTCTTTTCGAGTCCCACACTGTTGAGTGCAGCATTTGCAAGTCTGTCTCTTTCCTTCTTGCCGACTCCTCTGTAAATAAGAGGAAGTTCAACATTCTCAAGAGCCGTAAGAGACTGTATCAGGTTAAATCCCTGGAAGATGAATCCGATCTCTTTATTTCTGATATCCGATTGTTCATCGTCTGTCATATGCGATACGTCATGTCCGTGTAGATAATATTTACCGCTGGTCGGTGTATCGAGACATCCAAGCATGTTCATAAGTGTTGACTTACCCGAACCCGACTGACCGATGATGGCTACGAATTCCCTCTCGCCTATCGTAAGGCTGACATGGTTCAGCGCCCTGACCTCATTCTCTCCGGGATTGTATATCTTGCTTACATCCTTTATTACTACAAGTTTTTTCATAATATGATTTCCTCTAATACATTGTTACGCGTAGTACGATAGCTGTACTATACTTGTCGTAGTAACTTTACTACTCTTATTTTCTTCTGTCAATACTTAATTTCTAAAAAATAGTAAAAATATCTACGCAGTCATTTTTCACAGTATATAGTATCAAATACCTTTCTGAGTTTCCTGTGGTTTATCTTACATATCGATATTCTAAGCTTACATTTTTGTAAGGTTTCCGAATCTCTTTATAAAAAGAGCGCCCGTACTGCTACGAAACGCTCTGTTATGCCTATGTTTTATGCTGCTTGTTCTTTTGCCGGGGCCTCTTTAATTCTTTGCTCGGCAATCTTTTTAATCACCAATTGGGTGAGAATTACGGAAGCAATCGAAAGAATGCCAAATATTATGATATAACGGATCATATTGGAAGAATCTGCTCTTTCTTTCTCCGCAACTTCGCCCAATGTTGTGCCCATAGCTGAATATCTTGCCACCTCGATCACGGTAGTTATAGCACCGTATGCATTGATCAGTACATGCATAATGATCGACGTAAAAATACTTCCGCTTGCTCTGTTAGCATAAGCGAATATAATTCCCAAAACCCATGCGTAACAAAATTGGTTTAAGTTCATATGGAACGCTCCAAACAAAAATCCCGAAACAATGGAAGCTACAATAAAAGGACAAACCTTAGCAAGTCTGTTTTGGAAAAAGCCTCTCATTAGTATCTCTTCACAGATAGGAGCGATCAGCGCAGCTTGTAAAATAAATATTACCGATGAGCTTCCGACCAGTGAATCAGCCGTGCTCGCGATAATATTTGGAACAAACAACTGCGACAATAAATCCATAAATAAAACTATCGGATAAGAAACAACAGTCAAGAGAACCGTAAGAAGTACGATCTTCCAACTGATAGGCTTAAATCCAAATGCCTGTAAAAAGCTTCCTTCTTTTCTGTTAAATGCAATAACGATAGCAAGCGCAGGTATAAGGAAACCCAGATAAGTTACAATCCCCGGAAATATAATCCCGGTGAACGCACCCACAATTCCAAGCACTAATGTACCGCCTAATCCTGCAATAATCATCAATATAAATATAGCCAATATGGCAAAAAATTCTTTTTTATTAAAAACCTTGTTTTCCACAACTCTCTCCTTTTTCAAGCCTGACATGATAGTATTTTTATAAAGCGTTAGGCGTTAGCCTGTAAATCTGTTCCCTCATGCTTAGCTATAGCCTTGATAACAAGACGAACAAGGAAGAAAGATATAATTGCGAGTACTCCTGTTATGACAGCACTGACAGCCATATATGACATATCCGCTCTGTATGCTTCTGCGCCTTCTGCCAATGATTCCCCCGCTGCTTGAACAACTTTTGTTGATATCAGCATTGCCACAAACCCAAAGCTGTTAAATACCATATGCATGATAGTAGAAGTAAACATACTTCTGCTTGCTCTGTTTGCATATGCAACAATTATACCCAAAATCCAAGCGTAACAAAACTGATTTACATTCATGTGCAGTACGCCGAATAAGAACCCTGTAAGTACTGCGGATGCCCCAAAAGGAATGAGTTTAGAGAATCTGTTTTGAAAAAAACCTCTCATCAACAGTTCTTCACATATAGGCGCCATAATTGCCATCGCGAAGAAAACAGGCAATAGCGATCCTTCAAACATTGATTCCGCGGCTTGCGCGAATACATTAGGCACAAATAACTGCGAGAGCACATTTGCAAACCATCCCATCGGCATTGCTACAAATGCAAGAAGTATCGAAAGAAATACCGTTCCTATCTTAATCTTTTTTATCCCAAAGGATTCAAGAAACTTATCTCCCTTTACAAAGCTATAGATAAGTACTATGGCAAGCATAGGAACATAAAGAAGCAATGACACCACAATGATCGGAAGATCTACCCCAACCGATGCCGCCCATGGTCCCGTAACTCGTGATACTATGACCATCACAGCCATCACTGCCGCAAACACCAGTAACAATCTGATAAATTCTGCCTTGTCTTTAATCTTGTTCATGACTTTTTTCATCTCCTCTTTTCTTTTATTTAAAAGCCTAAATCGAATAATTAACCGGTATCCTTCTGAAAGTAATCCAGTTAACCACCAGTCCTACTATAGCAAAGATAATACTTCCCGTCCATAATAGAGGCTGTCCTAAAACCGTTCCCCTTATCCAGTCCATGAACAATCTTGTTATCTCTACAATCCTGTCTGACGCCCCCAAAGTTCTGGGAATAATCAATGTAATAGCAAAATAAATAATGTAATATACCCAAAAAGCCTTTTTTCCGTATCGCATCATATTATTTCCGGCAAGGCCTTCTACCCAGTTAAATAAACCAAAAACAAGTATAATCAGTTTAACTATCATACTGCCTCTTCCGATAAGCAAAAAAGCTATGCATGCTACCACAAGTATCTCGGCAATATCCGTCATTCTTTCCAATACAAACAACTTTTTCCTTGTCATTCCAAAGGTAAGGCCTCTGGTTATCTCATCGGCCATGGTAATAAGCTTAATAAATAAATTTACTCCCACATATATTCCCGAAATCAATGTAGCAATGAGTATGCGTATATTTCCTACTCTCATGTCATCGTCTCCCGAAATAAATCCGATAAACAGCACCAAAAGAACAACAAATGAAATAATCAACAAATTATATATTTCACTCAGCTTTTTCAGTCTTGCTATTGCTTTAATGTCTCTACTCATATATATTCTCCTCATTAAACTACCATACTCTTTTTATTGAGGTTATATGCCCAAAATTCAAAGAGTGTATATAGCACTGCCGCTACAATAATAAAACCGATAACAACCCCGGTCACCGGACAGCCTTCCGTTATAAAAGCCTCTGTTCTCATCGCTATAATGTTTGATAACATTGCACTAAAAAATGCTCCTACCATAATTGTAACAAGGACCACTATTCTTCCGATTCTTTTAATCTTATGACCTACGATCAACCCCAGTGGTCCCATTACAAGCCCTAAGACAACGAATCCGATAAGGACTATAATATATTCCTGTTTAGCAACCGTTGCCAATGCGATAAGCACTATAAAATCACTTAGCACAAACATCACCTGTTTGATCATTTCTCCGATAAAAATATCTTTTCTCCTACAGCCAAGAGAAAGCGCTATGCTATCATACCAATTGGGTCCGTATACAGAAAACATGAAATTACATAAGACTATCATATAGGATCCATAACGAATTGAACTCCCTATGTTATCCATTAAGGAATCCATTACACTTCCATCAACAAATACAAGACAATTTAATACTGTTATCATCGCCAAAAATGCAAGGACAAATAAAGCCTGCTTTGTCCCCTGCACAAAATAATATTTGGCCGCTCTCTTGGAAAGTTCGCCCATTTACTCACGCCTCCTTTCTTTCGCCCATGCACATTGCGTAGAAAAGATTCTGCAGTGATACAGGCTCAACCTGTACTCCTTCGCCAAAACTCTCAACAGGCTTATCCGCAAGAACCGTAACAACCTTATTTCTTCCAAGGCTCTCGGGATTATAGATCTTAAATCCTTCCGTAGCCTTATCAACCGCATCCGTATCACCGCTTACACGATACGCTCTTGAAAGTAGCTCATCTAAGTTTTCCTGATACTTAATCTCTCCTTTATCTATGATGATAATTTTCTCAAACAATGATGCTGCTTCCTCAATTATGTGAGTACTGATGATAAAAGTTCTTCCGGTCTCACTGTACTCTTCTATAACAAGCTTGTAGAACTGCTCTCTCGCAACAACATCAAGTCCCGCAACGGGCTCATCAAGGATAGTGATGTCCGCTTTGCTTGCGAGCGCCACGATAATTGTCACAGCCGAAAGCATACCTTTTGAAAGCTTACTGATTCTCTTTTTGATATCGATATTAAAGAGTTTTATCAGTTCTTTTGCATAAGCTTCATCCCAATTTATGTAAAAAGCCCTTGCCGTAGCCAGGTATTCTTTTACCTTAAGAGTATTGGGACCAAACATCGTAACGGGTGAAATCTCTCTCGAATAGCAGATATGTGAAAGAGATTCTTCGTTCTCCCAAACAGGCTTTCCGTCTAATGTGATCTCACCTTGCGAAGCGGGATTCTGTGCAGTCAGAATGGATAAAAGAGTTGTCTTTCCCGCACCGTTTCTTCCGATGAGTCCGTAGATCTTACCTGTCTCTATTTCAACGCTTACATTCTTAAGTACGTTTTCTTTGCCGTATGATTTAACTATATTTTTTCCCGATAATATGCTCATATTATTGTCTCCTTTTTAATCTAAGGTCTTATTCTTCATTACTTTGGTCTATCATTTTCTTAAGCTCCTGCTTATCTATTCCGATAAGCTTGGCCTCAGTGATTATCTTTTTTACAAATGTCTCATAAAAGTTCTTTTTTCTCTCTTCAATTATCTTTCCTTTTGCTCCAGTCTGTACAAACATACCGATTCCCCTTTTCTTATAAAGTACTTCTTTGTCCACCAGAATGTTGATACCCTTAGCCGCAGTTGCCGGATTGATCTTATAGAATTTGGAAAGCTCTGTAGTACTCGGAACCTGCTCTTCTTCATTAAGTATGCCTCGCAGTATCTCATCCTCTATCATTTCACTTATCTGTAGATAGATTGATTTGTCTTCGCCTAAATTATCCAGCACACCGATTACCTCCTTTAGTTTATTGGTTAATTACTTGTGTAATCAACCATATAACACAAAAGATATTTTGTCAACTATTATAAAAAAAGAGGATACATACCATTTGCGGTATGCACCCTCTTTTCAGTATTTTTCAGGTGTTCAATAATATTTTTATTCTTCGGTTTTTTTTACTCCGATCATTCCTATAACATAAACGATGGCGAACCTAAGGATATTAACAAGTACAAGTCCCAGGGCAACTCCGGATAAACCAAACATTATTGCCGCGGGAATTACTATAACGGCAAACAAAGCCACATACACTCCGTTTATATATAGCTGGAATTTCTCTCCCGTAAAGGGCAAGATCACAACCATGAGCGATCCTGATATGAAATAAAGCAGCTGACCAAGGTTAGCGGTAAGGAAGAGCTTGGCTGCATCCGCGTAGACATCAGGATACTTGATCTTTACAAAAATGTCCGATACAAACATACAAGCAAAAGTTCCGATAAAAGTGATGATCAAAGCAGCTCCGGTCACAACAGAAAATATTTTTCTTGTAAGCTTTATCTTGTAATTGGTCAGATAGCTGATAAAAATGCCGTTAAGAGGTGTTGTCAAAAGAGCCACTATCTTGCCGATAACACTTGCCGTATAGAATATGGTCACTTCTTCCTCTCCGACTGTCAGACTGATAAGCAACCTGTCGGAATGTAGGATAAGCGCCCCAAGCAGGTTACTTAACGATATGAACCAAACGGACTTCATGTTGGCTCTAAAACTATCCGACAGTTTGAAGTAAGGACTCTTAAATATCCTTCCGGAAAAATAAGTAAATACCAGGCCAAACATCTCTCCCAGAATTAGTACCCAGGTCCAGCTTCCAAGATACGGATAGACAAAAAGACCTATCACATACCCTGCGGTTACAGCCGTAAAGAACAGGAAATAATCCCTAAACCGGATATCCATGCGATATTGTACATCTGCATAATATCTATATACCGTAAGTACCATCAGTATGAGAACCGGAATAAAAACTTCAACTTTAAGAATATTTTTCACGTAAAGAGCCGCATATGTGACCGGTATACATATGACAGTAACTATGAGAAGGAAGATATTGTAATCCCCATTCTCCTGTGTTCTGGCTTTTTTGGCCATCATTCTGGAATAACTGGCCGCCGTTCCGAATCCCGCACCCATGATTGATACCACGGAAATCAAAAAAAGAACGATGCCGAAGGGCTTTTTACCCATCGCGGATTCCATTCCGGGATAGATAAAAAGCTGCAACGCACCGTTATATATGACCAGCGCAAGCACGCTGAACACGAAATCCTTGGAAAACTTTTTTAAAAATCCAAGTTTATTTTTTGAAAAAAAACCTGACATTATTCCTCACACTAACACATTATCATTTATTGTAGTCAGTCTCTTTATGTCTCTGAAGCATATTGAGCTGCATCTCAAACTCACGCCTGTTGTTGATCGCAAGTGTCGATAATATAACTCCGGCAAAAAAGCTCTGAACCGCCGCGAGCATAATAAAGCAGCACACGATCAATGTAGGTATTTTGGGCACAAGATGTGTCTGCCAGTACTCTGTAAGAATAGGCACAAAGAATACAACGGCTACGATTGCAAGAAGCAGTGCAAAGAATGAGAAGAAGCCAAAGGGCTTATAATCTCTGTAAAGTCTTGCGATCGTTCTAAGTACCTTAAAGCCGTCAGCGTAAGTATTGAGCTTACTCTCTGAGCCTTCAGGTCTGTCTCTGTAATCAATGACCACGTTATCAATCTGCATGTTGTTATAAACAGCATGAATGGTCATCTCTGTCTCAATCTCAAAGCCCTTGGAAAGAACGGGGAATGTCTTAACGAACTCATAGCTGAATGCTCTGAAGCCCGTCATGATATCCCTTACGTTACAACCAAAAAGTCTGTTGATACTGCCTCTTACAAGATTGTTTCCAAAGTTATGGAAAGGTCTCTTGTTCTCCTGATAGTATGTTGAGGAAAGTCTGTCACCGACTACCATATCCGAATTGTGATTAAGTACAAGGTCAACCATCGCAGGGGCTGAATCCATGGGATAAGTATCGTCTCCGTCTACCATGACATATACAAGAGCATCAATCTCTCTGAACATACGTCTTATAACATTGCCCTTGCCCTGCATATATTCGTTTCTTACAACAGCGCCCTCGGCCTCAGCAATCTCTGCTGTTCTGTCCTTGGAATTGTTGTTGTAAACATAGATCGTAGCCTCGGGAAGCGCAGCTTTTGCGTCGCGAATAACCTTAGCTATAGTCTTCTCTTCGTTGTAGCACGGAATTAATACCGCTATCTTATCCATAGAAACCTCTTAAATAAAATGTTTTATATTATCAGCGTATCTGCCCGTAAGCATATTCGCTCATATCACTGTCAGCAGGATAAACTGCTCCGTCAATAACCTGTTCTCCGAGTGCTTCTACACCAACTCTATAATCAAAATAGTCCTGAGCACCGCAAGCATACTTCGTATCGGTTGTCTTCACAGTTTCCTTGTATTTGTATTCAGTCTCTTCAGGAGTCTTGACCCATACCGTAACCCTGTATTCCTTAACTCCTTCAACAGGCTGCCATGTAAAATCAACTTCATGGTGATCATCCACCTGATGTGATGTACCTGCTACAACCTTGGGAGCTGCCGGTCTGTTTCCCTGTGTATTGCCATATGCAAAATCACTCCACTTGCTGTAGCGCCTGTTTGCACCTTCGCCTTTATAAGCTCTTACCTGTACTCTAAAATCAAAATAATCCTGAGAGCTTGCGACATACTTAGTCTCAACGGTATTGTAATAGTCTGTAGTCTGACCATATACCTTATAAGGCTTATAGCTTAATTCGTCATCTTTGTAGAATTTATCCTCAGCTAAGACCTCATAACCCTCTGCGCCTTCAACGGGAGCCCATGTAAACTCCACATTCATGGCATTCTCACCCACATGTAATACACCGGTATTAACCTTAGGTGTAGGGAGTAATTCTCCGGGGGCCTGGTTATCCGCTTTAGCAGGCGAACTGCTAACATTCTGCGCAGGCGCACTTTCTGCTTTTACAGCGGGTTTAGAAGCTGTTGTATCTGTTGCTTTTTCAGCAGTTGTATCAGCCGCCTTTACTTCAGGCTTAGAAGCAGCTTCGGAAGCTGTAGATGTTTCCTCCGTAGCTTCTTCCGGCTCCTCAGACTCTGAATCCTCATCCTCGGTCTCAGGCTCTGATGCTTCTTCCGAAGATTCTGCAGCAGGTGCCTCGTCCTCTATCTCATAGTTCTGATCTTCAAGATCTACACTAGAACTACAGCCCGGCAATATTGCCACTGCCAGACATGTAAGCAATATAACAAATCTTCTTTTCATTTTCTCTTTCCTTCTAAAAAATAAATCACGTTAGTTTTATTGGTTTTACTTATCGTATGTCTGACCGTAAGCAACCTTACTCCAGTCGCTGAAAGTCTTGTCTTCGTCCTCTGCTCTGAAGGCTCTTACCTTGATCTGGAAATCGAAATCATCCTGAGCAGATGCTACAAACTTGGTATCAGTGGTGATGAAGTAATCTCCGTCTTTCTCAAGCTCTGTATATCCGGGCTCATAAGGAGTATACTCCTTAGCATCTTCGGCCTTACTCTGAATATCTACCTCGTATCCGTCAGCGCCGTCTACGGGATTCCATTCAAATTCCACATCAATGGCTTCGCTGCCCTCTTTCATCACTCCGCCCTTTACTATAGGCGCAGCAAGTCCCTTGGACTCTTCCTCTGAAGCCTTCACTTCAACATCGCTTGATGAAGTATTTGTGCTTTCATCAGTAATTGTAATTGTAGGATCCTGCTGTGATGATTCATCATTTGCGGCATCCTTCTTCTTACCGCATCCTGAAAGCATTCCTATCATCATCACACAAGTAAGTGCTAAAACCAGTTTTCTATTCATTCTAATTTACCTCCTTAACCTAGTATAAGCGACTAAAGTATAACATATATTTCCCAATTGTACAAAACAAGCCACTTTCAAAGCATGCAACATTAAAACTATTGTATTTTATAGACATAGATTGTATACGGAGAATTCTCTCCGGTATAATCGCCCATTAATACAAGCGAAAGGTCATCCGCATTAGATAAATCTATTCTTGAAAAAATATATTTACATCCCATATCTCTGAGCGCCGCCGTATCAGCATACAAAGTATTATCTGTAACACCTGTCATACTCTTCGTCGCCATGACGATCGAATCGTCGGTTCCCGAATACAGATAGCACCTTGCTCCCCAATCGTCAAAATACGCTCTTATGGCTTCTTTTTTATCAAGTGCGGGAGCAATTACCTTTCGGAAGCTATCCTTATAACTCTGCGGATAAAAACCGAGATATCCGTCAAGCGTCGAAATGCCGTTATATTCAAGGATCGCGGGATGCATGCCGTAAGCCACACTCCACTCACCGTCCGCATATCCTATATCTTTCTTTATTTTTTCAAAGAGCCCTGTAGAATAAAACTCTCTGAAATTAAGCTCATCGTTTTCATTTCCAAAAACCTGCGCTCTCACCGTATGGTGCGCCGTGGTATAAAGATCGTTGTATCTTCCCGGAGTCAAAAGAACTATCGCGATTGCCGCAAGAACCGCTGCATACTTAACTATCGCATGAACCTTCACTCTGTAAACAACGATAAAGAACATCAAACACCAGATAACAGGATTAAAAAAGATCGTCCTGTTAAACTGAAATCCCTTAAGCGGCGGCACAACAGTTCCGAGTATTTTATTCACCGGTTCAAAGTAATACAATCCGTAGACAACCGCATTTAAAGCGATCATCAGCGCTCCGAGATTGTAGATATCTTTAAATATTCCGCGCGCATTCTTTTTCACGATATATCTTATATTCAGGAAAAAGAAATAGATAACGCACACAGGCATAACAAAGAATTTATGCACATCATCCGCATGCATCATTCCGTTTACAAAAGCATCTGCGATCAGATGTACAACGTCTTTTCCCGGCATAAATCCCGGATCCATAGTCTCTCTTATCGTGACTGTATCAGAAAAGAGCATCATGTCAAAGAGTCTGTACTCCATGATCACATAACCGATAGTGAGAACGAGAATTGATTTAACAAGTCCCACGGGAATTTTTTTATCCTTGATCCAAAGCCATATTATCGCAAAGAAAAGATATCCGATTATAAAAAATCCAAAATAGGAAAAATAAGATATAAAAGGATATAAGAAAATAAGCAAAAGATATAACGGAGACTTTCCGTATCTTGGCGAAAAATATATTCTTCTGAGAAGAAAAACTATAAGCGGGATTGATGCAAAAGAAATTCCGAATGCGGGAAACAGATTTAGAACACCGTATAAAAGGCCGACGAGAGTTGCAATGTTAGCTGCTTCCGCAAAGCCTTCATCTTCGTTTCCTGCGCGGGTGTTCTTATTGTCTTTTCCGCTACGATCTTTTAAAACATCAACAATAAGAAGCCTCATCGAGAAAACTGCGATAAGAACCTTTAAAACATATCCTATAACATATGCCGCAAAAGGCGGGAATATCATATACAGAACCGTATATAAAGAAAACTCGCTTGGAAGCACATCTCTTGATATGCCTCCAAGGAACGGAGCAGATACTCCGTGGGCAAAAAAAGTGCCCGTATTTTTGAGCATTGCAAATTGTGCAACGAATAAATCGAGATTATCGTGAACGGCAATATAACTGTTGTCGCCGATGATGGCATAGAAGATTGCAACAGCCAATACAAATAACGCTACCAATATCAACGAAATATGTTTTTTTAATGCCGCCATGAATACTCCCCTACATCATTTGATATTATCGTCTGAGTTGTTCTTATTACCGATCTTCATTCGCTCGTGACCGCCAAGTTTGTTTGCTGCTTCCTGATCGCCGCGGAGAATAGCATTTACGATCTGCATACGGAAGCCGGCATCGATAAAGTCACAGTGCTTACAGAAAGGATACTCCTGTCTTCCCTCTGCGATTTTCTTTCTTACAGCCTGGAACTTAGGGCTTCCCCACGCTTCCTTAAGACTCATCTTGGTAAGATCTCCAAAGTCTGTGGTCTCAAAGTTATCGCAGCAGCAAAGTCCCATCTTACCGTTAGGCATGATCCACATATCTGTGAAAGGAAGAAGGCAAGTTTCCTTGATAACCTTCTCCGTAGCCTTCTTATTGGGCGCACTTCCCGCTCTGTTTGTAAGAACCTCCTGAAGATATCTCATCTGGATCTGGATATCGAGATCCTTAAACTCCTCAGGGTTAGCCTTTACATAATCATAAAGCTCCTGAATATTCTTATGAAGCTTCATCTCCATTGAATAGTTGTTTATGATGAGCTGGTTGATGTAAGGAGCAACCTCTTTTACCTTATCGATAGTAAGGATAAGTCCGTTGGTCGACATGAAGATAAAGCTGTCCGGAAGCTTCTCTCTTGCGTATTTATGTCTCTCTACGATCTTGGTATCAAGAAGAGGCTCGTTGTTACCGTAAAGTGTAAGATGTCCCTTGTATCCCCAATCGGCGAGCTGATCGATAATGTTCTTATAAAGGTCGTCATCAATCTTGGCAAGAGGTCTGCACTCCGCATGAACATTGGCTGTACAGAATGCGCAAGTCGAATTACATCTGTTGATCGTCTCTATATTTACAACGTTGGGCATCGGAACCTCAGGTGCATTCAGGAAATAATCGCAGTATGCCTTTTGCGATTTGCTTCTTGTAAAGAACTGAAGCTTAAGGTATGCATTACTTGCAAGCATCGGGAAATGCTTTCTTGCAAACCAACCGAATTTTCCCATAAAACTGTTTACTCTGATAGGCATATAAAAATCTCCTTTAAAACCTAAAATTTACTCACTCTTTTTTTGATAAAGAAAATACGTCGTATTCGTATCATGTGTGACGAAATCTTCTTGAAGTACAAGCTCATAATCATCAACCGCTTCGGCAGGCCTATCTACAGACAAAACAAAATCAGCCTGTCCGTTACGGGTATAGCTCTTTTGCCACTCGATAACTTCTTCTATATTGAGCGTCTGTGTCTGATAATAATAGCAAATGGGCATTGTGTTTGTAACTGTATACAGTCCCGCGTCGAATCCGTATTCATTCATTATTCCGGGATTCTCGATTCCGCTCTCAAGTACATAATCCCTAAACTTGAACAACCAGATATCATCCTTTTTAAGCTTCATCGCCGGAACGTTTGGTGATATGAAATACGCTGATGCTCCGGTTATAAGAAGAGCCAAGAAAATCAAAACAAAACCAAACGTACTTGCAAGATCTCCAAATTCTTCTCTTGATAAGTGCTTGTATAGGCCCTCTATAACATATCCTACGGCCACCGAGCAAAATACCGCA
This sequence comes from Butyrivibrio sp. INlla21, assembly GCF_900116875.1. Taxonomy (GTDB): domain Bacteria; phylum Bacillota; class Clostridia; order Lachnospirales; family Lachnospiraceae; genus Butyrivibrio. Next base: position 38,664 of record NZ_FPCC01000019.1, read on the forward strand.
AAGGCATTTATCGGGAACGGATAATATGTTATGCTGACGCCGCCTATAAAGATCACAAGTATCAAAAATAACATCAGCACCGCTATATTGACGTACTCTATAATCTTAAGCGGAAGCAGCACAATATCTCTTTTTACAAGTTTATATCTGTCCTCATGAACAAGCGATGAGATAAGCGCCACCGTAAAGTATAACGCACCTGCAAAAATAGTCAAATACACGAATTTATTATCGAAAAAGTGATCGGTCATTATATCCCAGATCTTGTACAATCTCTGCCCGATCGTCATGCTTTTAGAATACTCAAATACATTCTTGTAAATGTAAACGCGATACCAATCGTCAATCGCAGAGTTAACTCCAAAGTATACAATCCCGGGGATGAAAGTAATCACCATTCCAAGAAGGAACACAAAGCAGCTTATTATAGCCTTTTTAAGTGCTCTTACGCCGCTTCCTATTATGTCTCCGAAGAACACCATCGCCATCCATGCAAAGAAAAATCCAAGTGAATTAAACTTGATATGGAAGACACAGCCGGCAAGCACGCCACCCAATAACACAGTCCTGTACGGCATTGTATCGGGATAGGTATCTCTGAAATGTCGCAGTGATAAATACAATCCCCAAACAATAAACGGGAAAAGAAATTCCTCCGCACTTCCGCCCCAGTAAAAACATTTGGCCGTATAAATACTTAGTGCCGTAAAAGGCATCATAAAATACGGAACCACATCGGATCTTAGATAGAGCTGAATAATGCGAAGCAAACCTACGCATACAAACGTCGCCGCGATCACTTCAAAAATATATACTCCAAAAAAAGTCGTCGAAGATATCAGCGAAGCCAAACCATAGATTGTATACAGGAAAATACCTTTCTGATCAAAGAGATTCTTGTATGGCACATACCCTCTGAACATGCATTTTCCCATCGTAAAATAGCTGTTGGCGTCATCCCAAAGATTAAACGCATACAAAAATGATGACTTGGAGCATATGGTTATAACGACAAATGCGGTCACAAATCCCACGATCCATGCCGTAAATCTGTCGCTCCTATCATCGAGTCTGTCGTATTTATTTAAGTTTATGTAAGAAAAAACGTCCACTTAGCACCTTCAATCCGCACGCTGCAAACGGCAAGTAATAAATATAGTATCTCATTGCATAGCGGGAAGAACCTTCCCAGAATTCGTGAAATACTATGCCTCCGAAAATAAGGATGAGCATAAGCATCTCGGAATCGGTAACACTTTTTTTTCTAAAAATACTTAAAAGATATATCAAAACGCCAAGATAACACAAAGTCATAAAGACGTTCATAATCCACTTTAAAACTTCGGAGCCTCTTCCGTAAACAAGGCTTGTTCCGAGCGTCGACGTATCATGATGGCGACTTACAAGATCGAGATTGTGAGTTGATATACATACCGGATCCGCCCACTGTGTAAGGTATTTCCTTACAAAAAACTTCCCGCCGTGAAGAGGTCTTTTTACAAATCCCGAAAGCGTCTCTTTAATGTTTTCTATCGCTGCGGCCTTGGTTCTGTCGGTATCATAATTGTTCTCGCCAAAAACATGATAGTTATATCCGTTGTACCAGCCATCCTCAAGATCGCTCTCCTGAAGTCCCATAGCTATATGCGATACCGAAGGACTTCCCTTAGGAATCTCTGTTAGCCCTGTAAGTCGGCAATAATGTGCGTTTACGGCTGTATCGATCAAAAGCATGCCAACGAGCATAAAAGCTGCGATAACGATCCTTCGTGTCAGACTATGGCTGATAATCCTTGAACCCCACGTCTTTTCAGGTGCAATTCCTTCCGAATTTTTCACCGATTCCTTCTCACGGATCTCACTCATAAACAACATCATAATAAGAGCTATAAGTGTAATCTTGCAGTTAGTTTTCAGCATTATGGAAAAAGAAATAAACGCCCCGGACAAGAGTCCGTATCTAAATTTCTTTCTTTTCATAAACAAGATCAATGCATACAGAGCCGCTGTCTGCGGACCCATGCTGAGTATATCACCGTAAATATAGGTAACATAATTATAAAAAAACAGTGCCCCACATGATAGAAGTGCCACTATACCGCAAATATCCTTATCTTCAAAGCATTCCCACGTAATCTTGTATATCAGCCATATCGTGATGACTATGGAAACAAGCTGCAAAAGATCCCAGGCAAGATAATTGCCCACACCGAACACGTTGGTTACCAGCTCGCCAAACAACACATATCCTAGCTGGAAAGGCCAGATAAAAAGATATCCGCCCGTTGTTGTAAGTTCGCTGTAATCGCCTGAAACAAAGCTGATTATAATATCATCCAGAGTTTTTGAATCATTAACGGGCAGCGGTCTTATAGCAAATATCAGCATAAAACAATACGCCGCAACAAATATCAGACCTGCCGTCATCCACTTTTTATAATGACCAAACACATTCTTTTTTTGCAAAAGAATAAAGATTGCAAGTACAGCAGCAAGTGATATTAAAAGAAGCGGTATATTTTCTTTTCCGTAATGCGGCCAGTCGACCTGAATCTCACCGTCTACATCATAGTAGATCGTTGTAAGAATGCTGCATCCAAGTGTCAGCGCCGCAGCTATGATAAGGCAAAAAACAATTATTTTGTTAAAGGCACTCTTAAGCTTCAACTTTAGAAATACCTCCGTTTATAACTCGAACAAAATCTATAGCGGTGTAAATATACGCAGCCACATAGAATATCGAAACAACCTTCATGTCAAAGATATCCGTATGGAAAAGCGTGATACTGTAAGTTGCAAGCGAACACAGATTGGCAACTACCATAGGCACAATAAGCTTCTTTCTGATCATAACAGCAAAAGGTGTAAGCAAAAGAAGCATCGCATAATCATACCTTTCATGCATTCCGGGAAGAAGCATAAGGCATGTCCACGCAAGAAAGATCGCAAGATAAAGAACCGTATTTCTGTCTAAGCTTTCTTTTTTCCTGTAGCAGAAAAGAGCTAACACGGCAAGCACTACCAAAAGTGTAAGCACTGCAGGTACAGTCAATATCTCATCGTAAGGATCAAGTCCCCAATTGTAGATGTTTGGGAAATATGAGACCATTCCGTAACCTTCGGATTGAAGTTCACCTGTCTGACCAAGGTAAGCAAAATAAGTTGCCCTGAGTCCGTGACCTGCCAATACCTCGGGAAGTCCCGCAATAAGATATACAACGGGAATCCAGAAAAAGTTAATAATGCTTAGTTTCTTTTTTCCGGAAGAAACTTCGTTTGATTCTGATGCAAAACCATCCGTAAGATACAAAATAACAAGCACCGGTAAAAAGATAATGCTCTGAAGTTTAAACGCAAATGATACAGCGTACCAAATAAATGCGGCTCTGTATCTTTGACGCAAAAGTTCATATAGTGAAATTATCAAAAAGCAGGTATAAACCGCATCAACCTGCTTCCAAAGGGCACCGTTGAATACAACAAAAGGAAGGAAAAGAGTTACTCCTCCGATAAATAACGAAGTTTCTTTTTTCCCTGTAAGTAAAAAGAAAATTTTGTAAATAAAAAATGCAGATACTAGCTCGCACACAAACGGGATCATTGAAAGCGGAACCCAAGGCTCAACGGGAAGAAGTGAGCAAAGAGCATAGATCACATTAAACGGAACATAGTAATCACCGGGTGCATTCTCAAGCCCCTTAACTATTCCGTTTGCTCTGTAAAACTCAACCCACTCTCTGTAATATGAGTCATAGTCCGGTGAAAGCTCTGTATTGGGTGCAAGCTTAAGTCTTATGATAAAAGCTGCGATAATAAACAGCCCAAGTACTATCCAAAAAAGGTATTTGTCTAATAGTTTTTTCTTCATATGCCTCCCCTCAGGCACCGGAACATTGTAATAACAGTCCGGTATTATTCGGGAAAATCGTATTTAACCTTGTCCTCTACGCTGATATCCTTACCGACCTGAACTTCGTTAAGTACAAGTCTTGTCTTGGCTATAACGGTATGTTTCTGTCCGGCTTTTAAAGTAACCACATCTCCGGGCTTTATCTCTGTCTTAACTCCGTCAACGATCGCAGTTCCCTCACCTATCATTACAGTCCAAACCTCATCTCTCAGATCATGACTGTGATAGTGAAGTCTGTGACCGGGTAAGAGTTCAACTCTTATAACAAGAGCTCCCTCCTGAACATCTGTGACGGTAAAGCTTCCCCAAGATTTCTCTGCGTATCTTATATGCTGGGTCAACTTTTCTACGTAAGGTTTAATGTAGCTCGACTGTGTTTTGTCCGAAACAAGTATTCCGTCGTTTGAAGCCGCAACTATCATATCCTTAAGTCCCATTGCGATAATGGGAATATTAAGCTCATTTATGATATTGCTGTTCACACATGCATCATCCATATCGGCTTTACCGATTATGTTTTCATGCATCTCTTCAGCAAAGGTATTCCATGAGCCGATATCTTTCCACTCACCGGAATATCTTACAACGCCGATCGATTTCTCATTTTCTCCGACAGCGTAGTCAAAACTTATCTTTTTGCAATCGCCGTAATGATCGTAAAGATCCTTGTAGTCCTTAAAATCTATGAGCTCATGCGCTCTGTTTAAAATATATGAAAGCTTAAATGCGAAAACTCCGCAGTTCCAAAGTGCGCCTTCTTCGATATATTTCTGCGCTGTTGCAACATCAGGTTTTTCTTTAAATGCCGATACCTTGCTGATATGATCGCCTGTCTCGGGCTGAATGTAACCGTATTTCTCACTTGGATATGTAGGAACAACACCCATGAGATTTAAGTTATAATCACCTGAAGCAACCATCTTGCCAAGATCCTTGAAGCACTCAAAATAACCAAGTTCAACATAAGGATCTACGGGACAGATGATAACCGGCTCATCCTCTCCGACATTAAGTTCATCCTTGAGATATGATGCGGCAAGTGCTATAGCGGGAAATGTATCTCTCCTCATAGGCTCAACACATACGGAAACCTTGTCACCAAGCTGATTATGAATTGCCGAAACCTGAGTCTTACTCGTAGCTATAGTGATCGTAGCATCGGGATCAACTGTTTTTATCTGACGATAAACACGCTGAACCATTGATTCAAGATCATCTTTATCACCTGAATTGTCAGGATGAAACATCTTTATAAACTGTTTGGATCTGACGTCATTGGATAAGGGCCAAAGCCTCTTTCCGCTTCCGCCTGAAAGTAAAACTATATTCATTGAAATTACCTATAACCTCTAAAAAATCTAGACACCGAAAAAATCGATGTTGCATGTATATCATTTAAATGCGTTTACGCACTCGATAACGCGCTGCTGCTCTTCCTTAGTCATTCCCGTGTATATCGGAAGAGATATGACTTCATTGGCATACGCTTCGGTTATCGGAAGAGTTCCCTCCGGAAGTCCGAGATATTCATAAGCCTGAGCTCTGTGAGGAGGAATCGGATAATGGATAATAGTCATTATGCCGTTCTCTTCAAGATAAGCTTTAAACCTGTCTCTCTCAGCGGCCTTGTTATCACCGCTTTCTGTCTTTACTCTAAGAACATATTGATGCCAAACGCAAGTAGCACCCTTGGCAACAATAGGCTTAATAACCTTGGGATTGTTTATTCCCGCATCATACACGGCTGCAAGCTGTTCTCTTTCTTTTGTAATATCATCCATGTGAGTAAGCTTAACTCTAAGAAGTCCCGCCTGCATCTCATCAAGTCTTGAGTTTGCTCCGACAACCATGTTGTAATAGCGCTTTTCACTTCCGTAGTTACGATAGATCTTAACCAGTCTCGCAAGCTCCGGATCGTTAGTTGTAATAGCGCCCGCATCTCCAAAAGCACCCATATTTTTGGAAGGATAGAATGAGAAGCATCCGATGTCTCCGAAGCTTCCGGTCATCTTTCCGTCAAAACAAGCACCGTGTGACTGTGCACAGTCCTCTACAAGTTTTAAGTTATATTTTTTGCAGATAGCTGTGATCTTATCCATCTCGGCTGCCTGTCCGTATAAATGAACAACCAAAATAGCCTTGGTCTTATCCGTGATCTTCTCTTCGATCTTGTCCGCATCTATCTGATAGTATTCATTGGGTTCAACAAATACGGGTGTAGCATCATTGATGGTGATACCCATTACGCTTGCGATATAAGTATTTCCCTGGACTATAACTTCATCGCCTTTTCCGATTCCGAGCACTCTGAAAGCAAGCCAAAGTGCATCAAGTCCGTTGGCGACACCTACGGAATAATCCGTTCCGACATATTTCGCAAACTCGTTTTCAAAGTTCTCTACTTCTTTTCCGAGAATATACCATCCGGATCTGAGAACCTCCAAAGCTTTCTTTTCATATTCTTCCTGATATCTTTGAAAACCGCGGTCCATGCGGCCCTGCATTATCTTTTCCATAATTGCCTTTCTTGATCCTTTATGACAAATACTATTCTCACTCTTTATTTTTATCTAAATCCGAATCATCGGAGCGATGAACCTCATCAATGATGAACGGAGGGCGATTACGTGACTCTTCAAGTGTACGCCAGATGTATTCTCCGAGCATTGAGAGCATTAAGAATAAAACTCCAAAGCCAAAGAACAATACCGTCATCTCCGATGCGTAACCAAGGATAGGTGTCTGCTTGGTTACTTTTTCCGTTATCACATAAATTATTCCGATCAAAGACAAAAGTGCAAAGATGCTGCCGAGTGTTGCCATGCACCTGATTGGGAAATATGAAAAGCTCATCATTGAATCGATCACGAGCTTTATTTTCTTTCCGAGTGTCCAACGAGACTTTCCGATCTCTCTGTCTTTTCTGTGGAAGTAGATCTTCTCGGTCTTAAAGCCTACCCACATAACCTGAAGTGTAAGCGATGAATTCTTTTCATCCATCATCTGAAGGACTTTGATAACCTGCCTGTCTATAAGATAGCAGTCGCAGCCACCCTGAGGCATGTCTTTATTAATAGTCTTTCTTACAAGCCAATAATAGCAGCCTGCAAAGAATTTCTTTACGGGATTCTCGTCTCTTTCTCCTCTGATAGCGAGAACGACCTTATTTCCGCGCTTCCAGCTCTCGTACATCTCAAGGATAAGTGTGGAATCTTCCTGAAGATCCGCCTGCTTGGTAACCGCACAATCACCTGTGCATACCGAAAGTCCTGCAAGGAGAGCCGCATGCTCACCAAAGTTTCTTGAAAGCTTGGTTGCGACCACGTTTTTATCCTGCGCAGCGATCTTGTTTATGATCTCCCAGGAGTTGTCTCCGGAACCGTCGTCAACAAATACTATCTCATAGTCGCCGATCTTTCCGAGAACCTTTTCCTTAAGGTCTTCATATAAAAGTTCCAGTGTATCAGAGTTGTAATAAACCGGAATAACAATAGAAAGTTTACTCATAATTTCTTTTACCCATTAATTTCCTTTATAAATTCATCGTAGTCACGAATATATTCGCTCTCGATGTAATGCTCGCTTGCAAGGCACAGAAGAACCGAATCGGGAGAAAAATCATACATTTCCTTCCAGACCATGGGGCCCAAATAAAGTCCCATTCTGGGTTTATCCAGAACAACAATTTCTCTCTTCTTGCCGTCATCTATAAGAACTTTGCTGCTTCCGCTCACATTTATAAGCACAAACTTGGTATATCTGTTAGCGTGAAGTCCTCTCTTGATATCTCTTTCAGAGCCGTAAATATAGAACACTCTCCTGATATCAAAAGGTATATCAAAGCCCGAGCCTTCCGCAACAACAAGGTTACCCTTATCGTCACCAAACTCCTTAAACTCAAGAACTTTGTAGTTCTCTTCAAAATCACTCTTCATGTTTTATCCTCTCAATTACCACATCTTTTTTGTTATACCATGTTGCCATATTGGTGTTGATCCAATAATCGGCAAACTCGGGATCGGTTATGTCTTTATAAAAGAGCATGTCCGGCGCATCCGTATACTCTTTCAAAACTGCCGTCTCTACAGAAGTATCTTTTAACACCTTAAGTCTTTCGTTGTTCTCTTCTTTGTATCTTGCGGCATTTCCCGTTGCGATCTCATATAACGCGGAAGTCGCGGTATAGTAATGCGGATTGGGAACCACGCAAAGTGCTGAACCGTAAACAAGTATAGCGGCAAGCACCAAGATTACCGATGAAGCTTCCCCGGAAAAAGAATCATCGTCTGATGCCGTAAATGCGGCACCTGCTTTATCCTCCCACTGGCCTCTGATCCAGGCAGTGAGATAAAAAACAGTCATGACTGCAAAGAACACAAACTCCATCCATGCAAGTACAACAAGTCTTCCTTCATCGAAATTCGACACCGCATAGTATGGCGGAGTCAGGTTGGACGACACCATACCGTAAGCAAACAATATAAAAACAAACGGATGGCGAAGCTTATTCTTAAGTTTTCCGGCAAGCACCCAAAAAACAGGAACAAGGAAAAGCAATACTACAAGCGTCTCCCATCTCACCATCTCATCCATAATAACATTAAAAGTTCCGTATAACGATAGCAAAACAGCCTTTATCGGTCCATTTCCCGTAGTTTCTGCACTTCTGATCTCTATTCCGGGTGATGTAACGCTAAATCCAAAGCCTATTAAGTTGATCAAGGCCGGAATCCAAAGAAGCTTTATATATTTTTTCCCGATTTCACCAAGCCCTTCCACGCCTATCTTGGAGAACTTGTTCATCATACAGATAAAAATAACAAGAACCGAAACGATCGCAAGTTCAAGAGCAGTCAGGTAGTTGGCACCTCCCAAGGGAAAAGCCCATATACATGCCCATATGAATTTACCCATGCATGCTTTTTTATTCTCATCATAAAGAATCCTGATAAGAAGTCCTACCCAAAAGAATGCCATTCCAAAAGTAAAAACATAATTTACGGCGCCGCTCCACCAGTAAAATCCTTGATTTCTCGCCTTACTATCTTTAAGAAAGTGGATCATCATGATAAGCGTTGCCATAGAAACCACATTGGTAAGGTGCTTATCAAATTTCCATGCTCTGACAAAAAGCGCATTAAAGAAATAACATACTCCGAAAACAAGCATTGCGATAATTATGAACGGAACAAGAAAGTAAAACTGTTCACCGAATACCGCGGGACATAAGCATGTCAATAATGCCGAAAAATAATAGCCTTCGTAATTATAATATATCCAGATAGCTTTCTTAAAGGCTTCAACTATTGTTCCAAAGAAATTTCCCGTAGCGGCGAAATACAGATGAGGTTCGCGCGCCATGGAAAAATCATCCGCTGACGGGAAATCATAAAAGCCCATGATAAGCAAAGGAATAAGACTTAATGCAAAGATGCATATCATAACGATGCCGAGAGACTTATATGATATTTTCTTTTTTAAAAAAGGTAATTTATAATCCAGCATTTTTAACCGTAATACTCCTTGTACCACTTGGCAAATCTTCGAAGTCCTTCCGTAAGTGACGTGGATGGCTTAAATCCAAAATCATTTTCCAGCGCAGTAACATCCGCGTATGTTACTTCTACGTCACCCGGCTGCATGGGAACCAGCTCTTTGTGTGCCTCGAAGTCATAGTCCGCAGGAAGTACTCCCGCAGAAATAAGTTCTTTTTGAAGTATATCAACAAAGTCCAAAAGATTTACGGGATCATTGTTTCCGATATTGTATACCTTGTATTTAACACCGTTCTCATTCTCATCGGGAGACTTCTGCATCACGTTTATGATACCCTCAACGATATCGTCCACATATGTGAAATCTCTTTTGCAATTACCGAAGTTAAATATCTTAATGGTATCACCGTTTACCAGCTTGTTAGTAAAGCCAAAGTATGCCATATCCGGTCTTCCGGCAGGTCCGTAAACGGTAAAGAATCTGAGTCCCGTCGAAGGGATTCCGTAAAGCTTTGAATATGAATGCGCAAGAAGCTCATTGGATTTCTTGGTTGCAGCATATAGAGAAACCGGGTTATCAACCTGATCTTCCACACTGTAAGGAATCTTCTTGTTGCTTCCGTATACGCTCGAACTCGAAGCATACACAAGATGAAGAACACCGCTGTAATCCGGCATCTTTTTGTCATAGGAATGTCTGCATGCTTCGAGAATATTGTAAAATCCGATAATATTTGATTCGATGTAGGCGTCGGGATTTTCTATCGAATATCTTACGCCGGCCTGTGCTGCGAGATTGACTACGACCTCGGGCTTAAACTCATCGAATATTTTTGTTATAAGTTCTTTGTCGGCGATGCTTCCTTCAACAAGCTTAAACCTGTTCTCATCACCGCCTGTTATTTCAAGGATTCTCTTAAGTCTGTCTTTCTTGATCCCGACATCATAGTAATCGTTCATGTTGTCGATTCCGAGAATCTTTGCATCACTGTATCTGTTTAAAACCGCGATCACAAGATTGGCGCCGATGAAGCCTGCCGCTCCTGTGATCAGTATTCTTTTTCCTGTTAGATCTATGTTCTTACTAAGCATTTATTTTGCACCTTTTCCGAAAAATACCACATAAAAAGTTTTGGCAATTATCATAAAGTCTTCAGTAAGACTCCAGTTGTCGATATATTTAAGATCGAGTTTTACTACCTCATCAAAATCCTCTATATCGCTTCTTCCGCTGATCTGCCAAAGTCCCGTAAGTCCGGGAGTCATGGAAAGTCTTCTTCTGTAGTATCCGTTATATCTTCTGAATTCCTCCACCGTGGGTGGTCTTGTTCCGACAAGGCTCATGTCGCCTTTTAATATATTGAGAAACTGTGGGAATTCATCGAGACTTGTCTTTCTGATAAAGGCCCCAACCTTGGTGATCCTGGGATCATTCTTCATCTTGAACATAAGTCCCGTCATCTCGTTCTGAGACTCAAGTTCCTTCTTGCGATCCTCGGCGTCAACATACATCGATCTGAACTTGTAGATCTTAAATCGTCTTCCGTTCTTGCCTATCCTCGTCTGTGAAAAGAAAACAGGTCCGGGCGAATCAAGCTTGATCGCCGGCGCAAGGAAGAGTGTGATGATTCCTGTTATGACCAGTCCTATAAGCCCAAAGATAATATCGATGCTACGTTTTATAAACAGGCGCTTATAGCTTGTTCTGTTCATGGAATATGTGATCACGGAATAATCCATGAAGTCTTCAAACTGCGTATTGGCCTTGCCTATGCCAGGAAGTCCGAGGCTGTACCTTGTCGTGATACCCATCTCCTCAAAACCTAAGATAATATCCTGTATATTCTTCTGAGGAATATTGGGAGTATTGATGAACACCTCATCAAACGGATCTGTCAAAAGTCTCGCCGTAAGGTTCTCGATTCCCTCATGAATATGTACTCCGTCTATGTACCACTCGCCGGTTGTCTGTCTGTTTCCGCCCTGCGCATGCAAGCCGTCTGCATCAGCACTCTCCGGTTCAGTATCCGCCGCATAGGCCCTTACTATCTTGTAACCCAGAAACTCAGCGTTTGATGTCAGCTTCTTGATCGTGCTCTCCATCAAGTTTCTCTCTGCAACCACAACAACTCTTACAGCGTTAGAGTCACTTGATATCGCTTTTCTGAAAAACACCTTGAAAGCTATTCGTGCAAAATAGGTCAAAAGAACATCAAGTAATACAAAGTAAAACCAAACAAGTCTTGAAATATTCCACTTAAACAAGAAAACAACAAGCACCAAAGCAATGATCATCACTCCGATGAATCTGACAACACTTAAAAATTCTTTTGCGTAGCCTCTGATGCAAAAGTCTCTGTTCCAATCAGCAAAGAAATTATATACAACACAAAACAGAAGAAAAACTATGCACACCATGTAATGTGCCATTTTATCTTCGTCTAAAAGTTCTACCCTCTTTTCACCGTTGAATCTGATGAATGTAGCAAGTACGTAGGATACTATGATACACATCATGTCAATAAGCCATAATATGTATGTTTGAAGTGTTTTGTTATTATTACTCATAATCCGTATTATTATATCACAATTTTGGGCTTTTTTGACCCGCCGGAGCATAGTACTGCGCATAAAACAAGCAATGCAAGGATTCCTACCCATACACCGACGCTTATGACCTTCTTTTCATACTCCATCGTTGCGATATCTTCCCCGTATTTATACATAGGAGTCTCTGCATCCTTATAACCGATGACGATATCTCCGTTTTTCTTAAGTTCTTTTACATAATTCTCAGACAGATACTCAGCTTCCATTCCAAAGCTGACTCCATCCTCACCGCACTCTCTGTCTCCGTAAAGTGCTGTAGGCGGCACTGTTGCAAGCAAGAAAATAAGTGCGGCCGCAAATCCCGAAAGAACCGCTCCCGTGACAGCTTTAATAAGTCGTCCGAAATAGGTTCCCGCAATCTTCGATCCGTCCGTTTCGTCTGTCTCTTTTTTGCTTACTTCATCCGAAGCTTTTGCGTTTTCTTTATTGAGGTATGAATATAACATCCCGCCCATAAACACATAAGCAAAATTCTTAAATCCAAGATTGTATAAAAATGGTTCCCACATACCGATGAACAACATTGCCATAAGTACTGCAAGTTCAGCCCTTTTATCTTCTTTAATCGAGGTATTTACAAACCAAAGAGTCAAGGAAGCGATCACGATAAAAGCGACGATTCCAAGCTGAAGAAAAAGATACATCGGTGCCATATCTATTCCGTAGGTCTTTAAATTGGGCATCGGATTATTTAATCTGATTCCGAATAATGACAAATGATTGTTGCTCCAAAAATATTTGGCCAGCATAAATCTTGAGTTAAACACTGTTCTGTTTAAGAATTCAAAAATATTTTCCGGAAGAACAAGAGGAAATATTATAGACACCACGCAGGTTAAAGGAAATGCCGCATAGCATATTATCTTTTCAAAAATTCCGATTTTCTTTCTTACCGCAAGCCAAAAATTGCAGATAAGAAATACCATACAGGTGATGATTCCGGATCTTGAGCCGGAATACATAAAGATATACAGATTAAAGAACAGTGCCGCAACCGAGATAAGACTGATATATGAGAGCTTTTTCTTTCTATCAAGGTCACTTTTCATAACAGTCTTAGTCAAAAGATATATGACCATCATCGTAAGCATGAGCACATTCATCTGAAGCGTATTTGGATGAGCATATCCAAAAGCATGTCTGAACATAAGCCCCGCACCGGATCTTTCCTGCGGATAATAAACTTCCGGAAGAACTCCGAATACGCCAAGAACTATCTTTCCGAGTATAAGAGTTCCCGCTGTCACAGCGCCCACGGTAATTGCCTTCTTTACAGAGACTCCCTTCATTCCAAGTAGCATTGTAAAACAGACGAGAAGTCCTTTTTCACCTGTAAAGTGATACACCAAAAAAGAAAGCGCAAAAAGAAACGCCATTACACCGTACTCTTTGACAGTGTGACGGGTCACAAGAATCTTGCATGCAAAAAGAAAAAGTCCAAGAATAAGACTAATGTTGTATAAGGTCATTCCTTCGTAAAGGCCAAGTGCTCTCGCACCCACCATAACAGCAAAATAGAGAAGGTATAAGCCTTCTCCTATCTTGTCTCTGTTTAAATTAAACTTATCTATCATCTCTATCACAGTCATATATCAACCTTCCGCCAACAGCCGCCAATCTTATCTACGCTTTAACGCTCCGCTAAACAGGTAGCAAAAGAACTTGGTGTTGGTGACAAAATATCTTGAAAATAATCTCTTTGGATCCTGGAACAAGCGATAGAGCCACTCAAATCCAATCTTCTGGATCCATACAGGTGCTCTTTTTATTGTGCCTGCGTGGAAGTCAAAGCCTGCACCGACGCCCATCATAACGCCCTTAACCTTATCCTTGTGAGTAAGCATCCACTTCTCCTGCTTGGGTGCACCAAGGCCTATCCATACTATATCGGCTCCTGAAGCATTGATCCTCTCAACATCCTCAGCATCTTCCTCCGGAGAAAGAGCTCTGAACGGCGGTGAGTACATCCCTCTTATATCTATTCCGGGATATTTCTCCAGAAGTTTTTCTTTAAGTGCATCAAGTGTCTTCTGCGATGCTCCGTAGAAATAATGAGAAGCCTGTCCCTCTGCCGTATCTCTGAACATATGCTCCATAAAATCAGGTCCTGCAACTCTGTCCGCGCCGATATATCCTTCTTTTCTCTGAAGGTTGGCTATGGGCGCGCCGTCCGCAAATGTATATGCCGACTCATTAAGAACATTTTTGTAATCCGCATTTTCTCTGGCCATAACGGCTGTATGCACATTGGAAAAGCAGATATATTTACCCGATAACTCTTTTAAATGTCCAAGTACATGGAAAACCGCTTCTTCTGTCCTGGCGATCGCGTACTTTACTCCGAAGACTTCAAATCTCTCGTTTCTGACAAATGCAGGAATTGATGCATGATCATCTATATCAGTTATAATTCCGGCTTTAACATCATAATCTCCGCTACTGATTCCATAGTATGTTCTAATGCCGAGTTCTTCCGCTTTCATTGCGATATCTTTTGCATTGGCTTCATTACCGGCAACATCCTTTATAAGAACATCATCGTACTTACCTTCACCAAAAGAAGCTGTGATTTTTTCAACATCCGCGTCCTTGGCGGAAACGGTAAGTACCTTTCTGTCTCCGAGGCCATTGTGTGTATCCAAATATCTTTTTCTATAGATAAATCTGAAAACGAAGCTGTAAATTATTGCAAAAGCGAAGAATAATCCGATAACCGGTCTTGATGCCTGAACGCTTATCTTAAACGCATACAGGTACAAAAGAGAAAGCGCCATAAGAATACATTTCCCTTTGATGACAGTCATAAGATTCTGAACCGGATCCTGCACAAAAACATGCTCTTTTTTATTGTCGTAAATAAGAAAGATGATCACATGAAAAATACATACGGTGATTGTCATCTTTACATACAGACCGTCAAAAAAAGTGTGCGCAACAAAAAACTGACCTCTGTATCTGATCGCAAGCGCAGTTATCATCGCAAGTATAAGTGCGATCTCATCAAGTATGAATATTCTTTTTACCGGAAAATTCTGTTTCTTGTAGGTGTTCATAATCTACTCCGTAGGGGATTAGTTACAGCTTAGTCCTTTTTAGCATCTTCGATCACAGCGCCACATGCGCATCTCTTGATACCGTCGTTAGCAACCGCATTAAAATCACAGGTACTGCACTTATCAAGTTCTTCTTTGGTAACCTTTCCGTCTCTAAGATCACGTACGATCTTAAGTTCATACATTGAATAAGGTTTCTTCATAAAGAGTGCCTTCAGCTTATGACGGAAAACCCACCACATGGGAACCCAGATATATTTATGCATCGCGGGAGATACCGAACCTATCATCCAGCAGCTTCTGTCGCAGTGTCTCACAACATTTCTGACACGTTCTGCAGCTTCGCTGTTCCAAAGCTCATCCCATGTCTGTTCGTTGAGATTTCCCATAACCTCTTTATCCTTGGTTCCGTTACAAGGCATAACGTCTCCGTATGGATCAATAAAGAATGTGTCAAAGCTCATGTCACAAGGAAGAAGTCTCTTTTGTCCGTAAATATAGTTGATAAGGCCATGGTTAAAATAGGCTCTGAACCATTTTTTAGGACTGTTTGACTTAAGCAACATGTTTATAAGCTTCTCAAAATTTTCAGCAACCATAGGTCTGTCTTTAATTATGTTCTTAGCTTCAACAAAGTAAAAACTGTTGTGAAGAGACGCGGTTGCAAACTCCATATCGAGTTCATCCGACAATTTGTAGAGTTCTGTAAGGTCAGGTGCATTTCTATCCTGAACTGTCATTCCGAAACCAACATCCTTAAGTCCCATCTCGCGCAATTTTTTGAGAGTTGTATATCCTCTGTTAAAGCCGTCGGGAAGGCCTCTTATCTCGTTGTTGGTCTGCTCAAGCCCCTCAATTGAAATACGGATTCCGATATCGGGAAATTCTTTGCAAAGGTCTATTATCTTGTCGGTAAAAAAGCCGTTTGTAGAAATTACTATTCTGTCGCTTTTTTTCCTAAGTTCTCTTACGATATCCTTGATATCCTCACGGATAAAAGGCTCTCCACCCGTAATATTGGTAAAATACATCTCGGGTAGTTTCTTGATAGTCTCTATTGAAATCTCATCCTCAGGTTGTGACGGCGCCTTAAATCTGTTGCACATATTGCAACGTGCGTTGCACCTATATGTCACTATAACCGTACCATTTAACTTCTTTGCCATTTCTTAATCCCTTTTAATACTTATAAATATCTTAGGTTTAGCCAAAACCTACCTTCATAATACCATTTCGGCTTATGAAAGTGTTGTCTTTTTTATTTTAGAATTGTAGATAACTGCGGCAAATACGTCTACACAGTAAATAAAACTCATAATCGCGTAAAGTACCGCGCTGCCGGAAGGAAGCACATTCTCCTTTTTTGCGGCAATCGCTGCGCAAAGCCCGATACTTCCGGAGTAAATAATGGTGAAAACATCGATCAGGATCACCACTATTACCATTCCGATTCCCCATATACTCAAAAACAGAACACTGAATATTGCAAATAAAAAATAGATGACATAAGCCGGTATATGAACCAGCTTTACGATCTTATTGGCTTTTGCAAGCTCTTGCGCCCCATACTTTCCTTTTATGGTCTGAATAAGTGTAACGATAGACAATGTAAACGATACCAAGGCCGCACATATCGGAACGGTAAATAAAAGCTCCGGACCGATACTTGCCGATAAAACCGGCGCTATCGAAGGCATTGTAAACATAAATATAAAACAAAAAGCAATTATGTATGGAAATAACATTATAAACCAAAATCTTTTACTACTCATAAATAAAAACCTCTTTCCTTTTTAAACAATATACAATCAGGTCACACCTTAAAATCTGCGATCATAACGGGCTTCCCCGCAACAGCAAATGCGGGAACAAATGCTGACGCGCTACCGTAGTAAGCATCGTACTCTCTCGCCACATCGTCGGCGCGGCGTGGTGATGCGGACACGATTTCTATTATCCCCTCTTTTTCCGTTTTATGCAAAATATCAAGAATATCCCCGTACATATCAGTGCCTTCCGGTGCTTCGCCCGGACTTGGATACAATAATACGGATACTTTAAGCTTACCGCCTGCGTTTCTTATAATCTCAAGCTTATTATTTAAAAGCTCCGCAAAAGAGCCATCGCATTCCGCCGGTTCATTTGCACCGATACAAACAAGAAGCTTCTTCTCGTTTGGCCCGGCACCGCCATGTACATCATCAACATATACTTTGCCACTTTGCACGGGACCTATGACGGCGTCACGTACTCTTATCTTATTTTCCCAGATATCCTTAGTCTTCTCACCGGCAAACGCGGTAAGTACTTCAACATAGCGTCTTTTGATATTCTCTGACTGCACATAAACAATATCCGCATATACAACACCGGGAGCTGTAACATAATGTCCCATATTGTAGATGTCCGTTTTGTCATTAACACCAATCTCAGCCGTATCCGCGATCGGAACATATATTACTTCATCCGCATATTTTCTCACATTTTCCGCGTAAAATGAAGTGGGCACCGTAAGGCAAGGATTAGCGCCGTCATATGGGTTATGTATATATACGGTCTCGGGAGCATGCAAGGAAATATCATATCCGGCCCAGTCCGCATAATCTATGCCGCTGGGATAATCTTTCAAACACGTAGCATCCGCTATCTCTTCGTCGCTCATATTAATATTGCCAAGAAACGTCTTCTTCATAAGAGGAAGCGGAACCACAAATACATCTGTTTTTTCATCGGATACAGCCATTTGATAATACTTGTCAAAAGACTTCCACTCACGCGGACCGATACTAAGAAAGAGAACTTCTTTCCTGTCATAGATATTCTCTTTTACAGCTGCTGCCACCTTATCAAGCGCAGCCCTGCTTTGTGAAAAAAGAGCTTTCCCGTCTTCCTTTTTTCCATCGAAAGTCATGTCTCCTTCCAAGTTGCCTATCGCACTACACTCTTCCCAGAGTGCGTCACAAAAGGCTTGCAGCGCATCTACAACATTAAGAGTGCAAGGTCTTTTCTCGCCTTTCACATTCTCTGTCAGTGTTCCGAAATCCGCCGCCAGCTGCTGAAGATCTGCAACATCCTGTGTAAGGTCATCCGGAAGAGCTTCAACAACATCAAGCAGTCTCTCCATCTCGGCAAGACATTCTTTTGCTATTGTCTTTAGAGAACCGCTCTTATCGGGAGCGACACGCTCAAGCATCACTTCATCAAAAACAAATCTCGAAAGAGACTGTCCGCTCAGCTCCTCCATCTCTTTTTTCTGACCTTCAAAGAATGGATAGTTATGACCGTCCCAAACCTTTTTTAAAGCGCAGTAATCTCCGTATCTTTTCCTAAGCATCTCATTGTAGCGGGCAGGCATGGGTATCGTCGTATCTTCAAACGGAAGTCTTATGCTCTTTTCATACAGAGATTTATTCTCTCCCACTCTGTTTCCGTTTTTTAAAACCCAAGGAAAAATCTGTCCGACAAGATTTGATTCTTCAGGCTTAACCTCGGCCATCATCTTCTCGGCTGCTCTATAAAGCTCTACAGCGCTATCTCTTTTTCCTTCATCGTCTATATAGTTTTCTGCTTTGGCGAGAAGAGTCATTACTTCCTTATCTCGCGCCTTCTCTTTTTCCTCATCCTCATAAAGATAATCCTTTATAAAAATGTCGACGCCCGCAAGATACGGGAAATTGTTGTGTGTATCAAGATAGCTTATGTCAAAGCACATCTTGGAATAATTGACAACTCTTGCAAGAAAGAGCCAGTGATTTTCTTTTCTCTCATAGTCGTGTATCACATAATTATCGGGAAGTTCTTCATCCGCAACCTGTCTGAACTTCTCATAGTCATCCCTAAGCATGCAGATATCCAGATCATCGTCCCACGGCACATATCCTCCGTGCCTTACCGCACCGAGAGCCGTCCCCCAATCGGCATAATATCTGATCCCATGCTTTTTGCATATTTCATCTATTGTCTCAAGAACGTCCAGAGTAGCAGCCCACGCCTGCTTTATCGCAGTCGGAATGTAAAAACCGTTTCTGACTTCGTCTCTGAAAAAATCGATAGACCGATTCATCGTCTGTCCCCTCTCACTTATAAAACGCTTATATCTCTTCTATTTTACTAACTTATACGCATTTCAACAATTGTTTATCTTATGTCTTTATACATGTCAGATTGATTCTTATCCTTATCTCTTGTATCATATTAACGGGAAAATTTTTTAGAGGGAGAATAATTGACAATGGAAAACTACAGAGAAAATCTGGAGATAGATCTTAAAGATCTGGCCAAATACATCTTCAAATTTTGGAAGACAATAATTCTTTTTGCCATTATCGGATTGATACTTGGAACTGCATTATGCGCGGTTAAAGATTATAAAGAAGCACATTCCGATAAAAAGGAAAATGAGTTTGCCGATCTTGATATCGAACTTTCGGACAAGCAGCTCGTCGAGGTTGAGCTTGCTCTCGATACATACAAGGTTTATCAGAAAACTCGCGAAACCGTAAAGAGCAGCATTCTTCAAGACCTTGAAAAATTCAATGCTTCAAATGACATTGATAAAGACGGCGCAGAGGGTCTTTGGTACAAGATACAGGCACTTAATACATCCTCAACCGCACAGCTTTCAGGTGGCGGTTCTGTTTACGGTTCACTTGATGCCGATCAGAAAAAAGCTTTTGATATAAGAATAAAAAGATTCGAAACCGAGGAGGTTATTGCTGCAACTCCTTATGACAATCACTTAAAACTCGGCTTCTTGGGTGCCTTTGGATGCGCTTTTCTTGCGATCGTATTCCTTGCACTTATATATGTTCTTTCACCCAAGCTTAAAACCGAAGATGATATCAGATCTGCATTTAAGCTTCCGGTACTCGGTTCCATCGTAAAGAAAACCGACGACGGACTTGCTGTTATCTGCAGCAGCATCATGGCTCTTGCACATGGCAAAAACGCCAAGAACATCCTTCTTTGCTCATCTCTTGCAGAAGGCGGCGCAAGCAGCTACATGACACAGGTTGAGGAATTCCTTAAGGGTAAAAACATTCCCGTTTCAATTGCTAGCAACATCTTAAGCGATCCTTCTTCAATCGATAAAGCCGCTGAATCCGACGGACTTATCTTATTTGAGGGTATCGGCGAATCAACTTATGAAAACATCAGCAGAGAAGTTGAACTTACAAACAACCTCGGAATCAACGTTCTCGGAACGGTTGTCGTTAAGTAATCAGCCTGCAAAGGAAGCAATAAAACAAAAGAAGCAATCACGTAATGTGGTTGCTTCTTTTTTGGTTATGGTCTGATAATATCTACGATATTGTCACCGTATTCTATTTTATTTCTCTTAAGGAACTCATTAAACTCAGGAACATCCTCGGGGTTAATAAGTACTCTGGGGTCATGGGCATCACAGCCAATGACAAACTTCGCTCCCATCTCGGAAGCCATCTTAAAGAACCTGTCACTCGGATAATGTCTTCCATCAACAAATCCGTAGACATTTACTTCAAGCGGGAAATCAAGCTCTATTGAAGCTTCTACGATGCGTCTCATATGCTTAAGATATTTTTCTTCATCTCCCGTATAGTTCATAAGATCGGGATGACACAGATATGTAAAAAGACCTGTCTCCATTCCTTCAATGGCAAGGTCAACATATGCTTTTAACTTATCTTCGTCGTTTGTCGGAGCTCCGACATAGAATCCGTCCACTTCATTCGGCGCAAAGTGCTGCCCCAGGATCATGTAATCAAGCGGAAACTTTCTAAGCTCATCCATCAGACGATCAAAAAATCTGTGTGAATATTCAACCTCATATCCTATAAGGATCTGTATCTTATCTTTGTACTCTTCTCTCAAGCTTACAAGAGTGGATGTGTAATCCTCAAGTTCCGACATATCCATTCTGATTCCCGAAACAAAGCCCTCGGGATAAGGCTGTGGAACATGATCGGAAAAACCCAGTATCTTATAACCTTTTTTTATCGCGGCTTCTATATATTCTCTCTCCGAGCCGGCGGCATGCTTACACCTTATCGTGTGGGTGTGGTAATTTGCTAACATCTAAAGCGCTCTCCTTATCCTTTTACCGCTCCCGCTGTCATGCCTGAAATGAAATACCTGTTAAATCCTATATAGATGAGTATCATTGGAACCAGTGAAATCGCTGTACCCGCAAGCATCAAATTCCAGGAAGATGCGGCATCTCCCGAAGACTTAAGATGCATTATGCCTACAACCAAAGGCATGCGAGAAGTGTCCGTCATTGTAAATACCATCGGAAGCATGTAATCATTCCACGCACTTCTGAACGCGAGTATGGCAACAGTAGCTATAAGCGGCTTGCAAAGAGGAAAGATGATCCTTGTATATATTCCTGCAAAAGAGCATCCGTCAATCTTGGCAGCCTCGTCAATCTCCTTTGGAATGGATGTGATGAAACCTCTCGCGATGAAAAGATTGGTAACATTCATTCCGAAGACACGTATTATAATAACGCCCCACAGTGATTTATTCAAATGCACCGCCTTCATTATCATAAGAAGTGGATAAAGAGTCAGTGTACCCAATGAAACAAACATTGATGAGACCATAAAATAGAAAATTATCTCTTTTCCCTTAAAGGTACCTCTGGAAAAAGCATATCCACAAACGGTACTGGACATTATCGCACCTATAACACAAAAGAACGATAAGAAAATACTGTTCTTGGTATAGGTTGAGAAATCCGCAAGTTCCCATGCTTTAGAATAATTCTCAAGAACAAAGTGTTTTGGAATAAGCGTGTTTCCCGTCGTCAAAATGTCCATGTTACTCTTGAATGAGGACATGAAAGTGTAGAAAACCGGAAAGAAACTGAGCATAAAGAATACCAACAAAAAGAGGTAGATAAGCGTGTTTCCGAAATTTCTTTTTACCCTGTACATATTCTGCCTCCCTTAGCCTTCGTATTCTTTCAGTTTTTTGGTAGCCTTGAGATAAACAAAGGTCACCAATCCAAGGAAGATTGCCGTGATAAGCGCCATCGCGGAAGCATATCCGACTTCTATATTCCTTCCTGATTTTCCGAAGAACGACTTGTATATGTATGTCATGACAACCTCGGTTGTACCCCCGGGCTGTCCGTTTGTGCATGATATTACGAGATCGCATACCTTAAGACTTCCTACAATCGCCATGAGAAGTATCGACTGGAATATCGGAGCTATCATGGGAAGAGTTATCTTAAAAAATCTCGTTAGTCCCGTAGCTCCGTCTATACTTGCGCAGTCATAGAGTTCCTGTGGAATGCTCTGAAGCGCCATCAAAAAGAAGATCATATTGATACCGTAGTTCTGCCATACCGATGCTATTCCCAATATCAGCATGGCTTTCCACTTGGTATTGAACCAGTTGATTGGCTTTTCTATAAGACCTATATTGGCAAGAATACCGTTCACCATACCGTTGTGTGATGCAAACAGGAGTGAAAAGATAAGTCCTATAATAACCGCCGATATGATCGCCGGAAGAAAAAGTGTAACCCTGAAAAAAGCCATTCCTTTCAGTTTCTTGTTAAGAAGAACCGCAAGGAGGAGGGCTAGCGGTATCTCTACCGCCAGCTTTCCAGCCGAGAGGATTACAGTATTGAGAAGAGACTGCCAGAAATCGGGATCTCTTTTGAATGCTCTGACAAAGTTGGCCAGACCCGTGAAATCGCAATCGCCGAATCCGCTGTAATTTGTAAACGCATATCTTAGTATGTAAACGATCGGAACGTAGCTGAACATGATAAAACCGACAAAAAACGGAAGTATCATCAAGAACGCTTGCACATTGTCGTCGCTGAGTCTAAGCTTTTTTCTCATATCTTATATTAGTCTCTCTTTACGTTATAACTTGAGGGTGCGATATAATCTTTTAGCTCTGCTTCATCAAGCTCTTTTAGTCCGCCGTTCAAGCGATCGTCAAGATCTTTCAAAACAGTAGCCGCATCCTCCGAATATCCGCCCGAGAAGAGCTTTGCAAGTGTTTCTCTTGCGGAAAGTCCTTCGTATGTGATAACACCCTTGGGGTCAGCCATTCTTACTATGAACTGATTGTCCTTGAATGTTGAGAACTCTTTCCATCCCTTTACGGATGATTCTCCCGCGATATCAAGAACTTCGCTTCTGTAAGGAATATACATTCCCTGCTCGTACATCTCTACAAGATTCTCATCTGCATAGAACCACTCAAGAACTCTTGCGATCTTAGATGTATCTTTTGCATCGAGTGCCTTCTTGGCAACACCGAGAAGATCGACTGCGGCAACCATCTCTTTGTAGTCGTAACCTCCTTCTTTGATCGTAGGAGGATCGCATACTACCCAGTTGCACTCTGCAGGGAACTGCTCTGTGTAAACAGCAACATCAAAACTTGCTGCCATAACGATACCGACTCTGCCTGCGGCAAACTGCGCTCTTGCAGTGTCTGCATCCATATTCTCGTATCCGGGGAATACGCTTCCGTCATCGATCATTCCGAGAATATCCTGTACGATCGGAAGTCCGTCTGAGTACTTATAGGTTCCGGAAACGGCATCATAACCGAAGTGTCCGAGCGCTGCTGAGGATACACTGTAAATATAATGATCGAGTGTCCATCCGCTCTGAAGCGCAAGGAAGAATCCGTATGCCTCTCCGTTCGAAGCGTCTGTAATGATCTTGGCATCTTCTCTTACCTGATCCCAGGTTGTGGGAATTTCCTTGATTCCTGCCTTGTCAAAAAGATCCTGATTTATGATCATCTTATATGACTGAAGGCTGTAAGGAAGTGTATAAACCTTATCATCAAAAACCTGATCGCCTATGATAAGATCGTCCTTACTGTACTTTGAAAGAAGTGAATCGCTTCCCTCAAGATCTGAAATAGGTACCGCATATCCGGCACTTACATATTTTGCAAAAGTATTGGATGACGGTCTGAAAAGATCGGGACCGTCATTAGCCATGAGAGCTACATTGACTACGTCCGCATAATCAGAACCATACACCGTATAGTCGATCTGGATCCCCTCTTCTTTTCCGATCGTGTTGTTAAACTCTTCTACCTGAGCTTCTCTGATAGTCTGTTCATGTGCATTGTCACTCCATACCGTAACAACCTGAACATCGCCCGCAGGAGCCTTTTCGCCGTCCGCAGTTTTATCTGCTCCATCAGAACTTGTCTGCGAAGCAGTATCACCCGTTCCGCTGTTTCCGCACGCTGATACCGTCATTGCCAGCATTACGGAAGCCAGTATTAGCGACATGATTTTTTTCTTCATTAATTTCCCTCCTCCATTAAAAAACGTTAATCCTTTATAAAATGATTATATGAACTTTTTTGCACCCGGAACAGTTGGAATTTTTTTACACCTTTTATACAATCAACATAGGTAGTACAATACAAAATACATGGGAGGGTGTAAATTTTATGGCAATCAGTGTTCTATTGCTATTAATATGTGCGATGGTACTTATTTTTCTTGTGCCGCACAGCAGATACGGTCTCCCCATGTTCTTCATGATCATCGGTATCATTTTTACAACCATTTCGGTTCTTTTTCAGTATTACAGTTCATCAAGTTATGTCCCGCCCACATATTTTCCGCTTCGTGATCTCGATATTTTCATATACAGATTCGTCGGCCACAGCTTCAAGCTCCCGATGAAATACATGCAGCTTGTAAGGAATCTTGGCGTTGTCATCTACCTTCTCGGAATCTCAACACTTATCGATGTTATAAGACGAAACGTCAAACAGGGCGGACCCGACACTTCAGTTACGGCTTTTCTTGTTTCAAAGATCATATTCGCAGTGCTGGCCGTAGCTTATCTTTGTTTTTACAGCACCAAAAACGCCTTTTCCGCGTATTTAAAATATCATTCCATGAATGAGATCTCGCAACACAGATTGAAACTTCTTTACAGCTTTACACACTCCGTTTTCAGCATTGTCATCGTAATCTACATGTTTTATCCGCTTCTTTTTTTCCTTTTTAACCTGGTAAAAAAGAAGATGACATGTTTTCTCAGTACAACGATAATACTGTTTACAAGTGTCTCTTTAATAAACATCGCTTTCTATCACTTTATTTTTGTCGGCCTGTTCAAAAACAGCCCTTCATATGTATTTAACACGGGATTTTGGTTCTTTAACAGAATTAAAAGGATCCCTCCGATGTACATAAGTCTCTATCCCGTGTTTGCGCTTGGAATCCTCATCTTTATCGTTATCAGCATTAACGGATTCTTTTCCCTGGATCTTATCGCATATTCCAGAAACAGGGTTTTGAAAAAGCAGATCGATGATCTTAATTACAATCTAAAAGACGTCTTTCATTCGGAAAAAAATCTGATGTTCTCAATGAACATCCTTGCAAACGAAGCGCTCTCTTCCTACGGAACAGACGAGGGAAAAGAAAAGCTTGAAAGAATAGTCGCGATATCCAATAAGCAGATGAAAGCCCTCTCCGATTCACTGGGTGCTATCAAACAGCTTCATATAAAGCCAAACGCCGTCGATATCAGATCTCTGACTGACGAAGCGATAGAGCAGGCCGGAATTCCGAATGATATAATTTTAGAAAAAAGATATTGCGATTTCCCCGTACTATGTACACTCGATAAATATCACACCCTGCATGCAATATCCAACCTCATCATCAATTCGCTTGATTCACTCTCGATGCAGAATGATTCTTCAAGCGGCGAAGAAAAAAAGCTTGTGATAACTATTGAAGCGAGCGAAGAATGGGTATACTGGTCTTTGTGGGATAACGGAACGGGAATCGCTCCGGGCTCCGTCAGAAAACTTTTGATGCCCTTTGCTTCTACCAAGTCCAAGAATTCAAATTGGGGCATAGGACTTCCGTATGCGTTTAAAGTCATAACTTCTCAGCTTGGTCAGATGCACATAACGGGAAGTAAGAAAAAAGCCGACCACCACGCTCTTGTGGAAATTCTTTTACCCAGGAGAAAAAAAGAAAATGGATAAGATAAAAATACTCATCGCAGATGACAATAATGAAATAAGAGATTACTTTGGCGGAATCATATCTCACGAGCCCGATATGGAACTTATGGGAAGCGTTTCATCGGGGATAGACGCTGTCTCTTTTGCCCTTGAAAACAAGCCTGATATAGTCCTCATGGACATACAGATGGAGACAAGAACCGCCGGAATAGATGCAGCTAAGCGCATCCTAGCGGAAGACAACAATATCAAGATTGTGATCCTTACGATCCTTGAAGACGACGATCTTCTGTTTCAAGCTTACTGCGCCGGTGTTATGGACTATATTATCAAGACCGATTCAATCACACAGGTTCTCTCTTCCATCAGGAACGTATACAAAAACCGGTTGATCTTACGTCCGCAATACGCCGAGAAGATCATTGAAGAACTCAGCCATGTCAAGGAACAGCAAAAGAGCCTTTTCATGTTCATGAACATACTTACCAAGCTCTCAAACAGTGAATTTGAGATACTAAAGAGTTTGTACACGGGAATGACCTACAAGCAGATATCGGAGCTTCGATATGTATCGACCGTAACGATAAAGAGCCAGGTGCACAGCATTCTCAAAAAATTCAATATGAAGAACATCAAGGAAGTTCTTAAAGAGCTCAGAGTTGTGGGATTTGAGCAGTTTATCGATCAGAACGGCAGGTGAGTTATGTTTTAACTCAAAATACATTAAATTTAGTCTAAATCCTATTTATTTGATAGGTGATTAGTGATAATATATAGTAACCAATTTGTTTTTTATAAAGGAGAGCAACTATGCAGAGAGTCGAGAAATTTTTAAAAGAAGCACAGACATACTACCTTGCAACAGTAGATAAAGACCAGCCCAGGGTACGTCCCTTCGGCACAGCAAATATTTTTGAAGGAAAGCTTTATATCCAGACAGGAAAGTCAAAAGATGTATCTAAGCAGCTCCACGTAAATCCCAAGTTTGAGATCTGCGCATTCAAGGACGGCACATGGCTCAGAGTATCCGGAATCCTTGTAGAGGATGACAGAAGGGAAGCTCGCCAGGCTATGCTCGATGCTTATCCGGAGCTTAAGAACATGTACAGCGCCGACGACGGAAACACAGAAGCATTCTACATTAAGGATGCTACAGCAACATTCTACTCATTCACCGGAGCACCTGAAACAATTACATTCTAAAATAATAAAACGCAAGACGATAAACGTCTTGCGTCAGACTGTAGACAAAGTGGTCTTGAGAGCATAGCTCTCAAGACCATTTTTCTTCTTAAGCCGGATTTTCATAATAAAAATGGTCAAAACAGCCCTTATCAGGCCATTTCTAACCGCCATTCATTCTTGATTCTTGCAAGCTTTTTTAGATTCATACACGCAAAGGTAAGCGCGACCTTCATTTCCATCCGCGCCTTTCCATACATCTGTGTATATCTAAATCCATGATTCTCTTTGGCTGTCCCAAAGATTCTCTCTATTGTTTCTTTCCTGTGAGAATAGAGATCTTTCATCCCCTCGGTGTATCTTATGTCATCACATTCTTCCATGTAATCTTCCCAGA
>NZ_FPCC01000032.1 GCF_900116875.1 Butyrivibrio sp. INlla21
CCTTTCAGAGCATTTCACGCAGACCTCCCTAGGTACCACACGTTTCTTCCTCTCCATCCATCTGCCTCATCTATCATGCATGATTCCGTGTAGTTATGGGGTTTCGACTTGTGCAGTAGCCTTACCCTCATGCATGACCTCATATGAGATTTCTGTTCGTCAGACCAGAGATTTGCCCGTGAGTTAGTATGTTCCTCACATCCAGCTTCCTTCAGATTCCACCTCGCGATGGACACCCTTGCCTTCGGCTATATCCTTCCCACTACCGGGCGAATTCGGGACTTTAACCCGTTGGAAACGTGCGCCGCTAGGCGCACTGCAAATAATAAGCGGTCTGCAGAATTAACTGCAGACCGCATTTTTTATGATCATAATTATTCGTATCTAAAAGCAAGCTTCTCTTCTCTTTTTTTGCAAAAGCTCTCAACAACAGTCGAATGATAAAATACCAGATAGAATATGATGGCCATAAAGAAGGCCGTAAGTACATCATAAACCGAATGCTGTTTGATAAACATTGTTGAAAGAATAATTGACACTCCCAGAATGTCACTGAATATCTTTCCTGCCTTTTTGATACGTTTACTGTGTCTGACCGCTATCATGGCACCCAATGAGTTATATACGTGAATACTCGGCCAGAGATTGGTCGGTGTATCGGTCTTATATAACGAGGCAATCATGCGCGTGAACACGTTATCCCTTGGAAATACCTCGGGACGAAGGTGGTGCATATTCGGAAATACCGTAGAGATAAGTAAAAACAGGGTCATCCCTGTCACAAGGAACATGAAGCACTTGTAATAATCTTCTACTTCCATATTAAACAAGAAATACAAAACGGTACCCGAAACATATAAAAACCACAAAAGATATGGAATAATAAACACTTCACAAAACGGAATCTTATCATCAAGCGTTGTATGTATAAGTGCGTAATGCGAAAATCTGCGTTTCTCCAAAAGCGTGAACCAAATTCCATATATGGGCAGATACATAAGTATCGGTAATCCCAAACGTAATAATTCTCTTACCTTTATTTTTCCCTTCATAATTATTATTTCCCCTAATTCTGCAAAACAAGCGGCCCGTCAATTAAAGTGGAATATCTTCTGCAGAAGCTTATATCCTGCAAGCGTGATCTTTCTTCCACCCTTTCCGGGTAAGTAAATATATGTTCCTTCAATACTATATCTAATTTTAAGATAAAGCAAGAAACTTTTACTCTTAATATAGTCAAGAAGTTCTTTTCTCTTGGCAAGATTCTCGGGAGTATCCTCGGTAATAAGAAGAACCGATGATACAGCCGTGATGATCTCAAGATAATTGAACATATACTTGTGTCTTTCGCACTGTGAACGGATCATTCCGATGTTCTCTACATAGTAATCGATCATAAGCTTGTTGACTCTGAGCTGCTGGTCGATACGTGAGAGCATGATCTTCTGATTTACAGACTGATCTTCACGTCCGATATAGTAATAATAGAAATTCACATCCAGATAATACATGTTCTTAACGAACGGAAGCGGGTTATAAACATAGATATTATCTACATAGAATGTGTGCTCCGGAAGCTTAAGGCCGCACTCACGAAGGAGTTTGGTCCTAAAGATAACGGAATGCATAAGAAGATATTTTCCCTTGGGAGTTCTCTTAATGTCTTTCCATGTGAAGAGCTCTTCAATAGGGAACATATTGGCATAACGCATTACCTTGTGTTTCTTCTCTCCAACTTTGTTATAAACAAAGTTACTGATGAGAAGGTCAAGCTGTGTATCACCGCCTGCAAGCTCGGCAAGTGTGGAAAGAATCTTGCGATACGCAATCTCTTTTACCCAGTCGTCGGAATCAACGACCTTGAAAAAAAGACCTGTCGCATTCTCGATACCTGCATTAACGGCGCTTCCGTGTCCGCCGTTGGGCTTGTGAACAGCCTTTACGATAGTCGGATACTTGCTCGCATAGTCGTCGGCGATCTGTGCGGTTCTATCCTTGGAACCGTCATCGACAATGATGATCTCAACATCTTCACCGCCAACCAAAAGTGACTCTATACACTTTTCCATATAACTTTCAGAATTGTAGCAAGGAATCGCAATTGAAAGTAATTTCATAAATAAACTAGCTCCTTAATCTGGTACTTTCGTATTTTTCCATTGTGGTAAGGCAGGTGCGAAGATCGTTATATCTGTCGAGCACATCGCCTTCCTTTACGACTACGCCCATCGACATAGCCATGATATCTATCATATCGTTTGTTATTATCGGACGAAGCTTGGATAAAATATCATTTTTCTCAACCGCAAGATCTGCGTCAAGAAACTTGATAACGAGGGGATCAAGATGAAGATCCTCTGCTTCTTCGTCGACACTTTTTTCCATGACCTTGGAAGGCTTGTAGGGCTCATTCCTAAAGTTCTGTCTGATAGTTTCCTTACTTGATGCCGGTGCGGAGGGAGCAACGTTAATCTTGGGTAAAACAGTTTCCCTTTGGGGTGTTACCACTTCGGGCTGAGTACTCGGTGTAGTATTCTCGGACACCTCTACTTTCTGAAAACGGTACTTCTGCGTTACTTCAGGATATTTATTTCTGTCAACTTCAGACATGAACATATCAAGAGGCCTTACATAGAACTTGTAGTCCCCGTAAAGTGCCTGATAAACAACCATTTCTTCCCTTGTCTCAGAGTGTGTGGCAATCGCTATCACCTGATACATATTCCCCTTGAAATGTCTGTATATTTCCTGTGGTCTTGGTCTGTTCAAAACTCTCCTCCTTTTATGAGAAACGTCAAATTATAGTATAAGCCTTGGGCAGCCGTTTTTCAAATTCATTTTCTTAATTACCCGTGCAACCTATAATGACAATTTCAACGCTGATAACGTAATCAAGCTTACCTGTTTTAACGGCTTCGTCATTGGACGCACATAGCTCAAGCGCATCTCTTAGTTCTTTATATGAATAATTCTTGGCCCAAGCTACATACTTACCGACAAGAAAAGGCATAAGTCCGACCGCACTTGCGATCGTTCCCTTATCTTTCCTGTTCTCATCCATCTCTTTTATCTGGAGCATCAAATTGAACTGCCTTGTTATAAGGGCAAGTATCTTGGCAGGCGGCTCTTTGAGTGCAAGAAGATCGTAGTAAAGATCTATCGCTTTTTTCCTGTTTTTCTCGACTATGGCGTCGGTCATCGCAAATATCCTGCTGGTAATCCAGTTCGCGCACACTGCCTCGATGTCGGCGTTTGTAACCTCATCTCTGTCGATGCAATAGCACACAAGCTTTTCAATTTCCGTGCTGATATTGGACATGTCGGTTCCGACTCTGTCGATCAAAAAAGCTACCGCTCCGGCCGAAATGTTTTTTCCCTCGGACCTGAACTTAGATGCTATCCACCTCTTTAACGTATCTTCATCCTGTTCGTCGCAGTTTATATCAAGACCGAGCTTCGCTGCGGCTTTGTAGATATCTTTTCTTCTGTCGACTTCTTTTTCAACAAAGATAAAATAAGCTGCTTCAGCAGGCTCTTTTAAATAATCAGCCAGCTCCGGACATCCGCTTTTAAAGAATCCGCTGTTCTCGACAAGGATAACTCTTTTGTCCGATAAAAAAGGCATCGTCTCCGCCATATCTATGATGGCTGCGGGATCGCAAGCATCGCCCTCGTATCTTGTAAAATTCATGGATGAAGCATCTCCTCCCATTGCCTTTACAAGCTTATCTCTGTTCTGAAGGCGAAGATATGCCTCTTCTCCGTAGACAAGATAGCACTGCTTTAGATTCCCGGATGTAATATCCTCATTAAGCTGTTTTTGCTTTACCTTAAAATCCGATGTTTTTGCTGCCATTTCAATTCACACTCCAGCCTTAATGTTATCATAGATGCTCAAAAAACTCATCTCAAATAGAACTTTTCGATATTTTATGTTATACTTTGCATGTTATGAAGAACAAGGATTTATGGATAGCCGTATTTGCGGTGGTTGCGCTATATGTTTTTTTTCATTTTGTCGGTATAGGATGTCCTATAAGATTCTTGACCGGAGTATCGTGCCCCGGCTGCGGAACGACAAGAGGCGTTCATTCTGCACTTCTGCTTGATTTTAAGTCGGCATTCAGGTTCCACCCGCTGTTCTGGGTTCCTTTACCTGCTGCTATTGTTATTCTTAATAAAAAGAGAATCCCAAAGAAAATATATAACTTGATCATATGCAACATTATCGCTCTATATTTTGTTATATATATATACAGATTATTTGATGCGAACGATGCGATAGTTAGATTTGATCCCAAAAACGGGTTCATATATAAATTACTTAATTATATTTTTTAGGAGGAGATTTTTATGTTTTGTTCTAATTGTGGTCACGAAGTTCCGGACGGCACCAAAATTTGCCCCAATTGCGGAAAGGAAGTAGCACCTGATTCATTCAAGCAGATCGAAAATGCAGCCAATAATGTTTTCAATTCTGCAGAGCAGGGATTCACAAGCGCAGTCAACGATGTAAAGGATACTTTTACAGGAAACAACAACGCTTACACAGGATCTGCACCTCTCAAAACTGACAGAAACCTGCTTATACTCATCTTGCTTTCACTTATAACTTGCGGTATCTACACATACTATTTCATCTATACACTTGCAAGAGATATAAACATTGCCTGCGATGGCGACGGAGAAGAGACTCCCGGTCTTGTAGCATTTATTCTTCTTGGTATGATAACATGCGGTATCTATTGCTTCTACTGGTACTACAAGGTAGGAAACAGACTTTATAACAACGCTCCCAGATACGGTATGACTTTTGAAGAGAACGGAACAACAATTCTTCTTTGGATGGTTATCGGAGCACTTCTTTGCGGTGTAGGTGTGTATGTTGGTCTTTACTTCATTATCAAGAACACCAACGCTATCTGCGAAGGCTATAACAGATCAAACGGTTATTCATTCTAATTTTGATAAAAGATATTTCGATTCGACTTAATTGATCATTTCAAAAACAGGTATAGCATTTAACGCTATACCTGTTTTTTATTATCGTAATCTTTACTCCTGATTATCTATTGTCTGTGGCTTAAGCATGCTGCTTACTCTTACTTCGCCTTCAAAAGAAACAGCGAAGCTTATCGCTCCCAGTTTATCGGTCCGATATATTCGAGCATCATGCTCTTTTAGCCTTTCAAGCAGCTCCCCATGAGGATGCCCGTAGGAATTGTTCTCTCCGCAGCTTATTACGGCAAGCTTAGGATGAGTCAGTTCAAGAAACTCTTCGCAGGTTGTATATTGCGATCCGTGGTGGGCAACTTTAAGTAGTGTTATATCTCCATATTTTTCCGTATTTGCCCTTATTGTATCTACAAGCTGATCTTCTCCCTCTTTTTCAACATCCCCCGTAAAAAGAGCTGTAAATGCGCCGTAACGCATATGCAAAACCGTGGAGTATGCATTGGCTCCTTCGGTGCTCATTTTTTCAGTTGGATTGAGGCATGTCAATTCCAGCATCCGTGTTGAAATGCCGTCTTTTACGGGTAACTCAAAACTTTCTCCCTTACTCATATATTCAATCGGTATATCCAGCTCTTTTGCCATTGTTTCAAGGCTATGATAGTTATCGCCTCTTGAGCTTTCCGAAACGTCAGGTAAGATAAGCATCCTAACTTTAATTCCACCCTTCTTTATTCCGTCCATGATTTCCAATATTCCCGAGATATGATCTTCATCCTCATGGCTTACGACTATCGCATCAAGCTGCCCTATTCCTTCATATCGCAAGAACGGAATAAGCGAATACTTCCCAACTTTATTGTTACTGCTGCTCCCGCCGTCAATAAGAATGTTTCTGCGCCCCGCCTCAATCACAATTCCATCACCCTGACCGACATCGATTGCGGTAATCTTTAGGCCGTGCGGAATAGTAATGCACAAGATTGTTAATGCCAGCGCCGGAATCATTAGACTGAAGGTTCTCTTATTTTCATTCCTATTCTGCATATACAGCCACACGCCAAGAAGCACGTAGTATATAACAACTCTGTACCACTCCTTATGTCCCGGATACAGCATATTCCCGGGCATATTATTCTGTATTCCGCAAAGAATCTTATATAGCGTCAAAATGCCATGAACGGCAATGCCCGGAATATTCAAGCCGTTAACCGGCGCTCCCGTCATTACCGGCACACTGCCGATAATATAACCAAACGGCAGACACAGTACTCCGCACACCAACAAAACTCCCATCAAGGGAATAACAATGATATTCGTGATAAGCGAATATATAGGATATGTGTAGTAAAACTCCAGATAAACAGGAAGCGTCACCAACATAACCGAAATCCCCGCCAGCAATCCCTGCGCTATAATATTCTCTTTTACCTTGGAATTATGAAAAAGACTCTTCTCAAGCCTTGGTTTAACGACGGTTATACCGAGTACGGCACCGAAGGAGAACAAAAATCCGCTGTTATAAAGATATAGCGGCTGATCAATGATCAAAAGAATCTCCGCAAGAGCAAGCGCGGATAAAAGATCGTATGTCCTTCCGACAAGAGGAGCAATAAGCCTTAGACAGAACATGCAGATCGCCCTGAACGATGATGAAGATATCCCGCACATCTCGCCGTAGAGATACATAAATAACAGCGGAATAGCCGCGTTGATCCAAGGCGGGATTTTAAAACGCTTAAGCAGCTTATAGATCCCCATTCCGATGACCATTATATGGAGTCCGCTTACAGCCAGAATATGGACGATTCCGCTGTTTTTATAAAGCTCTTTTATCTCATCATCCATAAACGCTCTGTCTCCCAACAGCATCGCTTTCATCACTGCACTGTCTTCAGGGGAAAGACTGTTATCAAGTGCTTCCTCAAGCTTATATCTGATGTAGCTTAAGCTCTCTCTAACGATGTCCTTATTACCGTTTCCAGCAACTATCTCAGCGCTTTTTATCCTATATGAAATTTTTAATGTTGAATAATAAAGACGACTGTCAAATTCACCGGGATTACGCGGTGCTTTAAACGTGTATACTTTACCTTTGACAAGAACCTCTTCCCCGATATTGGGAATCTTTTCTTCGCACGGATCAAGATAACACTCTATATACTTTGTTTTTCTTTGGAATTTATCTTTGGGCACAAGATATATCACACTTACGATATCGCCCGAATATATGGTTTTTAATTCTTTTTTGGAAACCACTCCGATAAGTTCCGCAAAAGAGCCGTCAAGCTCTTTTGCAGGCATACAGACAATATTATCAAAAGAAATGTTCAGATAAATAAAGACAATCGCCGTGATCAATGATGCTATAACAACAAACGGCCTTTTCATAAATCAAATATAAAAAATAATACTCCTTAAGATCAGTTTATAAGAGAAGGATTTCTTTCATACAAGCCAGAGATCTGGAAGTCTCTGAACATAAATTCATCAGATCCTTCAACCTTAAGCTCAACCTTCTCAACATTCGGAAACTCCGTGAC
The DNA here is from genome assembly GCF_900116875.1 of Butyrivibrio sp. INlla21. Classification (GTDB taxonomy): domain Bacteria; phylum Bacillota; class Clostridia; order Lachnospirales; family Lachnospiraceae; genus Butyrivibrio. Next base: position 7,497 of record NZ_FPCC01000032.1, read on the forward strand.
CGTATTTACGATCGAATAGATCGCAAGCTCCGGATCTATCTCGAAAGGCTCCGATAAAAAGTCTTTCGAAAAATCAATGTGGCAAACGCCATCTTTTACACTAAGATTACTAACCTTGGTTTCAGGTGCAATAGTCGGACAGATCTGATCGTTTTTAGGTCCTGCAATGATTTGCTCAACAGCCATTTTTTCAACCGAAGCACTACTGTTGTAAACAACGGATCTATATACAGGAACCAGCTTATCTTTTGACTCATTTGCAAAATAAAGCTTTATCTCATATTGCTCATATTCATTAAGCTCACTTCCGATATTGAAGATGAAATCCTCGGATTTCATTTCTCCGACTTGATTTCCGAGATGATCGGTAATAGGCTGTCCTTCCACGGCAAAAGATACGTAATTGACCTTCTTGAGCTGTGTAAGCGTTTTAACTATCGCCGCTCTGTGAAGCACCTCTTCAATTCTTCCGAGCTGTTCATAACCCTTAAAAAAATCAAGCTTTACAACATCTCCCTCAATCTTAAAACTTTTGATTGAAATGGGATCCGTAATTGCCGCCTGTGCCTTGGAAGTAACGATATCTTTAGACAATTCGCCAAGCAGCTCTTCAACCGCTTTTTCATTTTCTATAGTATTGACCTTAACTTCACTGCCCCATGACTCAAGGCCATTGCCCTTAGGTCCTATGTAATAGATCTTCACGTTTTCATCAGCTACTTCTTGTCCTGCGCAAGATACCACAAAAGAAGCGGTAAGAATAATACCGCAAATAACGGCTATTTTGTTGTACAATCCTCTCTTTTTAAATAACATAAACTGCACCCAATTATTTTTCGGTAGCTATGATCAAAGGAATCTTAACTGTAAACGTAGTTCCCTCTCCAAGCTTACTGTCAACTTCAATTGTTCCTCTATGCATAAGAACAGCGCTTCTTGCAATAGCAAGTCCAAGACCCGTGCCACCGATCTCTCTGGATCTTGATTTATCAACACGGTAAAATCTCTCAAAGACATGCTCAAGCGAATCTTCCGGAATTCCGACTCCGGTATCCATTACCTTAACGGTAAAGAACTGATGATCCGCATCAAGAATAACCTTGACGCTTCCGCCATCCTTATTGTACTTAACACCGTTCTCAACAAGATTGGTGATTACCTGCGATATCTTGACCTCATCTACCTCAGCCGTAACTGTACGTCTGCTTTCAAAGATAAGCTCAATATCTCTCTGCATTGCAATAGGCTTAATTCTCTTAAGTACGCCCTCAATAAGATTTTCAATCTTGACAGACTTAATATCAAGCTCGGGAGATTTCTTATCCATCTTAACAAGAGTAAGGAGATCTCCGATAATCTGATTTTCTCGGTCAACTTCTTTTCCGATATCTTCCATGAAGTCTCTGTACATCTCAATCGGTGCATCTTCACCCATAGATAAAAGAGAGTCCGCAAGAACCTTCATAGATGTGATTGGCGTTCTGAGCTCATGCGACACATTTGACACGAATTCCTGTCTTGAATCATCCAAAACTTTCATTCGTCGCAAAAGTGAATTAAACGCAATAGCTATATGTCTGGCTTCGGTAAGTGTCGGAACCTCAATAGAATCTTCCGTGTAACCGGCCTTAACTTCATTGATATCAGTTGTAATTTTATCGAATGGTTTCATCAACTTCTGAGCAAGCATATAAGCTATGCAGATAATCGTAAAGATGATAACACCTTCATAAACCGCTATTCTCCTACTCAATTTGGTCAAAGAACGTCTGATCGGATCCATGGAGATACATAAAAGGATAGCACCTCGCACCACTTCGGTATCATCCTCATACGTAACGTCTTCCCCTTCCGCATTCTTGGTTTCAACGATAGGGACCACCAGCTCTATAGCTCCGTATTTCTTGTCGAATTTTGAAAAAGTTCCGCGCGTACCGGATTTCAAACAATTTACCGTTTCTTCAGACACAATAAATTTGCCGTTACTGATCTCATAAGTATCCTTAATAACGTTGAGATCATCATTAATAATGATAACTCGTCCGTTATTAAAATTAGACAAATAATCAATCTCGGCATTGATGACAGGATCATCCGTATCCTGCAAATAATTGTATTTTATAAGGCGATTTGACAGAAGTCTGAGCTGCGTCTGCATCTCAGATATTCTGACAGCGACAGCACGTTCTTCATAGTCATTAAAGATCAGGACATGCATGGTAAGACAACATGCAAGTCCTGTCAAAAATATAGCTAAAAAGAAATGTGCTTTTAGACTACTAAAAAGTTCATTAAATTTAGATAGCTTGGATTTGCTATCGGATATATATGTATCTTGTTTCATATCAAAATCAGTTCATCTGGAAATAATAACCGCTGCCCCACTTAGTCTTTACATACTGAGGATCGCTTGCGTTCTCTTCAATCTTCTCACGCAATCTTCTGATATGAACGTCTACTGTTCTGGCATCACCAACAAACTTCTCTCCCCAAATAGCATCAAGAAGCATATCTCTTGAATAGATTCTTCCGGGATGAGAAGCAAGGAACTCGAGAACTTCATACTCACGTCCTGTGATATTGATCTCCTTGTCCTTAATATATACACGTCTGTATTCCTGGTTAATCTTGAGATTACCGAATACCATGCTGTCTTCATCGGGATTGTTCTTGGCGAAACGTCTCATAATAGCCTTGATTCTTGCTTTAAGCTCAAGAACATTGAAAGGCTTGGTAAGATAATCATCAGCGCCGTAATCAAGGCCGAGAATCTTATCCATATCTTCGCCCTTAGCTGTAAGGATTATGATCGGCACATCAGAAAACTCTCTGATCTTTTGACATACTTCAAATCCTGACATTGCAGGAAGCATAACATCAAGAATGATAACGTCATAGCTTCTCTTGGATGCCATTGTCACAGCATCTTCGCCGTTGTACGCGCATTCAACCATGATGTCGTCCTGCTCAAGGCTGTACTTGATTCCCTTTACAATACTTCTTTCATCGTCAACTACTAGTGCTACTTTTCCCATTACTCCACCGTTCCCTATAATTTTTTTGTTATGATGTAGTTATTTTTTCCTTGATCTTGGAAAAAAGTTTATCTTTAATTCCGGATACCTTCATGATATCCTCAATACTTTTGAAATTGCCGTTCTTCTGCCTATACTCGACTATCTTATTGGCAGTGACATCTCCCACACCCGGAAGTGTCTTAAGCTCTTCGACAGAAGCGGTATTGATGTTAATAAGACCATTTCCTTGTACACTGTCTCCAAAAGAAGCTTCCCCGGCATAACCGCAGTTTTCTTTGACTTCTTCAACAGTGGGAATAAATAGCTTACTACCGTCAGAAATCGGAGCTGCCAGATTAACATAATTTATATCGGCGTCCTCCGAAAAGCCTCCCGCACAGGTAACTGCATCACCTGCTCTGCTGTTTGATGACAGTTCGTATACCCCGGGATTGATTACTGCCCCACAGACATAAACGACTATCTCTTCCGGTTCCAAAGAAACTGTCTCATCCGATACGATATCACTTCCGCCGTCACTCGAATCCACAGACTTAAATACGCTCGCTTCTTCGGCATCCTTACTGATAACAAGCTCCGATCCGCTCTGCACCGCTGTACAACCGGTGAGTGTGATAAGTAATAATATCGGTATTAAATATTTATGCATGTATCCTCCATGTATTATGAGGACCCCACCATGCTTTTTTTATTCTAGTCTAATTTTGTAAAATGTGCAAGTCTAATTAATAGTTCGTAACATTAGTCCGCTTCTTCTTTCAGCCCAGCAGTAATGACATCATCATTGGGATCCGGGATGGTATCTTCGGTATACTCTTTACCCGTGACTTGCTTCATTATACTCTCTGAGACCTGTTTCAAAGTGCTGTTACAGTCCGCTCCGTTCCATATCTCGGTAAATGCGATCTCAAGCTCCATCCAAAGATTACTTGTCTCAATAGTCTTGGGCATTGGAACTGAATCCGCATAAACATCCACAAACGTATCAAGATTGGGATCGCCGTAATTAACATTGTAATGTGCAGCGAGTTTACCACTCATCTTATAAATATCACCGGAATTGTCCTTACAAAGATATTTAGCAAAAGCATTGGCTTCGTATGGATGTTCCGAATATCCGTTAACAACAATACATTCCGTAACAGACATTGTTCTTGTCTTAAAATCTCCGGTAAGCCCCGGCATATCGGCAACGCCGAAATCAAATTCGCACTCACCATTGGCCTTGGCCTCTTCAATCCTGCGAAGGATATCTGTTGTAGCTACGGTGAATACAATCTTTCCGTCAATAAAGTCCTGAACCACACTGTCATAATCCACAGACTTAGAATCAATAGCAAAGAACTGATTAAGCTGCTGATAGATCTTCATACAGCTAATGGTATCCGTATTGTAAATATCGATCTTAGAAACATCGTCTCCCGCGTCTCCACCTACATTCATGTAATTTCCGACAAAGAAATAATTGTAGAAAATATCGGTAACGTCCCACTTAAACACGGCTTCAACCTGTTCGGGAGCGTTATAGTTCTGGGCAAATGTAAGAATTCCGGAGATGGTATTGGGAATAGAATCAGAAACTGTCTCCTCAACCGCCTCTTCACTGATGCCTTCATCTGTTTGCTCCTCTTCACCATCTTTGGGATTAACATCGCTCTCGGAAACTTCTGCCTCTTCGGCTTCTTCAGCAACCTGCGTCGCATCGGGTGACTGATCGGGTAATGACTCCATCTCTTTTTGTATCTCAAGCTGCTCCTTGGCCATGTCCTCAAGATAAGTTTTGTTATAGACAAGTGAGCTGGTCTCAAAATAGAAAGGATAGCCGATGCATCTTCCGTTATAAGTAACGCTGTCTACAGCAGCCTTAGGAAATGATTCTTCATTAAGAAAATTGCCGGAGTTGTCTATCTCAAGCGCAAGCCCCGCCAAATACGCCTTTTCAAGCAAATCATTTGTTATTATAAAAAGATCCGGATATTTGCTGTTATTAAGAGAGGCCTTGTTTACCGCCTCAAGATACTCAATTCCGGAAACCAGAGTGGGCTCGATTCTAACCTTGCTCATGGTCTCCGAATAAGCTACAGCCTTGCTCTGAAGATAAGGAGTAAGAGCATCGTCGGTATACCAAACTCTAACGGTTGTTCTTCCGCCGTTAAAAAGAGTGTGTTCCTCGAAAATGCTCTGACCCGAACGAGCGTATAAAACCGCTCCCAAAACTGTGCATATTATAAGTATTATAGAAAAAATTCTGGTTCTAAGCTTCATAAATCCCCTAAACATGAATCGAGAATCTCGATCATGTCATCTACATCTTCCTTGGTAATTATAAGCGGCGGCACAAATCTGATAATCTCGGCACCGGCATTGATAAGGATAAGTCCCTTGTCAAGTGCCTTGTTTATCACGTCCGCTACAGGCCTGTTAAGCACAAGTCCCTGCATGAGTCCCGCACCTCTTCTGTCTGTGATGAAATCATATTTATCCTTGAGTTCATCAAGACGCTTTTCAAGATACGGTGCCACCTTATTCACATTCTCTATTATATTGTCCTCCTTGAATAAATCAAGGACTTTGTTAATAGCCGCGCATGCAAAGGGGTTTCCGCCGTATGTTGTTCCGTGGTCACCCGCAACAAGAGAATTCTCTCCGACTTTTTTGTTTAATAAGAATGCTCCTACGGGAACTCCGCATCCAAGTGCCTTGGCTGTAGTCATGATATCGGGCTTTATTCCGTACTTCTGCCAAGCAAACATATAGCCCGTTCTTCCCATTCCGCACTGAATCTCATCAAGGATGAGGAGAATGTCTTTTTCATCGCAAAGAGCTCTTACCTTGGTAAGGAACTCTTCGGTAGCAGGGAATATTCCACCCTCTCCCTGAACAGTCTCCATTATGATCGCACATGTCTTGTCATTAACCTGTGCAAGTACGCTGTCAAAATCATTGAGATCTGCAAACTTTATATTACCGATCATCGGCCGGAAAGCCTCTCTGTAATGAGGATTTCCCGTTACGGAAAGAGCTCCGAAGGTTCTTCCGTGGAATGAATGGTTCATTGCGATGATCTCATGATCGGTCTTGCCATCCTTGAGATATGCATATTTCCTGGCAGCTTTGAGAGCGCCTTCAACAGCCTCAGCTCCGCTGTTTGTGAAAAAGACTCTGTCCATTCCGGACACTTCTTTGATCTTCTTGGCAGCTTCTATTGCCGGAACATTGTAGTAGTAATTTGATGTATGAAGAAGCTTGTCTATCTGAGCCTTCAATGCATCGTTGTATGCCTTGTTGTTATATCCGAGAGCAAATACTGCGATTCCGGATACGAAATCAAGATACTCTTTTCCGTCGATATCGTAGAGGTGACCTCCGTCTCCTTTGTCCAAAACGATCTGATAACGGTTATATGTATGAAGAAGAGCGCTTTCAGCCTCTTCTATATATTTTTTCATAGTCTCACTCATAATTATTAAAGTCTCCTCGCAAATAATGCACTAAAAAGCCGCAACCGGCTTACTCCGCTCTTGCCAGAACGTCGTCATCCGACATAAACATGGTTCCGACACCCTTCTTGGTAAAGATTTCAAGAAGAAGGCAATGAGGAATTCTTCCGTCAAGAATATGCACGTTGTTAACGCCCTTTCTGATGGCATCAGTGCAATTGTTGAGCTTGGGAAGCATCCCGCCTCCGATATTTCCTGAAGCGATAAGAGCATCTGCCTCAGAGCATGTAAGTCTTGAGATAAAGGATGAAGGATCTTTGATATCCTTGTAAACTCCCTCAATATCCGTAAGGAAAGCAAGCTTGTTGGCTCCTACAGCCTTAGCTATAGCGCAAGCGGCATCATCCGCATTGATATTATATGTATCAAAATTATCGTCAAGTCCGATGGGCGCTACGATAGGAAGATAGTCATTATCAAGAAGATCAAAAAGGATCTTGGGATCAACTTTATCGATATCTCCGACAAATCCGATGTCCTGTCCGCCGGAAAGCTTTTTATTAACATGCAAAAGACCTGAATCCTTGCCGCTGATACCTATTGCCTTAACGCCAAGCTCCTGAACCATAGTCACAAGCTGCTTATTTACTCGTCCGAGTACCATCTCGGCGATCTCCATCGTCTCACTGTCAGTAACCCTAAGACCGTTAACGAACTCGGCTTCTTTTCCGACCTTGGAAACCCATGAACTTATTGCTTTTCCGCCACCGTGTACGATGATGGGCTTAAATCCAACAAGTTTAAGTAAGGTAACATCTGTTATTACATTTTTCTGGAGTTCTTCGTTGCTCATGGCACTTCCGCCGTACTTAACAACGATGATCTTCCTGTTGAATTTCTGAATATAGGGAAGCGCCTCAACAAGCACCTCCGCCTTTTTTAATACTTCCTGCATATCCTTATCCATTTTATCAGCTCCTGTAATCTGCATTTATTTTGACATAGTCATAAGTAAGATCGCATCCCCAAGCCGTAGCTTCCTCGGTTCCCTCGTTCATATCAACATAAACGGTGACCTCATCAGCTTTCATTATCTTGAGTGCAACGTTCTCATCAAAATCAAGCGGTACACCTTTATGGAATACCTCTATTCTTCCGTTGGGACTCTGGAAATAGAGCTCAACATCGTTCTGATCGAACTCTGCTCCCGAATAACCCATCGCACATAAAAATCTTCCAAAGTTCGCATCGCATCCGAATATCGCTGCCTTTGAAAGATTGGAACCTACGATCGCTCTTGAAAGTGTTCTTGCATCTTCCAATGTCTTGGCATTTACAACCTTTGCTTCAAAGAGCTTGCTTGCTCCCTCTCCGTCCGCAGCCATCTTCTTAGCCAGGAATCTGCACACATGTATAAGAGCTTTCTTAAAGATCACATACTCATCACCCTTGGATCTTATTGTTTTGTTTCCGGCCTCTCCGTTTGCCATGCAAAGGAGCGTATCATTGGTTGATGTATCGCCGTCAACGGTGATCATGTTGAAAGTCTCTGCAACAACATCGCTTACCGCCTCCTGCAAAAGACTCTTATCGATCGAAATGTCTGTTGTAAGGAATGCGAGCATGGTACACATATTAGGATGGATCATACCTGATCCCTTGCTCATTCCTCCGAGAGTAACCGTCTTTCCGTCAATCTCAAAAGATACCGCGATCTCTTTATTGACGGTATCTGTTGTCATGATAGCCTTGGACGCCGCCGTTCCGGCTTCAATGCTTCCGTCGAGCGTCTTACTCATCTTCTCGACACCCATAACAAGTTTATCAACAGGAAGCTGCATTCCGATAACACCGGTCGATGCTACCGCTACGGATTTATAATCGACTCCGAGAGTTTTCTCAACAGCCTTAGCCGTTGCTATACAAGCATCAAAGCCTTCCTTTCCGGTACAAGCATTGGCTATTCCGGAATTTATAACAACAGCCTGCATCGGATCGCCCGATTCAACTATCTGCTGATCCCACTGAACACAAGCAGCCTTTACCACATTAGTTGTAAAAGTTCCCGCGCATACGCAAGGAACTTCCGAATAAACAAAAGCCATGTCGGTTCTGTCTTTGTACTTGATATTAGCTTCGCAGCTTGCTGCCATGAAACCTTTTGCAGCGGTTACACCACCTACAATATCCTTCATATCTGATGCCATCCTCTTTTATAGAATATATAAATTACAAAGATATCACTTGTTGAAAACCGTGAGGTTCTCTTCATTTAACGTAAAGTCATAATAATTCATGTCAGATCTGAGTGTCCACCCCATCTTCTGCCAGAATTTATTACCAATAACATTTGTTACGAATGCATTTAAGCAGACTTTGTTGATCTTTTCTTTCTTAAGCTGCTCACAGCAAAAATGCACCATCTGCTTACCGATTCCGTGCATTCTGTATTTCTCGCTCACGCATACATGATAAAGACAAGCTCTTCTGCCATCGTGCCCGCAAAGGATCGCTCCTACTATCTTGCCGTCTTCCACTGCAACTGCACTCGTATTCGGATTTCTTTTTATGAATCTCTCTATTCCTTCTCTGGAATCGTCCATCGATCTCATTCCGAAACCGTGAATGGACATCCAAAGTGCATAGACATCATCATAATCTTCCATAGTCATAGTACGAACCATCTTTTTCTCCTAAAGCTTATGCATTACGGGAAGCTGGGAACAAGATCAAGTCCCTTGGCTTCATCAAAGCCAAACATTATGTTCATATTCTGAACAGCCTGACCCGCTGCACCTTTTACAAGATTATCGAGTGCACCCATCATAATGATCCTGCCTGTGCGCTCGTCAATCTTAAATCCTATATCTGTGAAATTACTTCCCTCAACCCATCTTGTCTCGGGATATACGCCGTCTTCCAAGATTCTTATGAATTTCTCTTTTCCGTAATACTTTTCATAAGCAGCGCGAATATCTGAAGCTGTCGGAAGTGCGCCGTCTTTTTTTACCAAAGTTGCATACTCTGTTGCAAGTATACCTCTGTTCATGGGAACAAGGTGAGGTGTGAAGTTGATCGTCAGCTTCTTACCTGCCGCATATCCGAGCTGTTCCTCGATCTCCGGAGTGTGTCTGTGAACGGCCACTCCGTAAGGCTTGGCGCTCTCATTTACTTCGCAGTAAAGATTAGCCACCTTTCCGCCTCTTCCGGCTCCCGAAACACCGCTCAGTGCATCAACGATAAGTGTGTCCGGATCAATAAGGCCCTCTTTTACAAGAGGATATGCCGTCAAAATGGAACATGTTGTATAGCATCCGGGATTGGCGATAAGTCTTGCGTTTTTGATCTTATCTCTGTTGATCTCGCAAAGTCCGTAAACAGCCTCTTCTATATATTGAGGAGACTTGTGCTCGATCTTGTACCACTCCTCATATATCTTTACATCTTTTAATCTGAAATCAGCTGACAGATCGATTATCTTTACCTTATTAAGTATGTCATCATTTACAAGTGATGCGCAAAGCCCCTGAGGAGTTGCGGTGAATATCACATCCACCTCATTTGCAAGCTCTTCCATATTATCATCAAGGCACTTGGCATCGACAAGCTTATAAAAGTTTCCGAATGTCTCGCTGTACTTCTTATCTATATAGCTCCTTGAGCCGTACCACACAACCTGTGCATCCGGATGAGCCTGTAAAAGTCTTACTATTTCAGCTCCGGCATATCCCGTAGCTCCGATGATTCCTACTTTGATCATTTCCGATTAACCTCTCTAAAGTCCATCTTTTCCTGGATTTAATATGTATAAACTTTTTTCAGTATACGACCGCGAACAAAAATATGCAACAGAAAATTTATATTTATGCATATTTTTTATAAATTTTAAATATTTATGCATTTTGGTATTGCATTTTTTTATAGAGCGGAGTATATTATGATAGACAACGCGCTAAAAAGGGCAAACGCCTGCGTTTCTTAATTATATCACCAATAATATTGAATAACATTATGAAAGAAGGATAAAAACATGGCTAAGGAAAAAGTTATTTTGGCTTACTCAGGCGGACTTGATACTACTGCTATCATTCCGTGGCTCAAGGAAAATTTTGATTACGAAGTAGTATGCGTATGTATCGACTGCGGACAGGAAGAGGAGCTCGACGGACTTGAGGAGAGAGCTGTCAGCTGCGGAGCAAGCAAGCTCTATATCCTCGATGTTGTAGATGAGTTCTGCGACGAGTACGTTGTTCCCTGTGTAATGGCTCATGCCGTATATGAGAACAAGTATCTCCTCGGAACATCTATGGCACGTCCTCTTATCGCCAAGAAGCTCGTTGAGATCGCCAGAAAAGAAGGCGCTACAGCAATCTGCCACGGCGCTACAGGTAAGGGTAACGACCAGATCAGATTTGAGCTTGGTATCAAGGCTCTTGCTCCCGATATCAAGATCATCGCAGCTTGGAGAAACGACAAGTGGACACTTGATTCACGTGAGTCAGAAATCGAGTACTGCAGACAGCACGGAATCGATCTTCCTTTTTCAGCTGATTCCAGCTACAGCCGTGACAGAAACCTTTGGCATATATCTCACGAAGGTCTTGAGCTTGAAGATCCTGCTCAGGAGCCTAATTACAAGCACCTTTTGGTACTCGGCAAGACACCTGAGGACGCACCCGATACACCTACAACAGTTACAATGACATTCGAGGCAGGCGTTCCCAAGTCAGTTAACGGAAAAGAGATGAAGGTTTCCGATATCATCCGCACACTTAATAAGCTCGGCGGCGAGAACGGAATCGGAATCGTTGATATCGTAGAGAACCGTGTTGTTGGTATGAAGTCTCGCGGCGTTTATGAGACACCCGGCGGAACTATCCTTTACGAAGCACATCAGCAGCTTGAAGAGTTGATTTTAGATCGCGATACCTATACAATGAAGAAAGATATGGGCAATAAGTTTGCCGATATAGTATATGAAGGGAAATGGTTTACTCCTCTTCGTGAGGCCGAGCAGGCGTTTATTGAATCAACACAGAAGTACGTAACCGGTGAAGTTACATTCAAGCTCTACAAGGGTAACATCATCAAGGCCGGTACTAAGTCACCTTACTCTCTCTACAACGAGAGTATCGCATCATTCACAACAGGTGATCTTTATGACCACCACGATGCTGAAGGATTCATAAACCTCTTTGGACTTTCTTCCAAGGTTCGTGCAATGAAGATGCAGGAAGTAGCTAAGAATAAGTAATTTATGAATTCACTCACTCTACTTATAATTTATATTGCAGCAGTGAATATTATAGGGTTTGCCTTAATGGGAATCGATAAGAGAAAGGCGCGCAAAGGCGCCTTTCGTATTCCCGAGGCGACCCTTTTTGCATTTGCACTGATAGGCGGAAGCCTGGGCTCAACCATCGGTATGTTCGCATTTAAGCATAAGACCAAGCACTGGTATTTTAAATTCGGAATGCCACTTATCATAGTGATACAGGTTGCCCTGGTTCTCGCTCTTTTCTTTTCACCAATTAAATTCAGTTTCATTTAAAAGAGGTACCCCATGTTTATTGCAGTTTGCGATGACAATATTGCCGACAGAAAACAGACCGAAAGACTTCTCGGAAGACAATCAGACAGATTTATGAAAGAATTCGGTGACAGATTATACATAGATTCTTTTGGTAACGCGGAAGCTTTTATGTATAAACCCGAGATGTATCACGGACTTTTTATCGACATGACAAGCAGCAACGAAAACGGTGTTGAGATAGCCCGTATGCTCGTAGAAAAAGGCATCACGAGCCCTATCATCATGTGCTGCTCATCTCTCGATTACAGGACGCTCATTCCTGCAGCAGGCATTGTCGCGGATAATATTCTCTACCTTGATAAGCCCATCAAGGTTGCCGATCTTACCGATATTATCAACTTTATCAAGAGCAGCATTAAAACCGACGTACCCAGAATTGAACTCAGAGATAATGATGAAACTCTTTATGTTAGCGGAGATGACATTATCTGCGTAAAAGAGGTCGGAAGAAATGTTAGGATCTGGCTTACCGACGGAAGAATTCACGAACAGCTGGGAACCGCCTATAATTTCTACAGCCAGTGTGTTAAATTCCCTCAGATATGCCCTGTAAACAACTCAGGTTTGGTCAATGTCAATTATGTAAAAAACAAGAGTCCGTTTCATGTTACAATGAATAACGGATGTTCTTTTATTATTTCTTTTGAATACCGCAAGACTATCAATGAGACTAAAGCAATCTTAGAGGCTATTGATACATCCTCTCATTAAGCTTTACTGATAAGTCCATACGTGGTATCATCTTCATGTAGTATTAAATACTACGTATGCAAGTTTATACGTGGAGGCACTATGAGTTATAAGATTGTAGTAGACAGCTGTTGTGATTTACCTGCTGAATACAAGAATGATCCCAGATTTGAGTTTGTACCGCTTATTTTGCAGGTTGGTGACAGCGTTATCGTGGATGATGACACCTTTGATCAGGAAGATTATCTTGCCAAGGTTGCGGCATCCGAGGATTGCCCCAAGACTGCATGCCCTTCTCCGGATCTTTTTGTAAAAGCATATCAGACGGACGCAGACGATGTTTATGTTGTTACGCTCACATCCAAACTGAGCGGAAGCTATAACAGCGCACTGCTCGCCAAGAATATATATCACGAAGAATACGGTGAAAAGAATATTTACATAGCGGATTCTCTTTCTGCAAGCTGCGGAGAGGCTCTGATCGCTCTTAAGATAGCAGAGCTTGCCGATAAGGGTCTTAAGTTTGAAGAAATAATACCGGAAATTGAAGCATACAGAGATGAGATGCTCACATATTTTGTTCTCGATTCACTTGATGCACTTCGTAAAAACGGACGCCTTACGGGAATGAAGGCTCTCGTTGCTTCTACTCTCAGTATCAAGCCCGTATGTTACGGTCTTAAAGGTGAGATTGTTCAGAAAGCTCAGGGAATCGGTATCAGGAAGGCTCTTGTTAAGATGACGGAGCTTGTGGCATCGGAGATCAAGAACCCCGAAGAGAAAAGGCTTATGATCTCTCACGTTAACTGTTTTGAGCGTGCAGCGGTTGTAAGGGATCTCATAATGAAAAAGGTTCCTTTCAAAGATGCTATCATCGTCGACACCGCAGGTGTTTCAACAACATATGCCGCGGACGGCGGAATCATTGTAACATGCTAAAAAATACCTCACAGATATCAAGATCTGTGAGGCTTATTTATTATCGTAATTTACGGATCAAGTCTCTTTACGCTCTCTCCTTCTATCATGTGACCTTCTATAATGGTTACGCCCTGTCTGTAACGTTCTCCGCTTATTTTTCGAATCAAGTTAATAACTGCATTTCGGCCCATTTCGTAGCTATCGACACCGAAAGTAGTAAGTTTTAGGTCACACAATCCGGGGAAAAGATAGTTGTCATATCCGACGACCGATACATCCTCGGGAACTTTGTAACCGTTCTCACGAAGTCTTTTTATCATCATGCTCGCCGTAAGATCGCAAGTGCAGACAAACGCCGAAGGCATATCCTCGGGAAGGACAAAGAATCTTTCATAATCCATCTCCCCCGTTTTAAGATCCCTGTCGGGAATGATCCAATCTCGAACGAATGGATGTCCGTGCTCAAGAAGTGACTTGGTATATCCGAGATACCTGTCGGTGATCGTTCCGGAAGCCAGTATCGTTCCGACAAAGCCTATATACCTATGTCCCATATTAAACAAATGATTGGTAAGAACATACGCGCCATGATAGCTGTCAGAAACAACCGCATCCTCATCTCCGCTGTGATTGCAGAAATCAAGATAGATCATCGGAGTATTGCTCTCTTCTTTTATCATATTAAGATAGTCTTCGCTAAGTCTTCCGATAACTATAACACCGTCGACTTTGTTATCACTGATGATACGGGGAAGAACCTTCTTTTTCTCATTTTCGGCGGAAACAACTTCCAGCATGGTGAAACAGCCCTTATCCATTGCAATCTGCGAAACCTGCTGATGCATCCTGTTGTAAAAAGAGCTGTATTCGCTCATATAAGCCTCAGAAATAATAACACCCAATGTATAACTCTTTACGGTATTTCCCATCTTCCTTGATACCGAAGGGACATACCCCATCTCATCGGCAAGGACATTGATCTTGTTCCTAAGTTCTTCGCTCATTCCCTTTTGACCGGAAAGAGCCTTAGAAACCGTAACCGTACTTACTCCGATCCTGTCCGCGATATCCTTTAATCTTACCAGTTTAGCCATTTTAAAAACCCCTCAAACAAACTTTATTACTTTCTTGTAAGTATAAAGTATATTTATACGAATTAAAACAGATAAATTTAACCACTTAAAAAATAAACACAAACGACTTTTTTTATCATATAATTATCCAAGAGAAAAACAAAGATAGGAAACGGCGACAGATATGATATCCGTTAAGACAACTAACAACAAAGCCTTTATGAAGAGTCTCCTTACAACAGAGCTTTTTGACAACTACTATGTCGAGGAGATTGCGATAGATACATTTAACAGTTTCTATCTCGACGGTCACGTTCATAAGGAATTCTATAATGATGATGAGATGTCGGATCAATCCGAGGTCGCAGATTTTTCACGATGGGCCGATCTTCGTCCAATCTGCCTTGATCTTATCAAGGGTAAAAGAACTCCCTTAAAATTTAAGTTTGTCTTTCACCTTGATGAAAAAGAAACGGCAAGTATCATAGAAAAAGCCGGTGCGGATCTTTCCGCATCCGATATTAAGCTTGCGATAAACATAAGGTTTGTCGGCGGCGAACTCGTCATCACGACAGGTACTGCGTTTAACGTATTTACCCTGGATAAGAGCATAGAAAAAGCCTGGGACAGTTACTTCCCAAGCTTTCTTGAATCAAATGATATTATATTGCAGTATCTTTAAACTTATTTAGTATCGTCACAAGCTCATCATATTTGGGCTTGATCTGATTGTATTGTTCTTCATAGCCTTCCATGGAACCGGCTCTCAGAATCTCAGTAAGCTCGCATACGGCGCCCAGCATGCCTTTAAGTCCAAGGTTTGCACTCACTCCCTTAAGAGCATGCACAGCCTTAAATGCCTCTGTGACATTGCCTTCTTCCAAGTATTTGGAAAGCTCTCCCATGTTCTTGTCAGAGAGAAATTTGACCATGAATTTTGCAATAAGATCCTCATTTCCCATGAATCTTGCGAGAACATCGTCCCAATCAACACCCCATGCAATTAATTCAGATTTAAATCCGGCATCCATATGTTTACTCCATGTTTGAATTATTATTCAAATGTTGACTATATATTGATTTTACAACATAAAAGAACTTACTTCAACGATATACTTACTCATTTGCAGCCAGCATAGCCGCCTGATCAGCGGCGATAAGAGAATCGATTATCTCATCAAGATCCCCGTCCATGATCTGATCGATCTTATAAAGAGTAAGATTGATCCTGTGATCGGTAACTCTTCCCTGGTGGAAATTGTAGGTCCTTATCTTCTCTGATCTGTCTCCCGAGCCGACCTGGCTCTTTCTGAGCTGCGACTCTTCGCTGTGCTTCTTTTCCCTTTCCATCTCATAAAGCTTGGCACGAAGAACCTTAAGCGCCTTAGCCTTGTTCTGCTGCTGGTTCTTTTCATCCTGACAGGAAATAACTATTCCCGTGGGAAGGTGCGTAAGTCTTACGGCCGAATCGGTAGTATTGACGCACTGTCCTCCGTTACCGGAAGCTCTGAACACATCAAACTTACAATCATTCATATCGATATCAACTTCAACATCCTCAACCTCAGGCATGATAGCCACGGTTATTGCGGATGTGTGAATCCTTCCGCCCGATTCAGTCGCGGGAATTCTCTGAACGCGGTGAACTCCGCTTTCGAATTTAAGCCTCGAATATGCGCCGTTTCCCTTGATCATAAAGCTGACAGTCTTAATGCCTCCGATACCTATATCTTCGACGCTCATCGTCTCCACACGCCAGTTTTGTCTCTCGGCATACCTCGTGTATGCTCTGAACATATCGGCTGCGAATAAAGCCGCCTCGTCGCCACCAACACCTGCTCTGATCTCAACGATAACATTCTTCTCATCGTTGGGGTCCTTGGGAAGGAGAAGGATCTTGAGCTTATCCTCCAACTCGACCTTCTTGTCTTTTGCCTCGGAAAGCTCTTCCTTAAGCATCTCTCTCATGTCGGCATCGGACTCTTCATCCAGCATCGATTCGCTGTCACTGATCGTCTCATTACATTTCTTATACTCAAGATAGCACTCAACAAGTGCTTCAAGATTCTTTTGTTCCTTCATGAGGCTCCTGAACTTATCCTGCTCCGAAACAACGGCCGGATCGTTAAGCTCCATCGTGATATCCTCATATCTTCTTAATATATCCTCTAATCTGTCAAACATAATCTATCCTTTTTCATACAAGTAACTAAGTAATATGCTGCCAAACTATCGCCGCTAGTAGTAGCAGGCTCTCACAACTCTGTCGTTTCCCGCATAATCCTTGATAACCTCTATGTCATGATACTTCCCGTTCTCGGTCAAAAGAGCTTTCACCGCCTCTGCCTGATCGTAGCCTATCTCCATGATAAGGTAGCCGCTTGAAAAAAGATATTCACCCGCGCCGTTTACAATTCGTCTGTAAAACTCAAGTCCGTCCTTACTTCCGTCAAGAGCCAGATTCGGCTCGTAGTCCTTAACTTCGGGCGCAAGCGTCTTTATAACTTCCGTCGCTATATAAGGCGGATTGGAAACTATAACGTCAAATTTTCCGATAGCTATATCAGGAAAAAGATCTGTCTCAATAAACTCAGCCCTGTCACCAAATCCCAGGGAATCCGCATTCTCTTTTGCCACTTTAAGCGCAGCTTTGGAAATGTCCGTGCACACTGCGTGAGTTTCATTGGTGTAATTAAGAAGACTCAGTGCAATGCATCCCGAACCCGTGCAAAGATCGAGGATTCTCATCTTATCCTCGCAGTATCTAAGCGCCTCTTCAACCAAAGCTTCTGTATCCTGCTCAGGTATCAGCACATCCTTTGAAACATTAAAAGAAAGCCCCATAAAATCCCATTTACCGAGTATATAGGCTACAGGTTCTCTCTTCTCCCTTCTCAAAAGAAGTTCGTTGTACTTCTGCTCTTCAGCCTCTGACACTTCTCTGTCGGGATGAGCATAAAGTGTACTGTGATCCGTTTCGCAAACATATTCTAAAAGGAGCCGGGCATCAAGCTTAGCTTCTGTGATTCCGGCTCTCTTAAGTGTCTCTGTTCCATTTTCTAAGATATCTTTGTATATCATAGACAAAATCTCTTTTTTGTTAGATCAAAGGATATTGTTAAGGCTCATCGTCCTGAAGCCAACTGTCGTCAACCTCGTATCCGAATGAATCCTTAAGGAATTGCTTCCAGTCAAATACCGCCTCAACGGACTTGATGGCTACCTCTATCATATCATCATCAGGCTCCTTGGTCGTAAGTCTCTGAAGCCAAAGGCCGGGTGCTGAAATGATCCTTACAAGAATAAAATCCGTCTTGCCCGCAAGTCTTATGATCTCATAGGAAATACCTGAGATCACGGGAATAAGCAGGATTCTAAGTCCGATTCTCAAAAGATATGAATCAACTCGAATAAAGAAGAACAAGATAATGCTGACAAACATAACAAAGAGAATAAAGCTGCTTCCGCATCTCTTGTGAAGTCTTGAACTCCTTCTTACGTTCTTTACAGTAAGGGGTCTGCCTTTCTCGATACAGTTGATGCACTTGTGCTCCGCGCCGTGATACATAAACAGTCTCTTAATGTCCTGCATCCTTGAGATCAAAAGGATATAAAGGATAAAGATAGCGATTCTGAGCACGCCTTCTATGATCGCTATAAGCGAAGCATTTCTCACATACTTACCAAGAAGCTCAGAAAGAGCATAAGGAAGTATCATGAAAAGAACTATCGCAAAAGCAAAAGAAATAATGGTAGTTGCGAGCATCAAAAATGTATTCTCATGTCCGCTGCTAACCTTATCGATACTCTCATCAAGTTTGGTCGGCTTGGTATCCTCTTCCTCATAGAATGATGAAGAATAATTGAGCGCCTTGAGTCCCAGAATAAGAGAGTTGATAAATACAAAAACACCTCTTACAAAGGGTATATTAAGGAGTTTGCTTCCGTAAGCGACTCCGTGAAATTCATCTACTTCTACAGCTATGTCCTTATCAGGCTTTCTTACCGCAACGGCATACATATCCTTGTTGCGCATCATTACACCCTCAAGAACCGCCTGTCCGCCTATACCTGAATAATGACTTACTTTACGTCTCTTCATAGTTGTTACCTCTTAAAGCGTGATTACTTAAAAAAGCATTTTGCTCGCTAAATGCTTGCGCGCGAGCGTTATTGCGCAGCAATTATCTACCATTCCGCGAGCTGCGCATCCATAGCGAAGCGCTTTTTAAAACATAGGAAATCCGAAGGAATTTCCTATGTTTTAAAAAGAGGTTGAGGCCATAGCCTCAACCTCTCCTAAATGTCTTATAATTACTGATTGTTCATGCCGTATTTCTTATTGAACTTATCAATACGTCCACGAGCAGCTGTAGCCTTCTGCTGTCCTGTATAGAATGGATGACACTTTGAGCAGATTTCTACGTGGATCTCAGACTTAGTTGATCCAACTGTGAATGTGTTACCGCAGTTGCATGTAACTGTAGCCTGGTTGAACTCGGGCTGAATATCGTTCTTCATATCTTCTCACCTCACTGTCTATATTCAATGAATCTTCTAATTAACTATAGTTAGTGCTATTTCACAACAGCTATATCACTATACCATAATTGAAAATCATATGCAAGCATTTTTTATATGATAAAATACAGCTTTTTAAATCCTTTTCTTGAGGCTTATTCAAAGGATATTTCTCCTGTTTCAAGGTACTTATTATATGAATTCTTAAGCTTGGAAGCAACCGAACAAAGGATAGCTCCGCCGATAACATAAAGAAGTCCCACAGGTCTTCCGGTTGTATATATGCCAACGACAAGCGAGATAATTCCAAGTATCAATACTCCTATCGCTGCTCCGAGGCTCTTGGTCTTTCTAAGAACTATTCCAAGAACGAGCATAAGAATTCCGTCTATAGGAACAAAAGCGATTGAAAGCTCATATATTGTATTTATTACTCCCATAATGATCAGGAAAATCGTCCAGCCGTTTATTGTACTGTTTGCCTGATTAAACTCCGGCATATCGAACAGCTCTTTTTTGGTCATCATTGGACCTATAGTCTTTTCCGCACCGGTATATACAACCTCAGGATTTCCTACAGGCTCATTTCCCGAAAACGCTCCTACGTTGTTAACAACTTCAACCGGCTGTTCAACAACCATATCATCACCCATAAGCGGCTGACCGCAATTTACGCAAAAGCTAGCTCCCGGGCTATTCTCCATCCCACATACGTTACATTTCATACTTTTTTCTCCTTATGTGTAAGCGTCAAATAATCCGCCTATGATTTAATCCGCAACTATGGTTTACTTTAAAAAACTGAAAAAACTAACTAGTTTTTTAAAGGAGGCCAGGTATGGATCAGATCACACATGATGTTCGCACAGCCCAATGGGCTGAAATTGTTCGCAGTTGTCACGAACGCCCCGCAGGTCAATCAGCCAAGAAATGGCTGGATGAAAACGGGATCAATGAAAAACAATACTACTATTGGCAACGAAGGATAAGAAATCTCGTTGCCGGAACCACCAGCAAGTCATTACCAGCGACTCGTCCAACCGGAGAAGTGACATTTGTTGA
>NZ_FPCC01000009.1 GCF_900116875.1 Butyrivibrio sp. INlla21
AGTCATTAAGAAAAAGCAAAGAAAATATACATATAAAGCCAATTTTTCGGTCGCAGCTCACATGTGCAGAAAGTATTACCGCGGTACGACATCTCCACCAGATCTGGAAACCATCATTTCAAGAAATCTTGTACCTATTAGACCAGACAGGCACCGGGTAAGATACCAGTCTGCAAGAATCTTCAGAGGTTTCCTCTATAGGGTAGCATAAAGCTTTGAATTTTACACGTTAAGCTCAGGCGGATTTTAATCCGTCTTTTTGACGTGGAAATGACATAGAAAAAGAGGATGAAGGAACTATTCCAACATCCTCTTTGATTCTTTTTGTCCCCGAGTCCAATGTTAACTTAATGACATTGGAGTAAACCTCCGGGGATTTTTTGTCGCTAAACGCTGCCCTTTTGGCATACGTTTTATTTACTTCTGCACTTTGATGCGCTCATCGCCGGCAAGATAGTTTAAAAGCGCCTGGCGGGCGTGTTCTTTGTCGGTAGCTTCGACGCTGACGGTAAAGCGATAGGTGTGATTTTCTTCATCTTCGGATTTGCGATTCTTCTCCGCTTCGGTGATGGATTTGTCTTTGGTGTCTTCACCGGTAAGTTCCATGATATCGTTTATGGCAAAACGGCGGAACATGTCCTTATGCTTTTCGTTCTTAAGATATGTGTTTATCAGATGGATCGTGTCACCAAGATTTAGATACGCGCCGTGAAGGAAAGATTCCATATCAAGGATATCATCCTTATCCTGCTCTTTGCTGTCATCCCAGTCAAGCTCACGACTCATAAGTTCCTCTTCATTCTCGGCATTGTTCTTTTGCCACTCCATGATGTACCACTTCCAGATCTGTAGACGCTTTCTGTTGACATCCTCATCGCTTAACTCAGACATTTTCTGAACCGCATGCCTTGTACCGCGGGCAACAAGTGCATCCGTAGTTTTGTTTATATCATAAGTCCTGCTGAAAACGACCTTTCTCTTTTCAAGATTCTCAATTGAAAGTCCCAGCATATCTCCCGAAAGGCAGCTTAGATACAAAACATAGTCTCCGTGGCGCGCAATAACAACAGGTCTTTTGCGGATAACATCACTAAACTCCTTAAAAGACCTCAGAACATCGTCATTTTGAATGTAACGAAAGGTTCTGCTCATATTGCCCCCTTAGAGGTATTTTTTCTTAAAGTCCTCAATCCTGCAGGGATGTCCGTAAAAGAATCCCATAAGATCGGAAATGGGATATTGCCTTGCAAGCTCCGCTGTTCCCGCATCCTCAACACCTGTAAAGCATGTCCTTATACCGAGCCTGTGCGCAAAAGAAGTAACGGCTTCCACCATGTACTTGTTCGTAAGATTATCTTCCATTCCGCCCGTAAGCGAAGGCACAAGGCTTATAAAATCGATCGGCATATGGCTTACAAGATCAAGTGACGCAAAGTCCGAAACATCTAGTCCTATCTTAAGTCCGCATGATTTAAGGAACTCAACCTGGCTCTTTAAATGCTCGATAGAAAGCTGCCTGCAGCTCTGCGTAAGCTGTAAGCAAAGCGCCGTTGCGGGATATCCCGTCTTTCTCATTATCTCCAATAGAGTCGTTCTAAACTCGGATTTTTCAAGCTGCATGAAAGCAAGGTTTACGCTCAGATAAAAATCTCTGCGGTCCTGCCTTATCGGCATCGCATCAATAAGCGCTGTCTCAAGGATCCAGTTTCCGAGCGAGTAAAATACCGGATCTTGCTCAAGCCATGGAACAAACTCGGAAGGAGAAACATCTCCGTACGGTTCTTTTTGCCATCTTACAAAAACTTCCATTCCGACAAGATTACCGTTTGCCGCTGAAAAAATAGGCTGATACTCCAGATGAAAACCTTCAAATCCGTTAAGAACGCAGTTTCTGACTTCATTAACAAGCTCTATGCTACTGCTATTGCCCTCTGTATGATCGTTATGAAAGATAATAAGGTTGCCGTGTTTCTGAGTCTTAGAGTAATCAAGCGCGTACTTGGCGCTTGTGTATATCGAATGTTCATCGACATCAAGATCGGTCGCAACGACAAGTCCGCCACCCACTTCGGCTTTAACAGTCTTACCGTCGATCTTAAGCCCTTCTCTGGTAAACGCCCTCATGCGCCCGTAGAGCTTTTTGATATCATCGAGCTTCATGCTCGGAGTTATAAGAGCGATTATGGTACCCTCGCCTCTGTAGGCCTTTCCGTCGGGTCCGCCCTCGCTTTGCAGTTTCTCGGCGACAGCCTTAAGTAAGCTGTTTCCGGTCATATATCCGTAGCGTCTGTTGATCTCACCGAAATCTATGACGTTGACCATGAGTATCGAATACTCTTTTCCCTCGGTCTTAAGACTTCTCATATAGTTGAGCATTTCAAACTGATTGGGCAAAAGAGTTATCGGATCATTGTTGTCCACAATACCTTTATTGATAATTGAACATGCGTAAAAAACCGGCTTGTCCGAATAGTCTTTTATCACGACTCCCCTACATGAGCAAACGACAAATTCCCCGTTCTTATTCCTTGCTCTGTATTCGAAATTGGGATCCAGCTTATCTCCTGCATATACGCGCTGAATGTATTCGGCGTACTTATCCCTGTCATCGGGATGAATCCTCATCTCCCAGACCGATGCCGCGTTAAAAATATATTCCCCGGATAGTCCGAAATAGTCCACTGCATTGAGCGACCATCTCGAAATATTTTTTTCCATGTCGTGTACATAGACATAACGGCTTCTCGATGTTACCGCAAAGGTATCGAAAATCCTATTGATTAAATCGTAAGTTCCTCCCGCCATCTTTTATAATTCCTCTTATTCTGCGTGTTTTTATTATCTGTCGAATTTAACCGACTTATCGCCCCTTACAAAACGCCTTGCCTTTATTAGTCTCTTGTTTGAATACATTGCATCGTCGGCTTTTTTAACAACGTCTTCTAAATTGACACCATCATCCGGGAACCTTGCAAATCCCGCACTTATCATAACTTTAAGCGTTATATCCCCGACTGTTACGTCTCGTGCGACGTTGGTCCTTATTCTTGCTATGACATCTTCATAGAAAAATCTGTCGTGCTTGCCGTGAATTACTACGACAAATTCATCTCCGCCTATTCTGAAAGCAATATCTTTTTCCCTGATGCTGTTAAGAAGTCTCTTGGCCACAACGTTGAGGAGCTCATCTCCAACCTCATGACCGTATGTGTCGTTGACCATTTTAAAATCATTGAGATCAATATATATGATTCCGAACGGGCTCTTTTTCTTTATGAGATCATCGGTATGTTCCTTGTAGCTTCTTGGATTGTGCAGGTTGGTAAGCGCGTCTGTATACGACAACACCGCGAGTTCTCCCGCATTTTCCTTTACGGACATATATGATGAAACCGCGATCGACATAAGGATACTAAAGATAATTCCGATCAGAAATGCAGTAACTATCTCCTTAAGATCCATCCAGTTTCCGATTGGTGCTATCATAAGTGTCCAGAAACCGCCGCCAACGGTACTGATCATTGACGAGATCGGAGCCGCAAGCTCTTTTTCCGAATATTCCATGATAATGCGCTCATCGCCGGTAAGAATATTGTTGCCGATAAGCTTATATTCATAGCCTTCATCCGCGAGCGCCTTGATATTAACTTCTGATAAAAAGTCGGACAATCCCAATGTTATCGAAGCAAATCCCCAGAAATTGTTTGCATTCTTCTCTCCGATATACACAGGGCGCCTTATTATCACGCCGTAGCTTCCATCCGGTAGCGTTACGGGCGCAAGTATCACTGAAAGGCCTGTATTCATGCTGTTTTCAGCATAAACGCTTTCAACTGAATCCTCAAAAAGATTTTTCCTCTCGGCGATACCGTTATCCAAGGGATATATGTAACTAACCACTCCGTTCGGAGCAAGCGAAACGCTTATTACATCGAGATAATCGTTAAAAAGAGCTTCTCCCATCGTCTGAAACTCTTGCTGCTTGAGGTCCCCATCCTCATTGGCTATCTCGATCTCCAATATCCTGGTTATATAATCTCTTGATTCTATTTCGGCTTCTATCCTCTCACTGATAGAATCAGCAAGGAACTGAGCCTTTTCTTTTCTATTCGCGGCTACTCTTGTCAGATAAAAGAATGATATGAAGGTTGTAATGATAAGCGTCACAATAAAGATGATCGTGCCTACCGTTTTAATCTTTCTTTTTCCCATATTCATCCTCTGGTATTTAAAATTGGCAATACTTAGATTAATTATATCATAATATGAAAAAGGATATTACGGGGTGTGATTACCTCGTAATATCCTTCTGTTTTTCATTAAGGAAGTTCGACTCTCGCTGCGCTCGATCGAACACGTTCGAACCAGATTCGACAATACCTCATCAGGTTCTCTCAGCTACTTAATTACTATATTTACGATCCTGCCGGGAACATAGATCTCTTTTACGATAGTCTTACCATCAAGCTTATCTGCGATGAGCTCTTTACCCTTGGCGATTACTTCATCCTTGGGATCTTCCTTGCCGATCTCAAGTGTGGCCTTAACCTTACCGTTGATCTGAACAGCGATCTCTACTGTATCTTCTACGCACTTAGACTCATCAAATGTGGGCCAAGGCTCAAAGGCGATAGTGTTATCGTGTCCAAGGCTCTGCCAGATCTCTTCACCAACGTGAGGGCAGATGCAAGAGAACATCTTAATGAAGTTCTCGGCGTATTCTCTGGGGCATTTGCCTTCCTTGTATACCGCATTAACAAAGATCATCATCTGAGCGATGGCTGTGTTAAAGCCGAGTGCTTCGAAATCACCTGTGACCTTCTTAACCGTCTGATGATAAACTTTCTCAAGATTGCCGTTGTTGTCATCAGTGATGTTTGCAGGCTCTGTAAAGAAAGTAAATACGCGGTTGATGAACTTTCTTGCGCCTGTAACGGCTGCGGAGTTCCAAGGCTTGGATACTTCCAAAGGTCCCATGAACATCTCATAGAGACGAAGTGTATCTGCGCCGTACTCACTAACAATATCGCTGGGGTTAACAACGAACTCAGGGAATCTCTTACCCATCTTGATACCGTTCTCACCAAGGATCATTCCCTGATGTACGAGCTTCTTGAAAGGCTCTTTTACAGGTGAAAGACCTTTGTTATAAAGGAATCGGTTCCAGATACGTGAGTACATCAGATGTCCTACAGCGTGCTCGGGACCACCGATGTAAAGATCGACCGGCATCCAGTGCTTAAGGAGTTCCTGATTGGCGAACTCTTTATCGTTATCGGGATCGATATATCTGAAATAGTACCAAGAAGAACCTGCGGAACCGGGCATGGTTGATGTCTCTCTTGTTCCCTTAAGTCCGTTCTTGTCATACGCTTTCCACTCTGTAGCGTTCTCAAGAGGTGCCTTGCCTCCGCGTCCCTTGTAATCCTCAAGCTCGGGAAGAACAACCGGAAGCTCGCTGTCATCAAGGAAAACAATGCTTCCGTCTTCTTTGTATACGCAGGGAACGGGCTCGCCCCAGTAACGCTGTCTTGCGAAGATCCACTCACGGAAGTGATAGTTGACCTTCTCTCTTGCAACGCCCATATCTACAAGCTTCTTGGTGATGGCTTTCTTGGCATCTTCTACAGTCATTCCGTCAAACTCTTCGGAATTCATAAGGATGCAGCCCTTGCCGAGATAGTCCTGCTTCTCAAATGCGTGTCCGGAAACATCAACTGTTCCTTCTGCATTGTTGATAACCTGGATAAGCGGAAGTCCATGAACCTCAGCATACTCAAAGTCTCTCTGATCATGAGTGGGTACGGCCATAACGGCACCTGTACCATAGCTTGCAAGAACGAAGTCACCGATAAACAAAGGCACTTCCTTGCCGTTTACGGGGTTGATCGCATAGATTCCCTTAAGAGGGCATCCTGACTTGGTCTTATTAAGATCTGTACGATCAAGATCGTTCTTTTTAAGTGTCTCATTTATATATGCCTGAACCTCGTCGAGATTCTCAACGCGGTCCAAAAGTCCTTTAACGATCTCTCCGTCGGGAGCAAGTACCATAAAGGTGATACCGTAGATGGTCTCGATACATGTTGTGAAGATTGAGAACTCTCCGCCGCCTACGATCTTGAAATCAACCTCTACACCCGTTGACTTACCGATCCAGTTACGCTGGATCTCCTTGGTTGACTCGGGCCAGTCAATCTCATTAAGTCCGTCAAGAAGCTCCTCAGCGAACGCCTGCTGATCGATAACCCACTGCTTCATCATCTTTTTAACAACGGGATATCCGCCACGCTCTGATTTACCGTCGATTACCTCATCGTTGGAAAGAACCGTTCCAAGCTCCTCGCACCAGTTAACGGGCATATCAATATGCTTAGCATAACCGTCTTCATACAATTTCTTAAAGATCCACTGTGTCCACTTGTAAAACTTGGGATCACTTGTTGCTACCATCTTGGACCAGTCATAGTCAAATCCAAGCTCCTTGAGCTGCTTGGAAAAAGTCTCTATATTCTTCTCTGTGAATCCGGCAGGATGGTTACCTGTTGTAACCGCATACTGCTCAGCAGGAAGACCGAATGAATCGTATCCCATGGGATGCAATACGTTATATCCCTGCATTCTCTTCATACGTGACATGATATCTGTAGCCGTATATCCTTCGGGATGTCCTGCGTGAAGACCTACACCTGACGGATAAGGGAACATATCAAGGGCATAATATTTGGGCTTGGAAAAATCCCAAACGTCTGTCTTGAATGTCTGGTTCTCTTCCCAATATTTCTGCCATTTACTTTCTATTGCGTGATGATTGTATACTTCTGACATGAGATACTTTTTCTCCTCCAATTATTATTACCTCAAAATTTTACCACACGCGGGATTCTTGTCAAACATGAAATACATTTAATAGGTATAAAAAAACTGTCGACCCGGCCGACAGCTTTTTAACATGATCGATTATTTGCTTTTACGCGTTGAGAAAACCGAGGCTTATTGTATATATTTATTAGCCCAGTTTTTAAGCTCATCGCGGGAAATTCCCACATTGAACTTCTTTCCTCCGTCAAAATGGATACGTGTGTAGGTATTCTGGAGGTCTTTTACGCTCTTATCGATATCGGTTCCTCCGGAAGTAGCAAAAAGAACTACATGCTTACCGGAAAACTCGTATTCCTCAAGGAATGAGTTGATGATATGAGGTGCTGTGTACCACCAGATCGGAAAGCCGATAAAAACGACATCCGCGCCTTCAACACCGGCATTGCCGTCCGCAAGTTCCGGGCGCGATGTTATATCTTTCATCTCAATGCTGCTTCTTGAAAACTCATTCTGCCAGTTAAGATCCTCAGAAGTATATCTGTTCTTGGGCGCTATCTCATAGATATCCGCACCAATCTCCGCCGCCAACTGATTGGCGATGCTGGCAGTTACTCCGCTTGCTGAAAAGTACGCAACCAATATTTTTTTGCTCATCTGAACCCCCTCGTGTTTTTATTGGTTAAACAGGTTTGATAACAAGTCTCTGCGGTTCTACATGCCTTGACTCGCCCTTCCTTCCGCGGCAGACAATTCCCTCCTCGATATTAATGAGCTCGACGCGCTCCTTCATCGCTGCCATTATCTGTTTTACGGCGTTCTCATAATCCTTCGGATCCATGGGAACCACATAGTCGTGATTGAGGTGTTCCGTGGATATTACCGCCGATCTGTATCTGGTATCATATCTTATTCCGTAGAATGTACACACTTCCGTGTTGAGAGTTCCGTTACTGTCACTACATTGCATCGCTATATACATGATGTCACCCTCCAACTATACAACTGAAAAACAATAAACATTTGTACAATTTAATGATAATACATTTTAATAAAATATGCTACTTTTTCACACAAAACGAGCTTTTTGATGCTATTTTCAGGCAAAAAAATCCCGGCAGTACTCCTGCCGGGTTAATTTACCGATTCACTTTATTAAACTATTGCATCATCACTTGCCCATTGATGCGATGAGCGCGTCAATCTCAGCCTGAGAAAGCATCTTTCCGGGATCTCCTCCCGAAGGTGCCCCTGCTGCCGGTGCTGCTGAAGCAGCTGCTGCAGGATTTGCGGCCATTCCCCCGCCGCCTTGCTGAGGTGATTTACCCATTATACTTGCAAGCAATGCCTGCTGTTCTGCACTAAGTCCGTTAGAATCCATACGGATACCCCTCATTCATAGATTGTTACTTTTTTGACTATCATACTTACGCACATAGTTCTGAATATATGTATATTGTATTTTAGTAAAAAAAATACGTCAAATAAATAGTTTATAAACTATTCTAAAGAAACTATAACACTCGTAGGTACCCGTTAAACAGCTGTATCTGCTTATACCTCTTTATACAACTGATCAAAAAGATCTTTCTTTATGATGTAGATATCGTGCGGATCGTCTTCTCTGAAAGCGATGTAGTCTCCGATCTCGCCCGAATAATATTTTTCGTCATCCCAAGCGGTAAAGAGCTTGACGCACTTATCAAGGGGGCGGGCGTAGATGCTGACATTTCCCTTACTCACAGCATGTTTGACATAGGCCATTACAGATTTCTTTTCGCCTGTGACGCTGTTTTTTATGCTGGGATCGTACTCAAATTTTTTATCAAAGCTGTCATCAAGGGTCTTGTAGCTCTTTTTGAATTTTTCTTTTGCTATAGGATAGATCTCGCCTGTAATTCCGACCATGAGGTAATGCGATTTATCTATGGTTATGTCGATATCGCCCTCCAAGGTTCTGACCGTGATCAAAGTTCCTTTCGGGAATACGTCGGTAAGCTTCACATATCCGAATTCCTGTGGGATCTTCACGTATTTCTTCATGCCGTCCATGCCAAGCGTAGTTTCTTTTGCATAGATGACTTCGTACATGTCAAAGTACTCTTTCATGCGCTTATGCAGGTAATTTGTGGCAAGCGCTTCGAGTTTTCCCGAGCCTTTATCTTTTTTATCCTTGCTCTCTTTATATTTTTGTTTAAGCTTCTCAGGCCTAAGAGCGCCTCCGGCCTTGAATATATGGCCTCCTCCGCCGCCGAGGTCGCCTGCAAGAAATGCCGCAAGTTCGTTGGCGTGGACCTCTTTAACGCAGCTGCGAACGGAAAATTTCACTTCAATAGGACTTACAAAATAGGCAAGGCAAACGTTAACGCCCGCCGTCTCAAGCGAAAAGTCACTCATAACGCCGAGGATGTTGGGATCGCATGCTTCCGCATGTATGATGAGATACTTTTCTTTTTTGAAGTACTTATAGTTAAGGATCGCGTTGCCCGTGATCTTGAGCTCGTTCAGCGAAATGTTGGAATTACTCATCTCCACGATAATGCTCTTGTTTACGATAAGCTCGTCCTGCATATCGCGGTCGAGGGGGTGCGAAACCTCGGAAAACTTGTTGGTGTCTGTGTATAGTCCATAGTATAGAGCCGTTGCAAGAAGCGGATTGTCGTTGACATCAAGACCTTCTTTCTTGATAAGATCCCAGACAAGCGTTGATGCACTTCCAAGGTTATTCCTTACATCGGAAAGCTTCGGAAGATCGGCTGATTTCTGGTGATGATCGATGACCGCAATGTGATCAGCCTTTAGCTTGGATACATTCTTTTGCCCATACTGACAGTCAACGGTGACAAGAAGCCCTTTCACTTTATCGAGCTCCGGCTCGTACGAAACCGGAATTTCAAGCTTCTCGAGCATGATCTTGAGATTACTCTTTTGAATCTTGTTCTTGCCTTTGTAGATGAGCTTCGCCTTCTTGCCCATCTTTTCAAAGTACCACAAAAGAGCGTATCCCGACGCAAGCGCATCGGCATCCGGATTGTCGTGACACTGAATGGTTATGTTATTAAATTTCAGCAGCTCATTTAATCTCATAATACTTATTTTATCCTATTCCGTAAGCGTCCTTCTGCTCCTGTGGCATCTCGTGGTCCTGCAAAATGTCTTTGGCCTTTTTTATCAGGTCGTCTAAGTTATATCGGCGGAAATAACCAAGGTGATTATCAAAGTTTTTATCCTTAGATAAACACGGGAAGGTATCTGTCGGTGCATGGTATCCCATAGAGCTTGTAAGATAGCCAAGTTCAATGAAACTGTCCAGATCAAAAATATTGGTTATTGATGAATAGTGGAAGTATATGCATGAATGCTCAGTATCAACTGTAAATGTGCTTTCATAGTCTGCAGTAGAATTTGTCGTATATTCTGTCATTCCGACAAGTTTTCCCGTCATCGCATCATATCTACATAGATTGCCGTCAGTAAACGGTACAACCAGCAAATTTCTTTCGCTTCCATTCTCTTTTACAAAAACAGGTCTTCGCATTTTTACATCAAGGGTAGGAATAACAGCAATATTATTTCCCTTTATATCTTTTATAACTATATTCTTTTCATCAGTTAATGCGATAAGTTTTCCATCATCATTCATAGATACACACAATGTACCATTCCAACTATCATCATATGAAACGGGATATATTTCATTTTCATTTATATCAATGATATAATCATCCCTATGCTCATCAGAGCTAAATGTACTGTGCGTTGCCGCAATATAAATGAAGCCTTGCTTTTCAAAATAATAAAGTCCCTTGACATTATAATATTTATCCGTGGGAATACGGTATTTGTCTGTCTTTTTAGAGGAAACATCATATACCATTATGTATGTATCCAAAGTCTCATTTTCCGCGAAAACGATCTTGCCATTTTCATACTCCGGAATATCATTTGTATCATAATTGTAATTATTTATCTTTTCTCTGGTGAATTCTCCTGTTTTATAATCCACTGAGACCAGTCCAAGCTCACCGTCTCCCATTTTGGCATAAGACATCAAAAGTTTTCCGTTACATGTTCCGAGGAAAATAAATTGGTATGCTTTTGCTCCACTTTCAGGCTTAGACAAAACAATGCTTTTAATATACTTCTTATCATTGGGATCAAAAAGATCAAGCACTACGCTTTCATCTACATCCGAAAGTACCGCTACGACATTATCATCCATATATGAATTGTAAATACTGTCCGTCTTAGGTGCGGTTTCATAAACTTCCCATTCATTATCATAAACACCGGAATTATATTGTATTATCCGCTTTCCGTTATCGCGCGACAAAAATAACCCTTTTCCTACCGTTGCCTTATCAAGTTCATCCGTAAACCGTAATCTGGAAACAAGAGTATTATGATCTCTCTTTTCAGATTCTACGTACCCTGCCATATGACCGTCACGTGTTATATAATTCGGAGTAGTCATATCTTCGTTTGCATATGCATATACTATTCCTGAATTTAAAGTGAAATGATGAAGTTCTTCTCCGGAATCTACATTCCAAATATCAGAAGCATCTCCTGAATAATAAGCTATGGAGTTATTCTTCTTTATATATAGAAAATCAGAAGCATACGCAACATCATTGGTCACAAAATTTTTTTCCCATTTCACGGAAAGATCTTCAGGGTTCAAGCAAATAATCTTTTCTCTGTCTGTTTTACAAAAAAAAGATGAATAATACTTGGTATTTGTATTCGCGGTATCTTCAATATATGCCATAAAAAGCTCATTATCTGTAGGAAAAAGGACTGCCGGTACATAATCACCGTCTGTGTTTTTGCATATTGTTTTTCCCGATGTTATATCATATATTCCTATTCCTACTTTTTTATTTTCATCATGGAAAGTAAATGCAATCCTTGTATTGTCCTGTGACAAAACAACATTATTTATATCCTCTGACATGTAAAAAGAGTCAATCAGCTCTTTGGGGAGCTCATATTTGTCATAAATCTCCCCGTCCTCCTTTGAACAGAAGCAAAAAATCCCACTATTTAACGTAAACATTATATTCCCGTCTTTAGTGATATTTATTACATCATCAATTATATACTCATCTTTTAGTTCCTTTTCCCATAACTGTTCACCTGTTATTGGATTGATGCATACTATAAAATGACTTCCGGCCAATATCGCTTTTTCTTCGGAAATGAAAGTAAAGCAAGAAGCAACATCTCTATTATTCTTGGGGCTGTAATTATAGAGCTCTTTATGTTCAGTAGAATCCCATATTTTTATATTGCCGAATCTGTCTATTGCACACATCATGCTATCTTCGGGAGATGAATAAATTCCCTCAATACTTCCCGACATCTCATAATTCCACGTTGATGTAATGCCACCATCATTATTAGGTAAATATGCCATTGAAGCCTGTGTTATCGCCTTAACAGCCTCAGGTACCACCGGTCTGTTCGGAATCTCATCGCTTGGAACAGCACTAAGAGCCAGGTGAAGCGCATTAATCCTGTCTCCGTTTTCAAGCAACTTCTCTGACTCATTAGCCAGATACTTGGACTGACTTATAAGTGAAGCGCGGTAACTGTCGTTGACCTTCTTGTTACTGTAGATCATATATCCGGCAAAGGTTAGTGTGACAGCCAGTACGGCAGCAAAAATAGCGGTCAGCCTTTTCATTTTATACTGACGCTGTCTGTCCATAAGTTCGTTGTAGGAACAGCCAATAAGAGTTGCGGCAAGACGAGGAAGTTCTACGTTCTTGGCTTCTCTTACAGGGAGTCTGAAGTCACATGAAAGCGGCTCAACAGGTATTGTTACCGTTTCTTCTATTCCATGTTCATTAACTCTGGTAATCTCTTTATTTTTGAGTATTTCAGGCACCACATCAACCGGCTCACCGTCAGCCAGTACTGTGAGAATCTGATCCTGCGTATGATTCTTTAAAAAGAGCTTTATCTCTCTTTCAACCCACATGGATTTGCAAGTATTGGTAGAGCATATTACTATAAGATAGTCAGCATTTTCCAAAGCTTCGGCGATGGTTCCGCTAAGGTCGCTGGTGATTGGGAGTTCATCGGTATCCCTGAATATCCTCTCAATCTTTTTCATGCCGGTCTTTTTTCTTATTTTGTGCGGAATATGATAGTGCTCAAGGCCGCGCTCAACCATAGCCGCAATCTTGTTATCAAGCTCTGCGTGCTTGTATGAAATAAATGCGTTGTAATGAAGTCCCATTTTTTCAAAATCCCTTTTTGTTACAATGTTTATAATATTTTTCAATGATTATTATACAAGAAAGGTTCGATATGACCAAGAAAAAACTTGCACTTGAAGTAATTAACCGATTAAAAAACGAATATCCCGACGCCGTATGCACTCTTGCTTACGATAAAGCCTGGCAACTGCTTGTAAGCGTGCGCCTCGCAGCGCAATGTACAGACAAAAGAGTCGACATGATAACGCCTTTATTATATGAAAAGTTCCCGACAGTGGAGGCTCTTGCAAACGCTCCCGTCGAGGAGATAGAAAAAATAGTTCGTCCCTGCGGTCTTGGAAACTCCAAGGCAAGGGATATCTCTGCCTGTATGAAAGTTATTCACGAAAAATATAATGACAACGTCCCCGATAACATGAAAGAGCTGCTCTCTCTCCCCGGTGTAGGGAGAAAGAGTGCCAATCTTGTCCTCGGAGACGTATTCGGAAAGCCCGCAATTGTTACGGACACTCATTGTATTAGACTATGTAACCTTATCGGACTTGTAGATAATGTAAAAGATCCTGCCAAAGTGGAAAAAGAACTCTGGAAGATCATTCCTCCCGAAGAAGGAAACGCACTCTGCCACAGATTTGTCACTCACGGAAGAGAGGTCTGCATAGCAAGAAGACCAAACTGCGAAATATGCTGCCTTAAAGACATCTGTAAAACAGGAAAAAAAGACCTTAATTAGACTTGTATAGCTGTTCGCATTCTGCGGTTTTTTCTTTATCTATTGTTTCATAGTCTGCCTTAATCGCATCCATTACGCCTGTAACGTGAGTAAGTTCTGTTTTCATGAGCCTAAGCATATCTACAACTTCATGATCAGCTTGCTGGTAATCAGGAACAACAGAATTTCGAAGGCATTCGGGATCAGGTTTAGCATAGCCTCCTTCTGTCTCAATGATATTGTTAGTCTGATTTTTTATTCCGCTTACTATCGCGGTAAACACTTCAGTATCTATCTTTATCATAAATTATCACTCCTCTTCGTCACAAGAAGCTATTGCTTCCTCAAGCTCTTGGATCGCCCCCTGAATTTCGCTTTCAAGAGCGGCTATTTCTCCGGCATAGTTAGACATATTAGTAGCTATGGTCTGTTTATTTTCTCCAGCTTTGGTAAAGTTAGCTCCAAGCCAGTCTGCACCTGATTCTCCTCCAAGCTTATATTTTGAAATCGGATCAAGTGCACCTTCTCTCATTTTCCCATCTTCGGACTCCAAATCCTGAAGTAATTCCTGAAGGTCACGCGAAAGTGCCTCCAGCGCTTGCTTTTTGTCTTCGGAAGACTTTTCTTCCTCAATATCTTGTTTATTACCCATTCTCTTTCCTCCATATATTATATATTTATAATTCCCCAAATACATGTGGCAGCTTTGACACCGCCACATGCCTTAATCATCTTATCCTTCGTATACAAGATGTGAAGCCGATGATGTATCGATTTCTACCTTATTGTTTGATGACTGTTTTACATTGCTGGCAAGCTGATCAAGTGTGTCAGCATATGTGTGAAGGTCCTTATTAAGTTCCAAATAAACCTCCAGAAGCTTCTGTGCGGAATCACCAAAAATTCCCTCAGCTCCAACCTCATCTATATTGCTTTTAAGTGAATCTAAATTTGTCCTAAGATTTTCTGCAAAACTTGTAAGCTTATCCGCATTTGCATTAAGCTCCTCGGTATTTGCTCCAATAAATCCATTTGCTCCCATATTTTTTCTCCTTCCTTTCTTTAGAACTGGTACGCTCTGCTTCCATTGGCAGCTTCATTCTGATAGTTCTGTGACACGTTGTTGATCCAGTTGTTAATAGTACGAACCTGAGCAGACATCTGACTCATCTTACTTGAAAGCTGATTGATGAAATTAACACATGCCTCTCCGTCGGCACCAAACCAACATTCCGATAGAGGTCCCTGCAATCCTTGTACACTTGTTGTAAGTGTATCGATCTCACCTGCCGATGTCTCGATCAGTTGGCTCTTTGTAGCCAAAAATTCTACGTTTACTCCTTTTTGTACCATATCTTTTTCTCCTTTTCTTTTTTACTCAAACGCAACTTTTATACGTTTGAGCTTTGCGTTATTTATGTAAAATGCATCACCGACATTTGGCAGAACCTTCACGGAACTTAATACCTGTTGTGGAACTCTTACCAACAAGATATCTTTGATATTTTCAAAAAATACCATATCCCCATTGTCCCTTACATGCTTTAGCATAGGATTACTTAATGAAGTAACCGCAGCATTTTCCACATCGGTGTGCATAATGCATACTTTATTTTCCTTTGCTTTTTCAAAAATCTCTAAGTACTTTTCATAGATACTTTCCTCCTTTTGCATTACTTCAATTACCTTTCTGTTTGCAAAGCACAAAACAGTAAGTTTATTGCTGTCAGCATCAGTACCCTTGCCTTTTGCTTGTTCTTTGCTGATCTCATCATGAATTTTTTCTATAATCTCTATGGAATCCATAGCGTTATCAGAATAGTAGGTGATTGCTTTTTCTTTAGCGATACCGGCAAATTCACCGTTTTCCGAGTCTATAAGCCAAAGCTTAACAGCGTCACTGTTTATAAGCTTTCTAAGTACATACTCAGTAAACTTTCTTCTTCCCAAGTCTTCTCTTCCGGAAAAAGCTATCATCTTACCTGATGCCATTTCCAAATATTCAGGAGTGATCTTTGCATAATTAAGACCGATCATCAGCTTGCTGTCATATATATCTGTATTGCCGTACAGATCAGAAAGATACTTCTCCGTAAGCTCTGCAGGAACAAACTTGATCTTTTCAGCTCGATCCTCTCCATACTTTTCATTACATTTTGTAATGTATTCTTTTATCTTCTCTATACGCTCGATCTCTTTATCCGAAGAGAATGCCATATAAGCTTGAAATTCACGAAGTTCTGTTCCAAAGAGCGTGATTCCTCTTCCGGGCACTTCATCGGGAAACAGCTTACATCTGTCAAACAATGCAACAAATTGTCCTTTATCATTACAATTAAGAGCAATCTTAAGTGAGATATTAGACATAAGTTTGTAGCCGATTCCTGACATCTGCTGGTTGGTAAAGACTACGGATATTCCATTTGCGACGCCGTCCCTGCATATAGCCAGAATATCTTCTTCGTAATCCGGAAAAGTAGCTTTAAATACCGTATAGTTTTCTATAAACAATACTATCTGCGGCTCATCCTTATATCCCGCCTCTCGATACGAGCTAAAAGAACTAAGTCCCTTGTTTGCAAGAAGTCGTCTCCTGGATTCAATCTTCTTGATCAGCATCATGATGAGATTTTTGAGCTTATCTTCATCCGTGATAGTTACTACGCTTCCGACATGATTAAGTCCTTCGAATATCCTCATCATCATAGAAGCAAAATCAATGATGTATATGTTTACATCCTTTGGAGAATACTTCTGCGTTATTCCCATTACCATGCCCTGAAGCAAGGTCGTCTTTCCGCTTAATGACGATCCGAGTATGTATGTATGATTCTTGGTAAGATTTATCTCAAATTCATCCTGCGCCTGTCTGTCGGGATCATCATATATTCCAATAGGAACAGTTATGTCCGTGGAGATGCTTTCAAGGTTGTTAGGATAAGGTATGACCTCCTCAAGCGGAGGAAGACAAATATCCGGTAACTTAGCTATATCCGCTTCCTTACAGTATTCATTGACATATTCAACTACTGCCTCAAGCTGCGTCATTGAAGCTTCTTTCTTCTCAGGTTTCTGTTCATATACAACCTGTCTTTTTCCTGAAAGACTTACGCTTTTAATTTGAAACTCTCTCTTTGCATTTGTACTTTGTACAAACGCAGGAGCTCCACTGTATGCAGACTGGAAAAGTTCAAATATCTCATTGTTTCCGACTTGGAGATAAGCTCGTCCGGGCTCTCTTATCTCAGCAGCAAGAGGCGAATGAAGTACATCATTACTGTCGCTCTTTTCCTGAACCTTAAGACAAAGCTTGAACTTGGAATTACTCCATATCTGATCATTGACAACACCTGACGGTTTCTGGGTTGCAAGAATTAAATGTACTCCAAGGCTTCGTCCAATTCTGGCCGTACTTATGAGCTCTTTCATAAAGTCAGGCTGTTCTGCCTTAAGCTCTGCAAACTCATCTACCAAAAGGATAAGGTGCGGCAGCGGAGTATCCGCTTTTCCCTCTTTGTATAATCTAATGTAATTGTCTATCTGGTTTACTTCATATTTGGCAAACAGTTCCTGCCTCTTTATAAGCTCTGCCTTAATTGATTTAAGCGACCTGTTGATCTGCTTACCGTCTATATTGGTTATCGCCCCATTAAGGTGCGGCAGGTTCTTAAACTGATTAGCCATACCACCACCCTTAAAGTCGATAATAATAAAGCTTACATCGTATGGATGGAACAATGTCGCAATCGACAAAATATATGATTGCATTATCTCCGATTTACCGGAACCGGTTGTACCGGCAACAAGTCCGTGAGGTCCATGATACTTTTCATGAATGTCGAGCTTCACTATTTCGTCTCCACTCCTAACTCCAAGCGGAGCGGCCATAGACTCATATACCTTTGATCTTCCCCATCTCTCCTCAAGATTAAGATCGTGAGCATTCATTATTCCAAGGAGCTTATAAAAAGAAATATTCTTGGTAAGTGCACTTTCAAGGCTCAGTTCCTTTATATAGATCGGAGCAAGTTTGATCGCGCATTTCTTCGCCATGTCCAAAGGAATATGGTCATAATCAAAATACTGAATTTCATTTCCATCTAAGGTATCTTGAATAAAGCCGTGATTCTTGCTTGGTTCAAGGAATATTCTCTTATCACAGGCCTTATGAAGCATTTCTTCGTACCCTTCAAAGAAAACAAAAGTAAACCCTAATCTCTTAGCATACTTCACAAACTCTTTTACCGGATGCTCCATAAATTTCTCAGAACGATATACATAAACAATGAAGTGTGCAGATTGCTTTATTTCATGTTCCTTCATGCCTTCTCTTAAAGAGAGCTCTCCATATAAGAATTCAAGTCCTGATTTGCAACTATCATCGTCATGAATCATAAAGCGTCTGCCTGAAGATTCATCACTGAAATTCTTTATCCACCTTGTCCACTCAAAATAAGGAACATCTTCGCTTCCCAATATAAGAAACTCTTTTAATTCTTCATAAAAGTGCTGCCCTGAAACAGTCAGAATCATGTTTTTAAGCATCTGATAAAGCTTATCTCTGACACCGATAACACCTACCGCATTAACCTTGGCAAGTTCAAGAACTACCGGCATATTATCTATATATTCGTATTTATCATGTATTTTTTCCGGATAATCCATGAGCATATCTTCTGTCTCAAGATATTCCTGCTTTCTGAAATTAACCTGGCAACCGGACCTTACCCTACCTGTTCCAATCCTTATATCAAGGAAGTCCTCATGATCTTTTTCTTTTTCAAACAATCTGGCGCTAAAGTCATTTATATTTCTAACTGTCTCCTCAACAGATCTGTTTCTCTCTGAAACGATCGTTATTTCATCATGTCTAAGCTCAACAAGTTCATTTTCTTTTTTATCAAGATACTCATTATAAACTTTTATTCTGTTTGTTCTTTTTTCTCGATAATCTTTTCCGGAATCAAAATAATTCCATACAGACATACTTCCGCTTATCATCATTGATGCTGCAAAATAAATGACAAAATAATTGCTTCCCGGCATGAGCATCCCTCTTACAAAAACCATGAGAAAAAGCATAAGGATTACCGGAAGTAATATTCTTATAAGATTTCTTCTGGGCTGCGTGGGAGCTGCCTTTGGAGAAAGTATCTCCGGTTTATCATCAAGCAGAGCGTACTGCTGCCTTGCACTACGTAAAAACTGCGGATATTTGAAGTGATTGGTCTGGGGAACGTTGTCCACTTTGCTAAGTGTGGTTTTAATATTTCCCTCATCCGATGTATAAATATGATTATCTTCCAAATAAAAGAAATTTCCGCAATATTCCAAAAATTGCTTATCCTTGAGAATAATCCTCTTTTTGTTTTTTACATTAACACCGTTAACTTTTACTCCATAGCGGCTACGGGAAATATCTATGTCAAATTCGTTTTCGTTTCTCTTAAGAACGATCACATCTCCCGCAAGAGAATCACTTACTATCTCAATGTCACTATCTGCAATTCCACCGATTGATATTTCATTTTTATCTCCAATATCAATTTGTAGATTGTAATTATCCTGCTTATCTCCAAAATCCTCGCTAAAGTCCAGATATAAGAATACTTTCTCAGTTTTTCCGTCACATACCTCTACACTTTCTCCGTTTTTGAAAACATGCACCTTCTCTTTTACAGAATCCGTGTTAAAAAAGATATCTTGAGAAGAAGAAACAATGTAATCCTGTTGCTGTCTGATGATCTCAATAGCGAAGTTATTTTCGAAATTATCACCAAAGAAACAAACACCGTTGCTCTTACCGGTTCCAACAGTAACATTCTTGGTATCTTCCGTAAGGATTAGCTCTTTATAAACTTTGTTGTTGTATATAGTCAGCTTATAATTCATGTCCTATCGCTCATCAAAAAAAATTATTGTTCCGTCTCTGATCCCAAGTTCTTCAAGTGTCTTTTCGCCACGTATCAGTGCCTTGGGATAATCAGCCCTAAGATAACACTGAAGCGGTTTATCCATGTTTATTCCAAGTCCAAAACTGTCATTTAATCCGTAGATAAGTTCATTGGCAGTAAGGTCAACCGGAATCTCCAGATCTATTTCCTTATCTGATCTGCAGTTTTTAAAAAGTACGATTATGTTATCGTTCATCATTTTCACCTGCTACTTCACAGCCGTTACGGTTGCAATATACTCGCTTCCTTCCAATAGTTTCTCTGCATCTGTGTTACCGCTGCCGCTATCAATGATCTCACATACAGGAAGCTTGTATTCATCCATCTTTTTGTTAATATCTGTATCAGCTTCTTTGGAAGAATTACAGATCACAACAAATCGTCCGTTGTAATCAACAAGATTATTTGTGTATCTTTCAAGCCTGTCCGCCTCTCCTCTTCCATCTCTTACACATATAGCTACTACCTCACTGTTTGAAAGATATTGAGCAAGGTCTTTGGTTATACCGTTTTCATGCTCAACAACTATATAATCGTA
Source organism: Butyrivibrio sp. INlla21 (assembly GCF_900116875.1). GTDB lineage: Bacteria > Bacillota > Clostridia > Lachnospirales > Lachnospiraceae > Butyrivibrio. Next base: position 20,251 of record NZ_FPCC01000009.1, read on the forward strand.
GATTTCTTTATCTGCGACCATTCGCACCATATCGTAATATGACTTTAAAAAGATATTGTATGCGTATATTGGATCTCTAAAAGCAGGTACATAATCAAATCTGTTTTTTTGAATTATTGTTTCTACTGTTCCGCTTTCCAATCCATTCATAAAAGCAATGGCCAGAGAACGATCAGCCCATTCCGCCTTCCATTTAACCGGAAGGTATTCATAGAAATTTTGCATTTCTTCTGCATCTACATATAAGACCGAGTATCCCATCTTTGAAAGCTTTGCGGAGATTCCTATTGCAGCCCTTGTTTTGGCGCATCCTCCGCTTACAGAACATACATCTATAACCTTGGTTTTCCCAATTGGCTTTTCTGAATCTTTGATATATGCTTTTCCCAGCTTGTTAGCAATTCCATCCACCGCATCATACTTACTGATAGAATTCTTGCTATCACTGCTTTCCACAAGAGAATAGACCTTTTCTGCCGGCTGAACCGTCAGGATATTGTCATTAATAGCTTCATCTTTAATAAGAACTTCTATTTCGAGATGGTCATTCTTCATAAATTCCGTAAATGAATCCAATGTAGAAATTATGCTCAACTTGGAATTATCATTTAGCATGAATGGCAGTTTTGAAACGATCTTATCTATATATTCTTTGTCAAAACTTATTAAAAGAATCCTTTTTTCTTTCATTAGTTTTTAACCAGCACTTTCTACTATTTCTACCCTTAAATCCATATCAGCTAGTCTTAAGACATCTCCGTTTTGGATTCTAACCTTTTCTCCCGCATTCAATACCTGCCCATTTAATCCGGAGTGATTAGCACTTCCCAGATCTTCATAAAAGCACTCGCCGTCTTCGATATATACCTCTCCATGCTTCCTGCTTATGGCGCCATTAAATAATATCTTTCCATCACAGGAATCATCGTTTCCTATAACGAATCCATTCTTAACAATAAATAAAGCAAATCTGCCGTATTGTCCGTCATATGCGAGTTTTACCTCTATATTTTTGCTTTTTTTACTTGCGTTTTCAGGTTTACTATATTGGAAATTATTAAATCTTGTAGAAATAAAGCGGCACAGATCAAATAACTCGTTAGTTAAATAATCATGATTTCCAGCAATTGACTCTACTTTTTCCTTGAGGTCCCTCAAATCTGCATCTGCATCAATATCACCTATCAGCACTATTTCTTTCAAATATTTATAAAGCCTTTCGAGCCATTCTCTTCCAAAGGAACCCGCGTTATTAGCAACCAGAGGAAGAACTGCGAACTTGGCATGTCCGTCTTCCGGGCTCAGAAAAATCTTATCTGCATCCAATACAATAAATTCCTTATTTAAAAAAGAATTCTCAGCAAAAGAGTTTATGAGATTTGAAAGTCCGATTACAAGATTACGCCTCTCGCCAAGAGTCAAGCGCTCTTTTATGCTCTCAATGCTATCAAGTCCTTCTGTCCTGCAAACGATTGTTTCGCTCCCATCAATTTCAACCTGCGCAGTATCAAGAATGTTTTCATTATTCATTTGCCTAATCATATTCATTCCAAAGCTTGATACGCTCTCGCCTGAATCAAGTTTGAATGATATATGCGTTTGAGAATTAAGTGTTTTCATTTAATTTCTGTAATCAAACTCCTCGTCGGCAAGTTTAATAACATCACCGTTGTTTATTATCCTTGTCTGATCATCTGATAGTTTTTCTCCATTAACAAAAGTTCCGTTAGTTGAATGATCATCCTCTATAACAACCTGATCGCCCGATTTCCTAATTGTTGCATGTCGTCCACTGACGGCGCTGTTGTCAGCAATTCTTAAATCAATATTTAGGCTGTCTTTTCCTATAGAGAAACAATCCTTGTTGATTATTATGTTTTCACCATTCTTCTTTCTTATTAATGTGCCCAGGTATGTGTTGTAAGAATCCGCAGGTAATGATATTCCTTCTTTACCGGACGATGAGTCAGAAACAGTGGTTTCTGAACCTTTTTCCGGATTGTCATCTTCTGTTTTTTTCAGAACTGCTGTATTGGATTTAGAAGAGCGTTTTATATCTGCACCTTCAAATCTGTTTCTATTATTTTCTTCCTCAATTTTCTGATTTTTCAGCTTATTCTCTTTTATCTTCTTAACAACACGAATAGCAACCAGCACTAAGGCTGCTATAAGCAAAGCAACTGCCAAACAAATAACAACTATAAGGATTACCCTCTTTACGTCCACTCCCTTTTTTCCCTCAGTAGCTTCGGTATCGGAGTCATCAGTGTCCTGCTTACCCTCCGGTTCCTTAGGCGTTTTGAGATCGACATACTCTTCATTTGTCATCCTGGTATATTTGATTCCCAATCCATCCAATATAGCCGTAATATCTACAGACTCAATCGAATGATTAGCGCTACCATCTTCACCTAATACATTTAAGCCAATCACCAGGCCATCCTCATTTATAAGAGGTCCACCACAGTTACTCTCATCAATCTTGGCATCATGTTGGATTGCTCTGATGTCATTGAATGAAGTTATATTGGCTATTGTTCCGGATATCATTGATACCTTATCATTTGAGTAATATATAGGATCTTCATAAGTAATTCCCGTCGGATATCCAAGGGTAAATACTTTATCCGCAACTGCATATGGTCTTTCACCTGTTAGTGAATCCGCCACCAATATTGTAAGAGGAGTTCTTGTGTACATAGGCTGTTCAAGCTTTAATACAACAAAATCTTTTGATACGCTTGCCTTTACTACTGTTGCATCCAGAGCAACGTCACCCTCTACAACCACCTGCGCTGCAAGGCTTATCTTATCCCATTCTTTGTTATAATCTACTCCAATCTCTTTGAATGCAGCGGTTCTTACCTTTTTCTCAGGATTGATAATGTGATTATTAGTTATCACATATTCCGTATCCTCGGATGAGCCTATAAGAAAGCCTGTTCCACCCTGTACGATATGTGATTTTCCAAAATCGTCTTTATAAACACAATTAACCTGCACAACACCTTTTCTGGCATCTTCAATAGAAGAAAGTTTTGGGATTTCCGCATCTTTCTTTTCGTCTTTCGGATTTAAGTCGGAGTTTTCTCCTGCTTCTTCCTCATTAGTTGAAGCCTCCGTTGCTGCCTCGCTCGAAGCTTCATTTAGCGCTTCATTCTTTTTTTCTTTCGGCGCGTCTTTTGATGCTTCCAATGATGCTTTATCTGTGGAAGCTTCAATTGCAGCAATATCCTCTTTGGCGTATACATTCATCGGTATGCATAATCCCGATATGATAAGTATCGCCAAAAATAAATTAAATATTCTCTTCATTTTCCACTATCGCCTCTCGATGTGATTATGTGTTCTTTATAGTACTTTCCAAAAATCTTATACAGGTTTAATTGTTAGAATAAGCACATGAGAATCCGACACACTTGCATCAATAACTTCGAATTCTTGCGTGTTGGCAAACAATACTTCCAATTCATCACCCGGATTTGATGATATATTATTATTTGCATTTGAATTTCTTAGCCTTTCCATACCCCCATATATATCTAAAGCTTTAGAGCCTTGAGGATTCACAATTTTATAGAAAACATTTCTAACATTAATCGCTGCCAAATTACTATTTGGTGTAGTACTAAATAATTTGGGCGGAGTAAATCTTTGACCAACAATAGGTATGTCTGGATTTATTCCAACTAACTCAGTTTGTACCCTTCCTCCTCTATAGAGTGTTTCATTACCAGGATATTCACACTCGTTGAGTTTTCCGGACAATTTCTCAGCAAATTTAACTACTTTAGGACCAACCTCTTGTGCAGTGCTTTTCCCTGATAAATACTTATTCATCTCTGCACCCAAATTTGTTCCTTTATAATTGCCGTTTAAATCTCCTTTATAAGCGCATACTGCATCAACTAGTTCCAAATCGGTCTTTGCTTCATTCCAACTTCGTATAACATTATTATTTCTTGCAATATTTACATTTACTAACTGATCACCATTAATTCCAACACCGTTATTAATATACTGTTGCTCAGGTATATTAACATCTGTACTCGGTCCAGATTGATTATGTGGTACCCCCACTTCTACATTATGGTCTACCACAACAGGAGCCTCATCCGGATATTCAGTAAATGATAGTTCAAAATCATCCGGTGTGTTATCAGTAAATATTGGCTCATGCCTTATTTCCCCGGGACGATTAGGTTGATTTAATAAATCATCTATCGATATTCCTTCAATTTCTTTTTCTATTCTAGCCAATATTTCTTTGTCTCCTGACTCTGAATAGATGCTTTCATCATCTGAAAAATCAAGGGAATCTTCAGCAGCATTACCTTTTGAAACATTATTTATATCTTCAGGAACATTGTTATATACTGGTGTATCATCTACCGATTCCTGCACTCTCATCCCATTGTTAGTTTCAGAATGACCGCCTCCAGAGTACTCTCCTTGTTCTACGTTTGTTCCATTAATATTTGCATTTTCAGGCGCATTGTTATGTACTGGTTCATGTGCTAGTTCTGACGCGGGTGCTGAAGCTGGTACACCACCATTATTATTTGGATGACTTGTTATTGCCCCCCTTCTAGTAGGGAAAGATGATGTCGATGCTTGTTCTTGTCCTGTTGATGCTACTCTTACTGCATTACTCCTTCCAATCTCAGCTGCCGGACGACTCTTAAATGGATTGAAAATAAAACGCGTTTTAAAATAGTTTACTTGTATAACTTCATCTCTTATCACCTCTCTGTTACTAGGTGCACCATTATTGGAAGATTCGTGATTTACAGAAGCATTTTCATGTATTGATCCGTTTACTTCCTGTTGTGAAACTACTTGCGGCCCACTTTGTGCCCCCGGAGATTCCACAGGTTTTACTTTTATATGCAAAATACCATTCTCGACATTAGCGCTTATTATTTCATAGTCTTGTCCGGCATGAAATAATACCTCGCTTTCACCTCCCAGTTTGCTTTTTGATGAAATATTCAACGCCTTACTACCCTCTGGGGCTTCAATTGTAATAAACAAATCTCCATCAAGAGCTCCCTCTTTGGATGTTGAAGTACTCGTATAACCTTCTTGCTTATATGTTTTACCAACCAATTGCTGAACATCAAAATTTTCAAGAGTGTATTGCTTTTTCAATGGATCATAAGGAATAAGCTCACCCAATTCATCAAGATGAGAACCTCTATATAACTCCATACTGTTTTTTTGAGGATCATTTATCTTAAGATAAGCATTATCTAACGTATCATCCAAATATTTTATGACCTTCTTTTCATAATCAGACAAATCGCTTTCCTTTACTTTTCCTCTTTTATAACCATTATATTTTTGATCTCTACCTCCTGTATAAGATCTTACTGCTGCTTGATGGTTCTCTGATACATTATCAAGTGAAGTAACAGGCTCATTAACTTTACTAATATCACCTTCAGGGAATTCATAGCTTGACTCTTCCGATATAACATTTATAGCATCCTGACTTTTTTGTCCTAAATTGTGGTCCTGCCACATTTCGTCGGAATCAAGATTTATAACTTGTTGATCATCATCTACGACCCACGAATCAGAAAGATTTTGTGCTTCATCCTCTACAAATTTCGCATTATTACTTGAAACACTTTGAGAATTATCATAGGTAATATCGGAATAATTGCTAGTACTTGCCTCGCTCTGAATATCATAATTATTCTCATCAAAATATTTGTCCGATCCCTGATTATCGTAAACGTCTATGCCACCTTCACGTATCGGATCATTGTTACTAAGCTTAGTATTATTGAAAGGTTCTTGATTGCTAGTAGCGTTTTCATGTATCGATCCGTTTACTTCCTGTTGAGAAACTACCTGCGGTCTGTTTTGTGGTATTAAATCATTATTGCCTTCGCCGTATGCCGGAAGATTTTGCATACCATGAATATCATCATATTCCCTTGGAGGATTGTAATCTTCAAATCTGGGAATCGCATTATTCCCATTATCCCCCTCTACTCCTAACCCATGTATGTTTTCATCTATTAAATCATTTGATATATCGCTCGGGGTTGAATTTGGTTTTGCATTATAACCTTCATCCCAGAACTCTGTATTTACCGGTACGTTCTCTCCAACTTTTGATTCCGTATCAATAAATCGATATCTATTGTCTCCGAATGCAGGTTGCCTATTTGCTTCACGAATAATTTCATGATAAGTATTAGGATCGGGTCCTTCTCCAAGCCCATCATTCATTGATATATCGCTCTGAGTTTTATTAGGTTCCGCGTTATAACCTTGTTCCCATAAATTATTAATTAGTTCTACGTTGTCAGCAATCTGCTTTGGAGTTGCCACCCTACCTTTATAATATGCAACAGGTTCTACTTCTTGCGCGCCTGGCAATTCAAAATCAGATATATAATCTGAGGTATCTCCACTAGAGGCTTCACTTTGCACTTCCGGTCTGCTTTGTGGTATTACAACATCATTCTCTTCCCCTAAGACGGGGAGGCCCTCTGTACTATGAATATCATTGTACTTAGGCACATTGCTTTCCGGTGTCTCAACTTGTACACTTCCTTCTTCTATAGTAGTTTTATTTGGAGTAACTTCTTCAGATAATCTGGGTGATTCAGAAATCTCATCAGACAACACACGATTGCTATTTGCCGGCCTCACATTTCCAACAGGTTCATTGGCAGGTATCTCCGGTCTCGCATTTCCAACAGATTCATTGGCAGGTATCTCCGGCCTTGTGAGAGTAGCGTTCTCTGCAGTGCAGCTACTATTTGGTTTGCTCGGAGCGCTTTTGGGACCTCCTCCAACAGGAACCGCTGCACAAGCCATTCCTGTTAATCCTCCCATAAGTCCGCTTTCCATAAACTTTCCAAAGTTGAATTTTTCTCCATTCATTGCTTGACGAGATCCTTCAGCAGCCATTCCTCCTGCTTCTCCTGATATACCGGCTACAGTTAACTGCATTGCCCTTGAGCTCATTGCAGATCCGGCTGCTCCAGCAGCGCCTCCAAACATTGCTCCTCCTACAGCTCCTCCTATAGCTGACGACTTTACTTCTTTCCAATTAATTTTGCCGGTCTTCTCAAACTCTTTACTTGCAAGCTGTCCTGCAATATTAGCTACAGTACCTGTTGCCGCTCCTGCAGCCCCCATAGCTACTGCACCCGCCGCAACCAGCGCAGGGCCTGAAACAGGTAACGTTGCAACAACTGCAACAGCAGCTGCTGTTGTTGCTAATCCGACCACAATACCAGTACCTACTTCCGCTAAAAACTTACACGGATCTTCTGCTATCGCTTTACCTACTTTCTTAACCGTGTTAACAACTGCAGTACCAACAGTTTTAACCGTATTAGCAACTGCATTACCGGCTGTTTTAACTGCTGATACTACCGATTTAGCAGCTTTTTTTAACCAACCAAAAAGTAATCCGTTATTATCTACATACGTGATGGGGTCATTAATACAATACAGATAATGATTGACAGAATCAGGGATTGTCATGATACCCCTCACTCTATCCTCACCTGTAAATCTTCCGGATGTCGGATCGTAATCTCTCGCCTGAGCATAGTACTTTCCATCTTCCTCTTCTCTATATCCAGTGAATGCAAAAGGCTGGATAATATTTCCATGTTTTATGTACTTATGTCCATCCGGATTATTTCTGTAACGCTTTCCCGTCTGAGGATCAAGCCTGTTTCCAAAAACATCGTAAGCATAAGAACAGTATGCAGCACCGTCTGTACCGGTCAGATACATGGTACTTCCAAGTTCATCTGTTTGATAAAAGCTTCTGTTCTTTCCGTTTTCAATACTTACTACATCTTCATCATATGTGTATGTTATTACTTCGCCATCTCTAATCTCCATAATGAGATTATTGTGATCCATGGTGACATCTGTAACGTAGCGAACCTTCTCTCTGTCCGATTCCTTGGAAACTCGCATACCGGCATAATTGTACTCGTAGTTGATCTTTCGACTAAGCTCACTCTCAGGATCAATCACAGCATGCTCAATGAAGCCCTGCATATTAAAGTCGTAGATTTTTGATAGTATTTCGTTTTCATACTCCTCTATCAAATTACCTCTCTTATCATATGAATATCTTGTTGTATTTGTTTTGGCATCTCGTGAGTATTCAACTTTATTCACAAGACGGTCAAGAATGTCATAAGAATAGGTTGTTTTTATTCCGTTACTATTTTGCTCAACCCTATTTCCATAGGCATCATAAGAATAGCTATCTACAAGCACGCCATCTTTCTTACTCTCTGTAAGTCTGCCAAGCTCGTCATAGCTGTATGAGAAGATACCGCTGACTCCCGCAAGTCCTCTTCTGTCTCTCTTCACTTGCGTAGCGTTTCCCTTTTCATTGTAAATATATTCGTACTTATCAAGAACTCCATCCCTATCATTACTTACAAGTGACTTTATGAAGCCTCCCTGATAATACTCATACTCTGTACTTGTGTTGTTAGGGAATAGTTTCTGTCTAAGATTTCCCATCTCATCGTATTTGTATTTTATGCTCTGCTCTTTTCCATCCTTGCTCTTTTCCTTAAGCTCTGTAAGGTTTCCAAAAGCATCGTATAAATAATCCACTCTCTTTCCGTCGGGATAAACTATTGCCGTCTTTTCATCCCTTGCGCCGTACTCATATTCAACAACCTCACCTCTGGGATTGGTAACTTTTACAGTTCTTCCCAGAACATCGCTATCAATCTTTGTAAGTCCGATCTTTTCTTTTACTTCCATGAGTGTATTGAGAGCATCGTACTTATAAATGACCTCGCTACCGTCCATATAACGTATGCCTGTTATATTTCCGTTTCCATCTCTTGTATAGATTGTCTCATTACCGTCTCTGTCTATCTTTGTGCAGAGTTCTCCCATGTCATCATAGCTATAGAGAGTTTTCTGTGAAAGAGCATCTGTCTCACCTGTAAGATTACCTGCAAGATCGTGTTCAAATGTAGTCACACGTCCCTCTAAAGACTCACTATCCTTACCTGTTCTCTCAATCTTACACAGAAGGTCAAGCTCATTGTAGGAATATCTGATCTCATTTCCAAGGGCGTCTGTTATACTCTTTAACTTACCTGTTCCAGTATAGGTATAAAAAGTCTTTGTTCCACAGTCATCCTGCTCTATGATCCTACCCCTTGAGTCATAGTAATGCTTCATGACTCTACCATTAGAACCGGTTATCACGCTTATTCTTCCGGCCTTGTCGTACTCATAAGAAGCAGTAAAACCGTCAGCCAACTTTTCCTTCTTTATACGTCCGCAGGAATCATACTCATATGTTTTTACAGTGAGTTCTTTTGCATGTTCTTCGTTTTCTTTTCGAGTGACCTTAATAAGCCTGTCTTTGCTATAGTAATTCTTGGTTACTACACCGGCAGGGTCTGTAACTGTATCCTCTTTTCCGCTCTTGTTATAGGTATAAAAAGTTTTTCTCCCTATAGCATCTGTCTGCTTTACTACTCTTTGAAGGCTGTCATACTCATAGGAAGTCTTTCCACCCAAAGCATCTGTCTTACAGATCAGGTTTCCATTCTTGTCATAAGAATAAAGCGTTTTATTTCCTTCGGCATCAACCTCAGATATTACTCTGCCTCGCTTATCATAGGTGTATGTAGTCTTTGTCAGTATCTTTTTTTCACCGGATTCTATTCCTAAGCTAAGGATATTGCCTTCATTATCGTAGCTATATACAGTCTTTCTTCCCTCAGGATCTGTTGTCTTTATAAGATTCCCCAAAAGGTCATAGGAATAAAGCACCTCTCCTCCATTGGGAAGAATCATCTTCTCTTTATTCCACATATTGTTGTAAGAAAACTCTGTGATCCTATCTTCTTCATCCTTAAAGAAAGCTACTTTTCCTATTTCGTTATATCCCCACACTTTGGATGTTCCATCAGGGTTTATAACCTCAGTAAGAAGATCTGATTTAGTATATTTATATGAGGTTCTGTTACCAATAGGATCGATAACCTCTGTGATATTTCCGTTCTCATCAAAACAATATCCGGTCTCATTGCCTTCAGCATCTATAGTCTTATTTACTCTTCCCTGTTTATCGCAAAGGTAAAGGGTTTTAACTCCGTTTTTATCTGTTAAGGAGCTTATGTTTCCTTTCTCATCGTAAGTTATGCTGATCTCATTACCGTCAGCATCTTTAATCCTTACAACTTTTCCGTCTTCATAATTATATTTGGTCCTGTTACCAAGAGGATCGGTAATGCTATAAAGATTACCGTCAAAGTCGTAAGTGTATTTATATTTATTTCCTTCAGAGTCCTTCTTTGAAAGAAGTCTTCCCTGCGCATCATACGTATAACTCTCATTGAGCCCCTCGGGACCTACTATTTTTGTAAGATGACCTTTCTTATCATAGCTATATCGTGTGGTATGACCGTTCTTATCAGTGATAGAAGTCTTCTGACCACGCTCATTGTAAGTGAATCTTTCTTCGAAGAAATCTTTTTTATCGAAATCACCCTGCTTTGTGAAATTATCATTAAGGCCAGCATATCTTGTACCTATATGTCTTCCGAGTTCATCAGAAAGATACTCGACTTTTAGTCCGTTCTGCTCTGTTGCGGTAGTTATGCGCTTCTCATCGTCATAAGAATAAGACATCTCACCGCCATCAGGGAATGTCTGATGGATGACACGTCCGTTTTCATCGTATTCATTTTTGAGCGCAACAATACCGTCAGGACTTATTACACTCTGTATAAGACCTGCTTCATCATAGGTATATTTTCTTATGCCGTCGTTTGGATATGTTACATTCGTAAGGAAATAATCCTTCTGGTCATTTCCTTCTCTTGTCTCATATCCAAAGGTTACTTTCCTTCCTTCACTGTCGGTCACTCCGACAATTATACCGTCTTCATTGTAGGAAAGAGCCAGATATGATCCGTTACTTTCTTCGATTTTGACAGGATATGAATTATCATAAGTTATATGAGTTTTTTCACCGGTATGGTCACCTTCTGCCACAAGATAACCGTCAGCATCATACTCCTCATATTCTCCATAATCCTTTTCTATTCTGTAATAGCTGTTTTCTTTCTTGAGGATTCCTATTTCGCCATGAATTTCATAATAGGAGTTCTCAGTTTGCTCAATCTTTTTATAAAGACCTTCTTTTCCGTCAGGATATGTGATCTTTATATCTCCGTTCTCTTCTCGAAGTCTTGCATCTGCCTTACAGCTCCAACCGCGTCCCAAGAATCCTCTGAATTCACTTTTTGCATTATAGAATCTTCTGAAATCAAGTCCTCCAATCTCTATATCAACCCTGTCATTTATATAGTTTCCGCTGCTTAGGTTGACGGGATCGTATTTATAAACCTGACATCTGTCAATGTATCCCTGAAGGTATAATCTATAGCTTTGAAGATACTTAAGATACTCATCGAGCTGATCAGAATCCAGTTTCGTGGGATCTATCCACTTAAGTGAATCATTTCTTCCCACATATTTTGTTATATCGAAAGTGCCTTTCTGAAGCCCGTCCAAGATAGCCTTCATATTCGCAACTATCACATCAAGAAGCTCTTTGAACGCACTTCCTTCTATGTCATTACTATGTTCATTATGGAAATTAGTAAATTTATTCTTAAATCCCGGAACGAAACCGGCTGACTTATCTGTATTAACAAAAGCGTCTAATGCTGTATTAGTAGCACCAGGATTGGGGTTTGTGAAGCTTTTTCTTTTAATCTCATCACAATCTTTTACAAGCTTTTCAACCTCATCATGAATATCCGTCACTTTCGGATGCACAGCTTTAAATGTTGTATTATATCCGGCAAAGTCTGTAATAACTTTTCCTACATGATCAAGCTTTATTACAGCTTCTTCATTTTCTGACATATCGGCAATGAAATCCTCTAAAAGAGGCACATTACTTTCAAAGCCTTTGCCCGTCATCATACTTTGTAATTTTTGAATACAGTAAATAGAATTTTCTATAAGCGGAATCTGCTTTTCATTTATAAATGCCTTGGAAGCATCTGCTTCAGGTCCTGTATGTGTTCCGTCGTTGACATATTTAAGCAATGCAAAAATAAGTTCATCCGACATTTTAAGAAAATGATCATAGACCTTAAAGCAATCAGCAAAATATTCCCTTGTTTTTTTCTGATGCCATTCAATACTATCTCCGGAATTCCCCTTTATATTTCCCATCGATCGTATTCTCCTTCCTTTATGTAGTTAATTTTTATAAGCGTTAAGATATCAATGTTTCGCCACAGAAACATGAAATATAGACTAATGTTAAGAATTATATACACACTTTCGTTTTGAATCAATAACATATCTGATAATTCATTCTTTTTTCACATTATTTTAACAGCATAAACACTAAAAAAGGCAAGTAAAATCCCTACACTCAAATTCTAATCCTCAGACAAAATCTGACTATTCTAATATTTTTGGCAAACACGAGCAAAGCAATACATGTGCTATTAAAAAAATGAACGTTATACTTACGTAAAAATGTTACATAGCAGATTAAATATTGTATTATTTGTGTAAATACATTATTCTAATATCAGTTATAAAAGTATGTAAACGTTGGGGGATACAGAATGAGCACACACTATAATGCATTTATTTCATACAAGCACGCCGACCTGGACAATAAGGTCGCTGCTTATGTTGAAAAAAACCTTGAACATTTTCATATTCCAAGAAAAATCCGGAAGAAAACCGGAGTGAATAAAATCGAAAGAATCTTCCGAGATACTGACGAACTTCCGATCACAAGTGATCTGAGTTCTACCATTGAAGAAGCTCTTAACAACGCTGATTACCTGATTGTAATATGCTCTCACAACACCAGCAAATCCATGTGGGTCGAGCGTGAGATTAATTTCTTTTTACAAACTCATCCAAAAGAAAATATTCTGACAGTGCTTGCCGAAGGGGAACCTGCTGATGTAGTTCCGGATATCCTCAAGAATAAAGAAGTGACAAGGGTAAACGAAAACGGTGAGACTGAAGTCTTCACTGAGCCTGTTGAGCCCTTATCATGTGACTTTAGACTCCCCCGCCGTATCGCCAAAAACACAGAGATTCCAAGGCTTGCCGCTGCGCTCATAGGATGTGCCTACAACGAGCTTATGGATAGGCAACGTCAGTACAAGATGAAGAGACTTACAGCTATATTTGTAGGTATTCTTGCTTTGGCTATCAGTTTTGGCGCATATATGTTTAACAGTAAACAGCAAATCAGCAAAAGCTATCGTGAAGCCCTTATCAGCCAGTCCAAATATCTGGCAAACGAATCCGGTAAACTTCTTGATAATGAACAGCGAATTGACGCTCTTCATCTGGCTCTTGCTGCCCTTCCAAACGAGAAGACCCCTGACAGGCCTGTGACAGTGGAGGCTGTTCGCGCAATCACACAGGCAACTATGGCCTATACTCCAATCTATTCAGGCAACATGGCATCAGAGTGGGTTTATGAACTTCCAGACAGAGTAACTCAGATGCGTATGGATCCAAGTGATATGATCTTGGGCGCGATGGATGATTCCGGAAACGTCAAAGTATGGGATTGGCTAACCCACAAAGAACTTTATTCATATTCAGAAAATGAATGGTATAAAAAGGCAGAAAATATCGGTTTATATAAAGGTAATATAATAATCCTCGGGACCAGCACCGTTATATCAGCAAATCCCCGAAGCGGTGAAGTTAATTGGGATACCGGTCTTTTGGAAAACAGTATAGTTGGCGATCCCGGTATTTATATAACAGCAAACCAAAACTTTTTGATTGCTCTCAATTCCGGAAAATTCCTTGAAATATCCTCAAAAGACGGCTCTATCGTTAACACATACAGTATTCCAAAAGATATTGTTTCAGACATGTACTACCACTCATCAATAGATGACTTTGTTCTTTCACCTGGCGGAACAAAAATTGCCTTTCGTTATACATTAAAAAACGACCACCATCGTTTTGGTATATATGATATCCCTTCGGGCGAGGTTGTAATAGGTGAATCTGAGTATAACTCCATAAATGCTATGTCCTTTTCCAACAACGGAAATTTATGCTTAGCTTATTTAGAAGACTCAAGCCCTTTTAGTAAAGATTATCTGAATATGACCACAATAGTAGATACTCATCAGATAATCTGTTGCGTATCCCCCGAAGATATGTCAGTAAAATGGGAAAAAGAGTTTGTTTGTAACGAAATGCTCACAAATTCTGAATTTGTCAATCTTGAGGACGGCAATACAATTTCATACTATTCAGGAAACGCCGCAGCTGTATATAATGCTTCTTCAGGAGAAGTATTACACCATTATAATCTTAATTCCCCAATAGTGTATGGATTTGCACCTCATGATGCTGACATTCCCTGTTTTATTACAGAATCAGGATTATTTTCAAGCGTGGATCATGCAGACGAGGAACTTAAACTATTTAAATATTTCACTGATGATCTTTATAAGGTAATGGTCAATTGTGGCGTTTATGCCATCAAAAATGGTAGTAACAAAATAATATTTTACTATCCCGAAGTTCATGACGAAGAATGGGAAAGCTTTAAAGACGCTCCGCCATGCTATGAAAGCACAGATAGTAGTCAATTTTCTTCATATCTTGATGATGATGTTGCTGTGATATTGGATATACAGAAAAACAGAGCAGATATACAGTTCTATAATTCTTCTGATAAATCATATATCACAAGCTCAGAAATAGTTGATAAGAACATAAATTCTGATTCATTCAGCATTCTTGGAAAATATAAAGATGAACTAATAGTAAGGTGCAACAAAACTGATGAAAACTATGATTATCATGGTGTAACTCTTTACTACGTAAATTACAAAACAGGGAGCATAGCTTCTAAAGAGCTTGATGAAAACACAGTATCCATTCCAAATGCAATGTGTTATAGTAACGGCAAATTATTATATGCAGCTACGGATTCTTTCCTAAATAACTACATTGTTGTGTACGATATTGAAAAAGACACAGAGCAGAAATATATTCCGCCATATTCCCCCTCTGATGATCAAATCCTTTTTATTAAGAAGATCTTTTACTTTGAAGAACAGGGATATATGTATTACGCAGGTTATGATTCATACTTTAAAGGACTTAATGATAGCGAGTCGGATGATTTAGATCATATTTTAAATAACACATTCGAATACACTCCTGTGGACTATATTATTACCATTAACAGTGATGAACCTCAGTATATTCCGGTAACACATGATGAGTCATGGAATAAAACAGAATATGTTGTCACAAATGATTCCGGAACTCTTTTTGCAATGGCAGATGGCAATAATATTGCCATCCATAATAATAAAGGCGAAAAGCTAGCCGCTTTTTCAAACCGTAATTCACAGATAGAGGGCTTTGTTTTCTATAACGACCCCAACATAGGTAGAGAACTTCTGATCGTTTCATATTCAAGCGGAAAATTATATAGATATGACGCTAAAACAGGTGAGCTTTTATACAAGAACTCTTATTCTGATAAAGATGATACATACTTTTTTGAGGACGACCAGCCTTTATATAAGACTAAGTTCATCTTCGATAAAGAGCACTCTTGTATGTATATGCATAATTTAAAAATGACCAATATCTTTGATCTGGACACCTTTACAGAAATCGGATGCGTCAAACAGTCTCTTGGATATCATGCTCCAACAGATACATTTTTAGCACTTTCTCTTTCTGAAGATGACGGATATATATTAGGCTACTTTAATCACTACACTCTTAAAGATCTAATAAGAAAAGCAAAAGATATTTTGGGTGACCATGAATTATCGCAAGACCAAAAAGATGCTTATGGTATTAACTAATCGAATACTATTATAAAAAACAGGTCCCACCGCAGTGTGGGACCTGTTTTACTAAATCATTATTACTTTGCCTCTCCCTCCGGGAAGATAATCTTGTTAACAAAGAAGAATATTACCATGCTAACACCGCCGTTAAGGACTGTGGTTCCGATGTTGTAGACAAAGTCAGGCACAAACTGTCCTGCAACAGCAACCCAGGCGCAGTTAATGGAATTAACTATGCAGGTTATTACACAGAAGGCCAGGAAGTACCACATTGCCTGGTACCAGATATTGCCTTTACTTCTAAATACGAAGCTTCGCTGTATGGGGAAGTTCACGCACTCGCCGATCACCATGGCAACCATATATGCTGCGAAGTAGGCAAGGCCGCCTTGCGCTGTATCATATCCAATAATATTCCACTTAAAATCAACACCAAAAAGATTAACGGGAATGCCGGGCCAGCCAAAAGCTCTGTCTCCGAGTCCCTTGAATGCATAGGGAAGGAACTGAAGTATCAGATACTTAAAGACTGTGATGACGTTAGAGACAATAACAAACAGTCCGCCCTCTCTTATCCACTTTGCTGCTTTTGGGTGCTTGGTAGCATATTCATTCCAAAAGTTCATAATATTTCCTCCAAATCACTATACTTATATACCGGTTTATTCAGCTCTTTTAAGCATGCTCTCATAAGCACGGTTCTTTCTGCTGTTTCTGAAATATCCGCCGATTATCTTTCCAAGGCCCTTAAAGAAATGACCGTTTACGAGCTTAACTATTCCGTCTACCATCTCCATGCTGACAGCGCCCTGAGTCATCTTCGCCATTGCCCTGAAAGGCATGTTATAGATAAACATGATATTGAGATCGGGCTTTCCGCTCTCGTCGGCTTTTTTCTTCATGGCCGTTAGGCGTCTATATGCAAATCTTGCAAGTCCGCTCTTTGCATAATACATCTGGCAAATGGCGTCATTCTCACCGAGAAGTCCGCTCCACTTTCCGTCGGGAACTTTCGTCCCAAGGAGCTTTTCATACTCGGAATTATCAACAAGCTGTACATTTCCGGAATAGTAGGAAGGAAGGCTAAGCGGCTCGTAAGGATAATCCGTTGTCGTTCCGTCCACATAAAGTCCCGTCGAAAGCTTGATGTCTAGGCTGCTTGCGCCGACCATTACAGTGTAGTTGCCTTCTTCTATTTCCCACTTATCAGTCTTAACGTTAAAGTAACGGAATGTCTTATCGTCAAAAGAGATCCTGACTTCCTTACTCTCTCCTGCCTTTAAAAAGACTTTTGTAAAGCCCTTTAGCTCTTTTTTAGGTCTGAATACCTTGGCTCCCTTAAGAGAAACATAGAGCTGGCATACTTCTGCTCCGTCTCTGCTTCCGATATTCTTAAGGGTAAAAGAAGCTCCTTCTTTATCTGCTTTCATATTGCTGTACTCAAAGCTTGTGTATGAAAGTCCGAAACCGAAAGGATAAAGAACAGGTATGTTTGCCGTGTCATAATATCTGTAGCCCACATAGAGGCTTTCCTTATACTCGGAAGTTCTTTCGCGGCTCGGATAATAACGATAGCATGCCGTATCCTCAAGTCTTCTGGGAATAGTCTCAGAAAGCTTACCTGAAGGATTAACATCTCCCCTAAGTATATCAAGTACCGCACCTGCTCCGGCCTGACCGTTAAGGTAGCAGTGAAGAAGAGCCTTGAAATAATGGTGCCAAGGCATCTCGATCGCAGAGCCTGCGCTTATCACACCGATAAGATTCGGATTAACCTGACCGAGCTCCTGAAGAAGATTGATCTGGTTCTGAGGAATTCTCATGTGATTTCTGTCCATTCCCTCAGATTCGCTGTCTTCATTAAGTCCAAAGAAGAAAAGAACCACATCAGCCTTTGCTGCAAGATCAAGAGCTTCTTTCTTGGTTGCGGCATCCTCTTCTCCGTTTCTTGAATAACCTCTGCTCTTTCCTACAACCTTAAGGTTATAGTTATCTATCATTCCGACAACTGTCTCAATCTTTGTAGGATTAACAAGTGATGAGCCTGCTCCCTGATATCTCGGAACAAAAGCAAAATCACCGATAACCGCAACACTGGTTCCTTGCTTAAGAGGAAGGATAGAGCTCTCATTCTTAAGAAGAATGGCACTCTCTGCCGCCGCTCTTCTTGCAATGTTGTGATGAGCATTCTTGTCAAAATCATCGCTCTTTCCCTTGGCATTTTCATTAAGAGCAAGAACAACATCAAGGAGTTCATCAACTCTTTCATCGATGTCGTTCATCTTGATCTTGCCACACTTAACTGCCTCGATAAGCTCTCTGGCCGAGTCAAGTCCGGGATTAGGCATCTCAAGGTTGGAGCCTGCGGCAACACCGAGAGCATGATCGTTTGATGCGCCCCAGTCGGTGATAACGATTCCGTCAAAGCCCCATTCTTTTCTCAATATATCATTCAAAAGATGCTTATTCTCATTGGCGTAAGTTCCGTTGATCTCATTGTATGCTGACATGATGGTCTTGGCCTTACCCTCTTTTACCGCAATCTCAAATCCGGTGAGATAAATCTCTCTGAGGGTTCTCTCGTCGATAACAGAGTTCATCGCCATACGTCTAAGCTCTTGAGAATTGACCGCAAAGTGCTTAGGGCATGCATAAACGCCTTTTGACTGAATGCCCTTAACGTATGAAGCCGCCATTTTACCCGCAAGATAAGGATCCTCGGAAAAATACTCAAAGTTTCTTCCGCAAAGAGGACTTCTCTTGATGTTAAGACCGGGTCCCAAAAGCACGTTAACGCCTTCAGCCATTGCCTCTTCACCAAGCGTACTTCCTATTTCCTCACCAAGCTCCTCGTCCCAGCTTCCTGCGATAGTTGCAGCAGTCGGAAAACAAGTAGCGGGCAATGAAGCGTTAAGTCCGAGGTGGTCTCCTGCTCCTGCCTGCTTTCTTACGCCGTGAGGGCCGTCGGAGCAAAAGATTGAAGGAATGCCGAGTCTTTCAAAATCTCTTGACTGCCATTCTCCCTTTCCGCTAAGGAACGCTGCTTTTTCTTCTATTGTCATCTTCTCAATGATATCCTGATGTTTCATGGGTTTCCCCTCTCTATATTTAAAGGGTAGGGGGCAGAAGCCCCCCACCGTGAAATTATTTATTCAGCAGTAACCTGCTCAGTATTTTTTTCCTTAAGATATCTCTTAATGAACTTGAACATAAGGAATGCCATAAGTGCTGCAAGGATCACATCAGCAACGATCATGATAACCTGCCACTTAGCCATGCCCATCTTAAGGTTCTCGGGAGCATAAGCTCTTGAGTTAACTACAGTGTAGAGAATGTTCTTGGTAGCATCACGCATAGCTGTCTGAGCACCGGGTGTTTCTCTGAACTGTACGTTGTTTGTTGCTGTAGGATAGTTAACGAGCATACAATCTGTACCGTTTCTGATAGCCTGATCTGAGCTCATGTATC
The DNA here is from genome assembly GCF_900116875.1 of Butyrivibrio sp. INlla21. Classification (GTDB taxonomy): domain Bacteria; phylum Bacillota; class Clostridia; order Lachnospirales; family Lachnospiraceae; genus Butyrivibrio. The sequence continues at coordinate 39,582 of NZ_FPCC01000009.1, forward strand.
CGTATACACCGAAGTAATCTGTAAGTGCAAAGCCCTTGAAGCCCCACTCATCTCTGAGTACAGTCTTCATAAGTGTGCTGCTGCCGCCTGCCCAACGGTTACCGATGTAATTGAAGGAAGACATTACCGCACAGAGATCAACGTTCTTTACGCATCTCTCGAAAGGCTTAAGGTAGATCTCACGGATAGCCTGCTCATTGGACCATGTGCAGAGCATATCAAGTCTGTTCTGCTCCTGATCGTTCATGGCAAAGTGCTTGATGTAAGCATATACACCATTCTCCCATGAACCCTTACAAGCTTCAGATGCGATATATCCTGAAAGAACTCCGTCCTCTGAATAGTACTCAAAGTTACGTCCGGCAAATGCTGTTCTGTGAATGTTCATGGCAGGTGCATACCAACCTGATACATCCATCTCATTAGCCATCTTTCCGATGTAATCACCAAAGCTGTGAGCAAGGTCTTTGTTAAATGTAGCAGCAATTGTAACTCCTACAGGGAATCCGAGTGATCCGACCTGTGTGAAGTTGTTGTTGATTGAAGCAGGGCCGTCACAGTCGTTTGTACGAACCTTGCCGATTGACTCAACTGAGTTGGTCTGATATCCGCCGAGTGAAATAAGTGCGTTCATATCATCAAGTGACATTGAATCAAGAAGCTCATCCCACTTAGCATCGTTTCTGTCTGCGCCGCGAAGGTCGGCAAGCTTAAGAGTTGTTGATGCTCCTGTCTTAATTGCCTGTGCAGCGGGATCTTCATCCTGTGCTGTAGCTTCGGGTGTAAGGTAGTTACTGATGTTATAGAAAGTGCTCTTTGCATCGGCGCTCATCTCGTAGCTTGCGGGAGCCTTTGTAGCTTCTTCATAGTTGGCAAATCCGTCAGCTCTTGAAAGATATGTAAGTCCGCCGTTAGCATAGTCAAAAGTATTTGTTGCTGTAACAAGATCACTATCTCTCTTGTTATCTCCGTTATATGTAACAGTAGTTCCGACATTGTATGTCTTTGAATCAATTACATTGTGTGAATCTGAGTTGATTGAGATCACATACTCGCCTGCCTCAAGAACGTAGCCCTTAGCATCCTGATAATCGTAAGAAGCCATATCCTCTACTGCGAATGTGATGTTAACTGTCTCGGAAGCACCGGGCTCAAGCATTCCTGTTTTTTCAAACTGAACAAGGTTAGCGCTTGCCTTCTCGATACCGCCGTTTGTGTAAGGAGGATTGTAATAAACTTCTACAACGTCCTTACCTGCTTTGTCGCCTGTATTGGTTACAGTTACGTCAAAAGAGATGTTTCCGTCAGCTTCTGTGATCTCACCCATCTCCTGCTTGAAGCTTGTGTATGAAAGTCCGTAGCCGAAAGGATACTGAACTGTCTGATCATAATCGATAAGTCCCTCAAGCGCTGCTGTCTCATAGAACTTATAACCTACATAGATTCCTTCCACATAGTTGATAAATGATACAAGTGCTGTTGACTCTGTGCCTGTAAATCCTACGGAAGTATAAGCAAAGTCATCCATATTTGTGTAGTTGAAGTCACCGAAGTTATTCCACCAAGGTGTCTTTTCATAGTCATAAACATAAGTGTCGATAGTTTTTCCCGAAGGATTAACCTCACCCGTTACGATCTCACCAAGAGCTGCCATTCCTACATGGCCCATTCCTGCTGCCCAGAGAGCACTCTTGATCTGAGGGTGATCATTTATAAATCCGAGTTCAAAAGAATTTGCTCCGTTGTAAACAAGGATAACCTTATCAAAGTTATCGCATACAAGGTCGATCATCTCTTCCTCTCTGTTTGTAAGCTGAAGATAGTGATCACCTGCATCCCAGTCGTTTCCTTCGTTGAGTGTATCGTCATACACACCGGCTGTATATGTTGTTCCGTCCTGGAATGATCCGTCTACAACTGCAACCATATCAGCGGGAAGGTCAGCACCCTCACCACCTGAACGGCTGATAACGATCATTGCCGTATCAGAGAAATTCTTTGCATTGTCTATAAGATCCTGAGTGTAAAGAGAAACATTGGGTTCGGGAAGTGTCCAATCCTGTGCCCACATTCCAACCTCAGGTCTTCCTGTCTTATAATCTGTGTAGAACTTTGTAAGTTCTGTGTTAGTCTCAATTCCTGCATCCTTTAAAGAATCAAGAAGTGAGATCTTGGCATAAGCATCATTAAGTGATCCCGATCCTGCTCCACCAAGGATCGCATCTGTTGAAGCCCATCCGAATACGTTGAGCTTAGATCCTGACGCTACTGGAAGAGTGTTGTCCTTGTTCTCAAGAAGAACGATTCCTTCTTCCGCGATCTGCTTAGCAAGAACAGTAGCCTCGTCAGATGTTTCTTTTGTGATTGTTCCGCTTCCGCTTACAAGATCAAGCATTGTACGCATAGGTCCTGTGCAGATCATATTTACGCTCACGCAGATACCAACGATCATGGCTACGAGCGCTGTACCTCTAACAAGCCTCTTAACCGGCTTTTTCATTTTCATAACTGCAACCATGCATGCAACGGCAAGTGCAACTATGATTCCGATAGCTATCAAATAGGGTCTGATAGAAGAAATGACGTTTAACACGTCGTCCATATTGATAGATAACATGATATAACCTCCCTTTTTATTCGCACTTTTACAAAAGTGCAGGATATATTTACTATAATTCGAGGTTAACACAATAAAAAAATCGTGCCGTTTTTGTCATAAACGGTACGATTTTTGTCGTGAACGGATTATTGCGGTATCAAAATTTTCAGCTCAAACCACTTGTCATTTATGTCAAAATTCAGTGTTCCGTGGTATTTTTCAACCGTATATCTTATACTCTTAAGTCCGAATCCGTGATTTCCTTTATCGGACTTGGTCGTCACGGGATATCCGTTCTTTATCGTCAGCCTGCTCTCGCAGTAATTGTTTATCTGTATCAGGATAAAGTTCTTTTTCGGCGATATTGCAATGTGTATCAGCCTCTTTTCCGGATCGTCGATCAAGGATACATTCTCGATTGCGTTATCCAGGGCATTTCCGAATATAGTACATATATCCGCGACATGCATAAAATCAAGGATATTTCCGTCAGCAACGCAGGTTATCTTGATATTATTGGCGCGGCAGTTGAGCATCTTACCTGCAATAAGCGTATCAAGCACGCTGTTACCCGTCTGCAGCTCGGGACTGTACGCCTCAAGCTCCTGCTCAAGTGTATCTATCCACTCTTTTCTCTCCTCTTCGCTCATCTCTGCTCGAAGCCCCGCTATCTGGTGCTTAAGATCATGGTATTTCATATTTATCAGGTCAAAAGAGTTCTGATAGTTCCTGTACTTATCGTACTGGGCCTTAAGCATCGCATGGATATTTCTAAGCTCTTTTTCCGCAAGAAGCTCACAGATCCTGCTCTGGTATACATATAGGATCATGATACCCGCGATATCGACAAGCGTTCTGATGTAAAAGATATCTGCGGCAACCTCCGACGAAAACGGTGTGTTCTGCAAGATGAAACTAAGATTACTGAAAGCGAATATCGCTGCGGCTATTACTATCGCGGCCCACAACTCATGCGTGTTGATCTCAAGCTGGTTGACGCCTCTTGTGATGCTGACTTCCATGTAATGAGCCCAGACAAAAACAAGCCCGTATACAGCGATAAAAATAATGACCTGAACTATCTTGGAAGGAGTCTTTGCAAGGAAATAGCATGCAAGCTGCCACTCGAGCGAAGCCGCAAACTCCGCAAGCAAAAACGCTCTCGCGCAGTAATATCCGATAACGTTCACCGTGACATCGCAGATAATGTACATGTAGACATACATAAGAACAACCGCGATAAGCATGCACGGGAGCCAGAAAACAACCGGAAGATTCTTGGTGAGCACAAGAAAAGCGCTCTGAATCACCAGCGCCAATATAGAATACAAAGTAAATCTCTTGTTATTAACTTTTCTTTTCAAAACAAAGCAATAGCTTACGCATGCAAGCCATTCCGCTATTGCCGTATATATTCTGGGAATATCCTGATAAATAGCGTCCACGTATTCGCCTCCAAATAATCCGGTATTTATGATCAAGATAATGAAGCCATATAATCCGTAAGAGCACTCATGAAATCACTCTTTCTGGCCCTGCTGATAAGGAGCTGCTTTCCCGCAATTATGCAGCTGCCGTTCTCAACTCCGTCAACGTATTTAAGATTAACAAGATAGCCCTTGTTGCTCCTAAAGAATCCGTGCTTTGAAAGCTGCTCGTCAAAGTCTTTGAGCTTGGCTCTTATAGTAAATTCGCCTCCGCTTGTGTAGAAATTAAGGTTATGACCCTCGCTCTCGATGTAAAAGATATTGTCTATATCAAGCTTTTTTACGCCTGAAGGCATGTCTATGGAAATAATGTTATTGCTCTTTTTATTGAGTCTTCCTATCGCTCTTCCGAGCTTTTGAGAAAACGCAAAGTAGCTCACGGGCTTTAATACATAGTCGAGCGCATCGACCTGGTAGCCCCTGATCGCATAGTTCGTCATATTGGTTATGAACATGATAACAACATCCTGATCGAGCTTACGTATCTCTTCCGCCGCCGTCATCCCGTCCATAAGCTTCATCTCGATATCCATCAGGATTATGTCAAACTGCCCCCTGTAACCGTTAGTTATCTCGTCTCCGTCGCGGAATCTCGTGATCTTAAAATACTGTCCGCTCTCTTTTTGATACTTGTCGGTATACTCGGTAAGCTGCTTAGCATATGCATCTTCATCTTCAACTATTGCAAGCTGGATCATGAACCCGTACTCCGTTTCTCGTTAATAATAATATGGCGTGTTAAAAATTGTGCGCAATATAATAATAACCCCTGTCGTCAAGTCTCCCTTTTTTTGTCCGCAATTATCAGCTGTTAGTATAATTATACCCTATATAACGTTAGTTCTTTTCTTAAAAAAGCATAAAAACAGAGCGAAAGTACTGATAATTCACCGTAACTTTCGCCCTGATATTTTATCCAAGAAGTTCGCGTAGCTGTTCTTTTGTAAGTGCCGTCGTTCCGAGCGTTCCTTCGTCAAGCAGCTCATCCGCAAGCTCTTTTTTCTTGTTCTGAAGATGTATGATCCTCTCCTCGATCGTATCCTGCATTATGAGCCTGTAAACCGTGACAACGTTCTTCTGTCCGATGCGGTGCGCTCTGTCGGTCGCCTGGTTCTCGACCGCGATATTCCACCAGTGATCGAAATGAATGACGATATCCGCCGCGGTAAGATTAAGTCCCGTTCCGCCCGCACGAAGCGAGATGCAGAACACCGGCGTATCGTCTTCCTGGAACGCATCAACAAGCCTTATTCTGTCCTCTTTCTTGGTTGCACCCGTCAAAAGATAATGCGCAATGCCCTCTTTCTTTAGAAGCTCCGTGATCCGCTCAAGCATTGTCGTAAACTGCGAGAAAAGAAGCACCTTGTGACCGCCCTCGGCAGCGCTCTTTATCATCTCTATAAGGAGATCCGCTTTGGCGCTTCCGCCCTTGTAATTATCATAAATAAGCCCCGGATCGCAGCAGATCTGCCTTAGCCTTGTAAGCTCCGACAAGATAACGATCCTGTCCTTCTTGATATCCTCTTCGCTCTTGGAATCAACCATGAGCTTAACCCGCTGCAGGTGTGCTTTGTAGAGCTTTTCCTGCTCATCGGTCATGGACGCGTAAATGTTCTCCTCAAGCTTATCCGGCAGGTCTTTTAACACATCCTTCTTAAGCCTTCTGAGCACAAATGGCGCGATCATCTTCTTAAGTCTGTCTCTTGCCACTTCGTCTTTTTCCGAAACGAGCGGAAGCTCAATATTGTCATGGAAATGCTTATAAGTAAAAAGATATCCCGGCATGCAAAAATCAAAGATGCTCCAAAGCTCGCTGAGCCTGTTCTCAATGGGTGTTCCCGTAAGCGCAACCTTGAAGGAAGCACTTATGGATTTGACCGCCTTGGCACCGAGCGTTCCCGGGTTCTTGATAAACTGCGCCTCGTCTATGATAATGCACTCAAAACTCTTGTATCTATATAGGTCAATGTCTCTCCTCAGAAGATCATAGGAAGTTATGACAACGTCAGTCTTCTCTTCTTCAAGCTCATCCAAGATCCTTACTCTGTCGGGCTTTATTCCGACCGCAAGCTCGCAGTTAAGCTCGCCCGTAAACCTCTCGATCTCATGCTTCCAGTTATAAACAAGAGAAGCGGGGCATACGATGAGTGAGCACCTGTGCTTGGCTCCTGCCTTACGATTGCTGTTCATACCCGTACCGGCTTCTGCTTCCGCCTCTTCTTTAAGACTTAGCAAAAGAGCCAACACCTGCAGCGTCTTTCCAAGTCCCATATCATCTGCAAGTATTCCGCCAAAACCGTTATGTTTAAGCGCCTGAAGCCAGAGATAACCTGTCTTTTGGTAGTCTCTTAGAACGTCCTTAAGACTATCCGGAACCTCATAGGTCTTTTCCCCGATTCCGGAAAGAGATTCGATGAGCTTCTTGAAATCTCTGCTCTTGCCGATTCCGATGTAGTTTTCCGCATCGTCGTAATCATAGGCTCCGTCTGCGCCGTCAAGACCTGTTCCGCCATCGCCCATCCTTGTCAGAGAATCTATGAACAGCGCCCTGTACGTAGGAACCTTGGCGTAGCCTTTCGCGATATCTTTTTCAGAAAGACCAAGTCCGTCTTTTAATGTAAAAAGAGTATCGAAATTGCCGCTCTTAAGGTCGATTATCTCGCCGCTTTTAAGCTTATAGTATCTTTTTTTCCTATCATATTTGGTGAGTATCTGCGCAAGCTCTTCGCTTGAGATCTCATCTGATACCATGGAAAGCTCAAGAAGGTCCGATACTACGGACACGCCAAGCTTAACCTTCGGCGCCGCCGTGATCCTGACTTTCTTCACATTATCGGATAAATAAACTTCCCCGAATGTGCATAACCTCGGCACATCCTCCGAAAGGAATTGATACAGCCTGTCATCGCCGTACAGCCCGCCCTCAAGAACGAAGAGCCCCTTCTCTTCATCTTTTTTGTCAAAATAAGGACTTATAAGCTTCGCCGTGTTGTTTTCCATATAGTAATTGCGCCTGATATCGCTGTCTTCGTCATCGCGGTCGCGGCGCGCGTTACCTGATAAGATGCTAAAAGATATGTCGCCGGCGCTCAGACTTTCGCTTCTCTTGCTCTCCGCCGTACCCAATGCACTTCCCGTGATAGTCCTGTAAGTCGCCTTTACATCGCAGGTTATCTTATCCGGATCCGGCATATCGATGTAGATTCCAAACTCCGGAACATCGGGAGAATACTTCTCAGGCTCATAGCCGCTGCAGCTGACATTGAAATACTCGCTGAGTATGGGAAAAAGACCTGTCGAAAACAGCGGCAGATCCTTGTCTGAAATAAAAAGCTCATTCTCCGTCCTTCTTGCAAGAAGAAAGCGCATGAAAGGAATGATCGCTTCGCAGTCACTTCTTTCGATCATATGAAGCATCTTTTTCCTCTCAAAAAAGATATATGAATAGCCCTCAAACATAGTGAAGGCGTCTGATTCAAAGGTTATTCCCGTGTCGGTCTTACGAATTCGAAGATCGATCGGTGGAAAGACCTTAACGACATCAAGCGGTCTTTCTGTCGTATATCGCGCCCTGAAATCCGTGTTGATAAAGTACACACTTCCCGCAGCCTTGAAGAACTCATCAATCTCATGTCCCGTAAGTTCTATCTGCTTGGCATGCCCCTTGGCGTACGAATATGAGATCTCACCGCTTCCCGAATATGAAGTGTACGGGTCGGCGAGCTGTTTTTCTCTGAAATATGCATAAAGAAATCTGATGATCCTTGCGGAATCTTCCGAAAATGCAGAAATATCGTGGGTAAACTGAAGATGCTTACCATAGCTTACAAAGCTTTTATCGGAAATCGCATGAAGAAGCTCGATGATATCCTTTAGGACATAGCTATGCCCCGTGCTGCCCGAGCGGATGTTAAAAGATATAGTGAGCCGGTCCCTACTTAGAGAAGCGTGCGGCTCAAGTTCCACAAGAGATTCTTTCCTATAGAGCATCGGAACGTCACTCTTTGGCTCATATTCGCGAAGTAATCTCTTGGTCTCAAAAGACGTATAATGAAACTGCCCGGGAGCATCGGAAACAAACCGCCTCCCCGAGCCGGAAATATAGCCGTTTGTGAAGTTGTCACGCGAATTGTTTGACATATGATTATATGATAGCATTAATGCTTATTTTTGTTCATAAGAAAAGAGAAACAGAATGGAGGCTTGGAGCTTCCATTCTGTTTCTTTTTGTACACCTGATAATGATCATCAAAGATAATAAATTTTAAAATCAATGCCTTTTAATCTCTTATATTCTTTTTCGAGCTTTTGATACACGCTTTTTGCATCTCTTTGCTCTTTTTTGTAAGCATCATCGTTCGATTTATTCGAAGAGTTATAATATGCATAATATGAACCATTTAACTGAGCATATTCCCTGTGTATCAATCTCCTTCCGTCAGAAGATACTATATACGTCTCATATGAATATGTAGATCCTTCGATATGACGAACATAGAATACCCCATCTTTATATTTTATAGAATCTTTTGTTTCAAGGGTACCTGCATATCTAACCGGTTCATTTTTTCTCTTAGTATAAAATATATAGCTATTACTATTACCGGAACTGGTAACTATTAAAATCTCTCCGTCATAACCTACTGAATGTTTCCCTTCAGCATATGCAAAACTACCATCTTTACAATTATCAAATTCACGAAAAATCTCCCAAAATTCATTGTATGATGTGGTTCCGGGATTATGGCTTCCTGATAAAGCAGACTCATTCTCCGCCATCGCAAACTCAACTGTTTCCGTGGTTTCAACAGGCATCATTCCCCTGATTGCCTGCGCCCCTACACATCCCGTAGCCGCAAGCATTCCTGCGGTCACAAGACCTGTTATTAACTGTACTACTCTTTTCTTCATTTTCTGTCCCCTTTCCTTTTTAGACAAATGCCCCGACCAATACTTGATATTTTAAAGTCGGTATATAATAAAATAAATGCGCGGAGTCTTCTATAACTCCACGCAATTGTTATACCACATTTCATATTTTGTTGTCAAATATGTAATCATTTTGGCCTATTGTTTTTTCTGCTTAGTGCCCCATAAAGTTCCCTTGCTTTCTTAACGTCTTCATCAGTTATCGGTAAAGCGCTGTCTCCGCCGTATACCAGCCTGTAATATGCGCCAAAAACTTCTTTTGCCTGCGTCTGAAATTTCGAGGGAATCCTCTTAACATATTCGAAAAGAAGTCCTCTGTCCGTAAAGCTATCCCCGGATTTCTTACGCACTGCTTTCTTTATGCCCGCAATATCCATCTCAAGCTTTTTATCAAGCGAAGCCAGTCTGTATCTAATGCTTTGAACCACCTTAATACCAAACATCAGAACAAGAAGAAGTATTACCACGCTTCCGATAACAGGCAGAACCACTCGTATAAGCTCATACGAAAGACTCTTTTCTTTATTATCGTCGTCATCATCCGCTTTATCCGGCGTGATCACGGGCGCATGACTTGGTTCATATCCGTACTGTACCTGCCCTGTTTCTTCTGCGCGTACTCTGTTCCAGGTATTCTCTTCCTGAGATCTGTAGGCGCTTGTGGGCTCAAACGGCACCCATCCGACGTTTTCTATATATGCTTCCGGCCAAGCGTGAGCACATCTTCCGCTCACGTCATATGAATCTGCTTTCTCAAATGGGAAAACATAGTGGAAACCAACGCAGGCTCTAGCCGGGATTCCGGAAAGCCTAAGAAGAATCACCATAGAAGAAGTATAGTGTATGCAATATCCTTCTCCTGTATCAAACAAAAACCGCTCTGCAAGCGCACTTGCGCCCTTTGATGTATTGATATCATAAGTCGTATTCCCGATGCTCTCAACATCCGTTGAATACTTGTACTGTCTTAAGTATTTCTCTATAGCGCGGCACTTGTCGTAGTCGGAAGAAACGCCCTCCGTCAGCTCTTTTGCCAGCTTGGAAAGCTCAGTACTTGCACCGTTTGTATCAAGATACTCACTTGCGGAATTTGCCAAAAAGCCTTTTGCACACACCGCGTCGTATTCATCGTAGCTTACATACTTATCAAGATTTGGACCATACGTCTTTCTGAAGTAATCGCACGCTTCGTCAAAAGTCATCAGCTCCATAGATCTTCCATTTTCTCTTAAAAGCTCCGAAAGGTACGGACTTCCGTAATCAATATTTAAAAATGTCACGTTAAGCACATATCCCTTTTTATGAACGGAGCTAGCTCTTCCGCCTTCAACCGCCTTGCCCGCGGATTCAAGATAAAGCGCATTAAGAGGCGCGATCTCATCGTTAGTCTTAAGATAAGCATATTCAAGCCCAATCGAGCCGATCTCGGAAAACAGCTTCGCCGTCTCTTTATCAATGTTGTTGTTATGAAGGAAATTGACAAACGTTACTATCTGAGTCTTATCGCTTCCCTTTCCTCCGGAAAGATACATCGTCCTACGCCTTTTTATCTTGGTTCCGCTCTTGTCCTCAAAGACAAAATACGGTCTTTCATAGGTCTTAAGCTTAAGCTGCGTAGTATCTGAAAGCGACACCTTTCCGCCAGTAACGCCCAGGTTACTGTAGCCCGACTTATACGTTCCGCCGCTGAATATATCGGGCATGTAGTAGTTAAAAGAGCTTATGAATCTGTCGCCCATTTCAAGCGCTTTAGTCCAGTCTATGGGCTTCTCGGGCTTAGGAATAACCAAGACAAGAAGTCCAAGGATCATGAAGAAATAAAAAGGAAAAGCTTCTCTTGTCTGAAACAGTTTTTTCTCGCAAAAGATCTTTTGAACCGAGGATAAGATCAGTATCAAAATTGATACGAATAAAATCGTAGCCGTGATCTTGCCCGCAAATTCGGCATCTTTTTCAAAATAAAGGTATAAAGACAAGGCGCCAAGCAAAAAGCTTCCAACGGTAATTATCGTCTTTTTCTTTGGAAGTAAAACGAAGAGAATCCTTAAAACCGCGGCAAGAAGCGCCGAGGCTGCGATACCCTGAAATGCCGATTTATTTAATAAAAAGAATATGAGAACACTCGGAAGAACCGAGAATACCGCGGAGACTCTTTTGCCCACGAACATCTCAAAAACATGGCCTATACATGCATAGAATGCAAAAAAGGCAATCGTCGCAAATATAAAGCCTTGGCTGTAGTACGCATCAAAAGAACTGCCAAGAAAGGTAAGGCTCTCAAGGCATATAACAAGAAGTGAAAAGACAAAAATATGAATCTGAAATTCATCAGATAACAGCGCAGTATTCTTCTCCGCTCTTTGGTCTTTCTCTGATGAGGATGATCGTTTCATCGCCATAGCTGCTCCTGTCCGTAATCATCTCTTTTAGCTTGGTAACTTCCGCATCCGAACTATAGAAAATTCCGTCCGCGACGGTGTTGTAAAACTCAAGAAAACTCTCGTAGGAATTAACTGTTTTTTCCCTGATCGTAGCCGATGGATAGATGAGCTTAACGGGAACACCCTGCCCCGCAAAGTTAAATGCACACGATACGATGAGTTCAAGGAAACGATCCCTGTCTTTCAGAAACTGCGTATCCCACTTGATCTCGGGAACGTCCGCCGCCTCGAGGATCATGGTGAGCGTTCGTTTTTCTTTTTTGTCCGGAAGTCTGACGACGAGTTCGCCGAGCTTTGCCGAGATCTTCCAGTTGATCGATGAGATCGAATCGCCCTTTTCATACGCTCTCATATCGCTGCCCGGGATGTCCTCATTCTGAACGGTGCTCTTAAGGCCGGTGCTGTTAACAATGTTCTCGATATCTACAATGCCATCGCCGACATCCGTGATCCTGGGACTGACTATTGCCCTGAAGTTATACGGCACCTTAAATCTCACCGTAAAGATTCCAAAAGGATCCGTAAAAGAAACATTTCCCGCGCCGACATCGTAGGCCCCCGCGTATCTGCAGCTAAGCCCCGACTTAAGTTCTTTTCTATTAAAAGAATCGAGACTAACCTCAGTTCCGTCCTCGATATCTTTGAGTACGCACCTGTCCACGTACGTTGTAAGCTTCATCCTGTGTATAGGAAGAACGCCGTCGTTTTCAAGCGCAAGCGTAAACTCATGCTCGTCGCCTTTTAGTACCTTATGCACATCCATAGTCTGATAAATTGAAAGGAACTTGTAATTTACAAAGATGTATGCAAACGAAACGGGAATCAGAAGGAGCATGGCATAGAGCCACACAAAAGAGACCGCTCCTCCGAAAAAGCTTGAAAAGACCAGACTCGCAATAAGAAAAACAAGATATAGGCATACGCCTTTTTTATGAAAAGTGATCCTCATGATACACTTACTTTCTCTAAGATCTGTTTTACCAGGAACTCTTTTTCAACTCTTCCCATCTTGGCCTGAGTCATCAGGATGATCCTGTGCGGAAGTGTCATGGCTGCGGCGTTTGCAATGTCTTCGGGAATGCAGTAATCTCTTTCATCTACGTAGGCAAGAGCCTGCGCGTATCTAAGCATGGACAAAAGAGCTCTCGAAGAAGCTCCGACAGCGACTTCGGGATTGCTTCTGGTAGCCTCAACTATTTTTACCGCATATGACAGAAGGTCGTCATGAATGCCGATCTTCTCAGCCTCCGCACGCATATCCAAAATATCTTTTCCCGAAAGAACAGGCTCTGTCTTGGCATGGAGCGTTCCCTCAAGGAAGCTCTTTGCCATGTTTACGGAAGCGCTTGTCTTAGGGTATCCTACGGAGATCTTGATCATAAATCTGTCAAGCTGCGACTCGGGAAGCGGATATGTCCCTGCCTGCTCTGAAGGATTCTGCGTTCCGATCACCATAAACGGCTGCGGAACCGGAATATCTTTTCCGTCTATAGTAACCTTGTGCTCTTCCATAACCTCCAAAAGAGCCGCCTGTGTCTTGGGCGATGTCCTGTTGAGCTCGTCGGCAAGCACAATGCTGTTTACTATAGGTCCTTCCATGACTTTAAATTCGTTTTTGTTGGAATCGTACATTGAAAATCCCGTGATATCTGACGGTGTCGTATCCGGTGTACATTGAATTCTTGCAAAAGAAATAGAGAGCGCATCGGAAAGCGCCTTGGCAAGCGTCGTTTTTCCTACACCGGGAACATCTTCAAGCAGAACATGTCCGCCTGCGATGAGCGTCGCTATGACTTTGTCGATCACGTCGCCCTTTCCCACAATTCTCTCTTCCATGCATCTTTTAAGCCCCAAAACTTTTTCTCTCATACCTTCACCCCATACGTATTATTGATATTAATTATACCTTACAGTCGTACACTCAACCACTCATTTAAAGCCATCTTCTAATCAAACTTGCAATTATCACAATTAAGTTGTATAAAGATATGTGCTGCAAAATTAGATTATTATTTTGAGTGGGAGAAATGATTATGGCAGATAGAAAAGAACTTGCGGTAGAACTTAAGCACAACGGTCACAACTGCTGTCAGGCAGTGCTTGTTGCTTTTGCGGATAAGGTTGATTATACCGAGGATGAGCTTCGTAAAATGGGCGCTTCCTTTGGCATAGGTATGGGCTGCATGGAGGCCACATGCGGTGCACTTATCGGTGCTCAGATCCTCCTTGGACTTATTAAATTTGACGGAAAGCCCGTTATCCGTGAGGCAGGCGAATTATATAAAGAGTTTGAAGCAAAATGCGGCGCAGGCACATGTAAGATCCTAAAAGGGATCGAAACCGGCAAAGTGCTGTGCGAATGCGACGACTGCGTACGTAATGCCGTAGAGATACTTGAAAAACATATTGGAGAATAATAGGTAAAAATGAAAAAGAACAATTTAATCTTGGTCGGTATGCCCGCATCGGGTAAAAGCACCGTCGGTGTCATACTTGCCAAAATCCTGGGTTATAATTTCGTTGATGCGGATATTGTCATCCAGAAAAAAGACGGACGTAAGCTGTCCGAGATAATTGAAGCCGAAGGAATCGAAGGATTTATTGAGATTGAAAACAAAGTAAATTCTGAGATTGAAACAGAGAAGACCGTCATCGCAACAGGCGGAAGCGTTGTCTACGGAAAAGAGGCCATGGAACACTACAAGAACATCGGCCGGGTAATCTACCTTAAGGTAGATATGGATATTCTTTCCAAACGCCTTAGAAACGCCAAGCAGCGCGGCGTCGTTATGAGAAAAGATCAGTCTCTTATCTCTCTATACAACGAGAGAAGTCCTTTGTATGAAAAATACGCCGACATCACCATTGATGAAAAAGATCATTCTATGGAAGAAGTTATCGCAGATATACTTGCGAAGATCTAAAAATAAAGCATGGAGCAGTTCGCTCCATGCTTTTTCTTATATGCGATCATATATTACTTTGTGAAAACGACATCTTTTGCTTTATTGTAATAAATATCCCATAGGTCATAATAATCATAAAGATCACCCTCGAAAGCAACTCTTTTACTTTCTATATTTGAATCGTTGGTAAATCCCCAAAGATCTGAATTAACATAATCCTTATGTACGATACTCTTTCCATCCGGTGAGATCAGATATGTCTCAAAAGCTTCTTCTTCATCGGGACCCTCAATGTTGCAGGCGTAGAAAACTCCGTCTTTATATCTAAGATCCTGATTTGTACAAAGATATCCGGCACATCTTACCTTCTTCTCTCCGTTCTTTCTTGTAAAGAACCAATACTGTCCTCCTTCCGGATAAATGTAGTTCTTCTGCTCTGAGACAATGACTACTCCGTCAAAGCACTTAGAATATAATATTTGTGAAAATCCCACTACATTATCAGCATGATCCTTCAATTTAGGTATTTCCGATATTTCGGAAATACCCAGCTCTTCACGTCCTTTAGTTGGACTATTATCACTTTTTGTCAAGCTTGATTCGTTCTTCTCAACCTTGTATTCCGTGGTCTCTACAGTTTCGATGCCCTGTACCTGCGCCTTTGTTACCGCCCCGACAAGTCCTGTCACTGCAAGCATAGCTGCGGCGATACCCGCAAATATCTTCATTCCTTTTCTTCTCATTGTTTCTCCCTCTTTCCTTTAATATTTTTAATAATAATAGCATGGGTATTTGTATACCCATGCTATTTGTTATACCATTATTCACATTTAGTTGTCGAGTCTGTAACTTTTGAAAAATATCAATACATCGTCATGACATTTTGGCCACGTGATCGAATTCGTCCGTGATCTCCTGCTCGGGAGCTTTGGTAAGGAGGCTTACTATCACAATAACGATGATTGCAACGAGGAACGCAGGAGCAAGCTCATACAGATCCCATACGCCGCCCATGGGCCTTACAACGTATTTCCAGATAAATACCATGAGTCCGCCTGCCACCATGCCTGCAATCGCTCCGTAACGATTGGTTCTCTTCCAGTACAGTGAAAGAAGCATTATAGGTCCGAATACAGCACCGAATCCTGCCCAGGCAAAAGATACGATTCCGAATACGGAACTGTTGGGATCCCAAGCAATGATAACTCCAAGTACGGCAACTGCGATAAGTGTTGCTCTTGCAGTGATCATGGCAGCGGTCTCGGAAAGATTGATTCCGAAAGTCTCCTGAATGATGTTTTCCGAAACAGAAGATGAAGCAGCAATAAGCTGTGAATCCGCTGTAGACATTGTTGATGCAAGGATACCTGCAAGAACAAGACCTGCAAGAAGAGCAAAAATAAATCCGTTTTCACTTATCTTTTGCGCAAGTACGATAATAAGCTTCTCTGCTTCCGAGGAGCTTCCGGGATCCTCAGCTAAGATGAGACTTGAAAGTTCTCCTCCGACTGTGAGTGCTCTTCCAACAACACCGATGAATACGGCAATAGCAAGTGAGAACACTACCCAAACAGAAGCAATTCTTCTTGAAAGCTTAAGCTCTGAGGACTTTCTGATAGCCATAAATCTAAGTAAGATATGTGGCATTCCAAAATATCCAAGCCCCCAACAGAACATTGTTATCTTGTTGAAGATTCCGTAAGGAGCCGCGGAACTGTCTGCATTTACATGCGTAGCATTCATGCTGAGGTAACCTGCAAGCGAAGCCGCATTTTCTTTTACCGCTCCGAATCCTCCTGCGGTCACAACACCGTATCCAAGAATGAAGAAAAGAGCCACTGTCATAACAATGGACTGAATGAAGTCAGTCTTGGAAGCCGCAAGGAATCCACCTGTTGTTGTATATCCGACGATGATAACAGCCGATGCCATCATGGCTAGCTGATAATTAACTCCGAAGAATGATGAAAAGAGCTTTCCGCAAGCCGCAAATCCTGATGCCGTGTACGGTACAAAGAACACCAGAATAAAGAATGCGCCTATGCACAAAATGATATTGCTGTTATCTTTAAATCTCTTTTTGAAATAATCAGGGATTGTGATGGCATCGAGCTTCTCCGTATAGTTACGAAGGCGTCTTGCCGTGAAAAGCCAGTTAAGATAAGTTCCGGCGATAAGTCCGAGGCACGTCCAACCTGCATCTGCAATTCCCGAAAGATATGCAAGTCCGGGTACGCCCATCAATAGATAAGCACTCATATCCGATGCTTCCGCGCTCATAGCGGTAACAAATGGTCCGAGCTTTCTTCCCCCCAAATAGAAATCCTTGACGTCATTGGTCTCTCTTGAGCTGACAAAGCCTACAAGAAGCATTACGGCAAGGTAGACAAAAATGGAAATAATAATGCCGATCTGTGATAGTGTCATTTTTTATTTACCCCTTTCTATAACCCAATACTTTATTAGTTTATCAAATTAAAATGTGGGAGTAAATAATCGTCTTTCGCAAATCTTAAGAATCTGAACAAGGATTTTTCAAAATTTCGCGTTACAATAATCTCTATCGATTGTTCATTCTGAACAATCAGTAATAATTCTCGGCTGTTCGCCGAAGCATTCCATTTTTTGCTTTTTAAAGCGCAGGAATAAAAAATACATTACAGAAAGGCTTTTTATGGTAGAAAAAAGAATTTCTTTCGACGAAGCCAGACGCTCCGTCCAATCCATGAACCTTATTGACGGGTTCTTATTTAACAGTGTCACAGAGAATAAGGAGGATGCGAAACTAATCATAGGAATAATACTTAGCAGAGTATTAGGAAAAAGAGTAGATAACATCATAGTAGAGACAGAGAAGGTTTTTAACGGAATCGACACTAAGTATCATGGAATCAGGCTTGATGCTCATATTAAGAAAGATGCGGATTCTGATAATTTATCAGCCACAGTTTATGATCTTGAGATTGAAAATCGTGAAGCCGATAGATTGTCATTACCTAAGAGGCATCGCTACTACACTGCTCTAACTGACTCTAAATTACTTCCGACAAGCGAGGATTATTTTGATCTTCCTAAATATATTTCAGTTACAATCTCATCTTATGATCCGTTTCTTTTGGGAGAGATGTACTATGAAGTTAAAACGTGCATCGTAAACCACCCTGAATACGATTATGATGATGGAATAACACATTTATTCTTATATGCCGGTGGAAAGGTCAATACGCCAAACAAGCAATATGGCAAAAAACTCCACGAAATGCTAGAATATATGGTATCAGGAAAGAGGCCATCCACTCCTGACAACGATATCAGTAATATCGATAAACTGGTTACAAGTGTTAAATCCAAGACGGAGGTAACAAAGACATATATGAGACAGTGGGAAATAGAAATAGCAATGAAACGCGAAGCTAAGGCTGAAGGTAAGATGGAAGCAGCCATCGCAACGATTCGCTTCAGTCAAAAAATGGGCATAAGCGATGACATGATACGAGATATGCTAAAAAATGATCTGGAATTATCAAATGATAAAATCGATGAACTATTCGCCAAATTAAATCAAGCAGATGATACACTTACAAAGGTGTAAAGAAAAAAACCCATGTGGCAAATACCACATGGGAATTTTTTTAAGGAAGTTCGAAAAACCTCGCTAGGTGATTACTTACGCATTTACGATCTTTCCGAAGTCGGGCTTAAGGCTTGCTCCGCCGATAAGTCCACCATCGATGTTGGGCTTTGAAAGAAGCTCTGCAGCGTTTCCTGCGTTCATTGATCCGCCGTACTGAATACGAACTTCATCAGCTGTAGCCTGATCATAGAGCTTAGCGATAAGAGCACGGATAAGTGCACAAACCTCTTCAGCCTGATCTGCTGTAGCTGTCTCGCCTGTTCCGATAGCCCA
The DNA here is from genome assembly GCF_900116875.1 of Butyrivibrio sp. INlla21. Classification (GTDB taxonomy): domain Bacteria; phylum Bacillota; class Clostridia; order Lachnospirales; family Lachnospiraceae; genus Butyrivibrio. Next base: position 57,851 of record NZ_FPCC01000009.1, read on the forward strand.
GATAGGCTCGTAAGCGATAACAAGCTTCTTAACCTGATCAGCTGTTACACCGTCAAGGTCCCAAGTGATCTGTCTCTCAATCCACTCTTTGTAAGTATCAGCCTTACGAAGAGCAAGAGACTCACCACAACAAAGGATAGGTGTAAGGCCTGAAGCAAATGCCTTCTTAACCTTCTGGTTGATAAGGATATCGTTCTCTCCGAAGATATCTCTTCTCTCTGAATGTCCGATGATGATATACTCAACACCTGCATCCTTGAGCATAGGAGCAGAAATCTCTCCTGTGTATGCACCGCTGTCTACGATGTAGAAGTTCTCGGCACCAACGTGTACGTTTGTGCCCTTAACTGCCTCTACAACGGAAACGATGTCGATTGCGGGTACACAATATACAACATCTACAGCGTCATTCTTAACAAGATCTTTAAGCTCATTACAAAGAGCAACAGCCTCACTGGGAGTCTTGTTCATCTTCCAGTTTCCTGCAATAATTCTTCTACGTGCCATTATGTTCACCTCAATAAAATATTATTCTTCCAGTTTCATAAGGAAGTTCGACTCTCGCGCTTCGCGCTCGATCGAACTAAGTAGTACACCAAGCTCGAAAATACCTCGCTAGGTGATTACTTATCGTCTGCAGCATATACGCCGGGAAGCTTCTTACCTTCAAGGAACTCAAGTGAAGCTCCGCCACCTGTTGAAATGTGGCTCATCTTATCAGCATAGCCAAGCTGGTTAACAGCAGCTGCACTGTCACCACCACCGATGATAGTTGTAGCTGATGTCTCTGAAAGAGCCTTAGCAACTTCCTTGGTACCTGTAGCAAGAACAGGGTTCTCGAATACACCCATAGGTCCGTTCCATACTACTGTCTTAGCAGACTTAACTGCCTCAGAGTAAAGAGCGATTGTCTTAGGTCCGATATCAGCACCCTCTTTGTCAGCAGGGATCTTATCAGCGTCAACAATTGTTGTTGTGATTGAAGGATCGTCGATAGGATTCGGGAAATCATCGATGCAAACTGTATCAATAGGAAGAAGGAGCTTCTTACCTGACTTCTCAGCCTTCTCCATCATTTCCTTACAATAATCAATCTTAGTCTCATCAAGGAGTGACTTACCGATCTCATATCCCTTAGCCTTAAGGAATGTGTAAGCCATACCGCCACCGATGATAAGTGTATCGCACTTCTCAAGAAGTGTGTTGATAACGTTAAGCTTGTCAGCAACCTTAGCACCACCGAGGATAGCTACGAAAGGTCTTACAGGATTCTCAACCGCATTTCCGAGGAAATCGATCTCTTTCTGCATAAGGTATCCAACAACGTTGCTGCCACCCTTCTCTGTGATGAACTTTGTTACGCCTGCAACTGAAGCGTGTGCTCTGTGAGCTGAACCGAAAGCATCGCATACATAATCGTCTGCAAGATCGGCAAGCTCTTTTGCAAAAGCATCTCCGGCCTCTTCGGGCTTAGTCTCTTCTTTGCCTCTGAAACGAGTATTCTGAAGAAGAACTACATCTCCCTCGTTCATAGCTTCAACAGCTGCTGTAGCGTCAGCGCCTGTTACGTTGTAATCAGCAACGAACTTAACTTCCTTACCAAGCTTCTCTGAAAGTCTCTTTGCAACAGGTGCAAGTGACTCGCCCTCGTTAGGGCCGTTCTTAACCTTTCCAAGGTGTGAGCAAAGGATAACCTTTCCTCCGTCAGCGATAAGCTTCTTGATTGTAGGAAGAGCTGCTACGATTCTTGTCTCGTCAGTAATCTCACCGTTCTTAAGAGGTACGTTGAAATCGCAACGAACAAGTACGCGTCTGCCCTTTACGTTGATGTCATCTACGGATTTCTTATTTAATCCCATATTTGTTCTCCTTTATAAAAAATGAAGGGTCCTGGTCCAAACGGACCGGACCCTTTTTAGTAATCCTAATTCATAAGGAAGTTCTGCTCTCGCACTTCCTCACTTCACAAGGAAGTTCGACTCTCACACTTCCTCACTTCACAAGGAAGTTCGACTCTCACACTTCGTGTTCGATCGAACTAAGTGCGAACCAACCGCTCGGGAATACCTCCCGGGGTTCTTACTTAACGAATTTCTCAAAGTATTTGATTGTACGAACCATCTGTGATGTGTATGAGTTCTCGTTGTCATACCATGAAACAACCTGAACTTCATAGAGGTCATCACCGATCTTGTTAACCATTGTCTGTGTAGCATCGAAGAGTGAACCATATGTCATTCCAACGATATCAGATGAAACGATCTCATCCTCGTTGTATCCGAATGTCTCAGGATCAGAAGCCTTCTTCATAGCCTCGTTGATAGACTCCTTAGTTACCTCTGTGCTTGACTTAACAACTGCGAAGAGAAGTGTTGTTGAACCTGTAGGAACAGGAACTCTCTGAGCAGCTCCGATGAGCTTGCCGTTAAGTTCAGGGATAACAAGGCCGATAGCCTTAGCAGCACCTGTTGAGTTAGGAACGATGTTAACAGCGCCTGCACGTGCTCTTCTAAGGTCACCCTTTCTCTGAGGTCCGTCAAGGATCATCTGATCACCTGTGTAAGCATGGATTGTTGCCATGATACCGGACTGGATAGGTGCATAATCGTTAAGAGCCTTAGCCATAGGTGCAAGGCAGTTTGTTGTGCAAGATGCAGCTGAGATGATGTTGTCATCTGCTGTAAGTGTGTTGTGGTTAACGTTATATACGATTGTAGGAAGATCATTTCCTGCAGGAGCAGAAATAACAACCTTCTTAGCACCTGCATCGATATGAGCCTGTGCCTTAGCCTTGGATGTATAGAAACCTGTGCACTCAAGAACTACGTCTACACCGATCTGTCCCCAAGGAAGGTTCTTAGCGTCTGCCTCTTTGTAAATTGTGATCTCTTTGCCGTTAACTGTGATTGAGTTCTCGCTGAAAGATACCTTGTCAGCGTACTTGTACTTGCCCTGTGATGAATCATACTTAAGAAGATGAGCAAGCATCTTAGGATCTGTAAGATCGTTGATTGCTACGATCTCTGTTCCCTCATGCTCAAACATCTGTCTGAAAGCAAGACGTCCGATACGACCAAAACCATTGATTGCTACTTTAACTGCCATTTTAAGTTCCTCCTAAAATGAATTTAATTAATATAATTGCTGTTACATTAAATATCATAAGAATTGATAATTTTTTATCAGCAACTCTAATTCTAATAAAAAATGTAGCATAAATCAAGTAAGAATATTAAAATAATCCTGAGGAAATTCCACAGAAAAAAATATGATTTCCCTATCTCATTTTTATAAAGAACGGAGTGATACAATGATCCCCACATCAGATTACCATCTACACACACATAACTCTTCTGACAGCACGGCTTCAATGGAATCTATGATAGAGAGCGCTCTGTCAAAGGGACTTACGGATATATGTTTTACGGATCACCTTGATCTTGATTATCCTCACTACGACGATCTTCCAAAGAACGCCTTTTTGCTTGATGCCAAGGCATATCATAAAGAAATCTCTTTTTACCAAGAAAAATATAAAGACAGGATCCACATAGGATACGGTGTCGAGGTCGGCATGCAGACTCACATCGCCAAGAAAAACTCCGATTTCGTTAAGGCAGAGCCCTTCGATTTTGTCATCGCATCGATCCATCTTATTAATAGAAAAGACCCTTATTATCCCGATTTCTGGGATGGCGTCGAACCTGCAAAGATGCTTAAAGACTACTTCGAGCTCACGCTGGAAAACCTCAAAGTTTTCAACGACTATGACGTACTCGGGCACCTCGATTATCTTACCCGATATGTTCCGGATGGTGATAATTCCTATTATTCCTATCAAAGCTACAATAAGGAGATTGACGCGATTCTCCTTCATATTATCAAGAACGACAAGGGCCTTGACCTTAATTCAAAGCCGATATTCAAAGGAGCAACTGATCCCAATCCGCACCGCGACGTGCTGAAAAGGTATAAAGAGCTGGGTGGAAAGATCATCACCCTTGGCTCCGATGCCCACAAACCCGAAGGAGTCGCAGGTTCTTTTGACGTGTTAAAAGAAATTGCTCTATCTTGCGGGTTCGACGAATATTGCACCTTTGAAAAAAGAGCTCCGATATTCCACAAGCTCTAACGCGCGCGGAAAGCAGTTACTAATAAACGTAAAATAGTGTAAAATCTTAAGTAAAGCAGCATTACCATATTCTTTTATTCTTATGAGCGGGAGGTTGGCATGAAAGCTGATTTTTACACCAAGAGTAAACGTACCAACATATATAATTCCATCTTTATATATAAAGTGGTTTCTCTTTTTGTGTTACTTCTTATAACCGTGATGCTGGCATATATCGTCAACAAGAACAAGGAATTTCTTTCAAAGACCGGCTGGCTTATCGGTCTTGTTACGATATCCATTATTCTATTTGCGATCTCTTTTATCATTGATTTCTATATTCTGAAAAGGACCGCTTCCATAGGCGAAAGGCTCAATAAGATGGCATATCTCGACAGACTCACAGGTCTTCCGAACAGGTATAGCTGCGACCTTTTATTCGAAACCTTCAATGATTCGGACAAGCTTGAAAACGCCGGCTTTATCCTGATGAAAATAAACGATCTGTATAATGTTAATTCCAAAAAAGGTCATGCTCAGGGTAACGATCTCATTGCAGAGTTTTGCTATATTCTTGAAGATGTCGGTGAAAGCTACGGCTACGTCGGAAGAAACGGCGGAAATGAATTCATACTCCTTATGGAAGATTGCGATTCCAACAACGCCGATATGTTCCTCATGGATCTGACCAAGAGACTCCACGGCTACAACGAGCTCGGCGTCGGCTCTCCGATCGAGATCGCATATGCAAGAGTTCTTAACTCAGACGAAAAGGTAACAAGAATATCCGAGCTTATTTCAAAAGCATACAAGAAATTAAAGGACGCTCCTCAGGTACTTTCATGAAGCACAAACTAAAGAGCTTTACCAAAAATAAAATATTGCCGTTGTCAGTTACCGTTGCTTTGATATTAAGCACGTCAGCCTGCGGTTTTTTCCATAAATCGACGGTTCCCGAAGGCTACGGTAATCTCGGAACGGAAAAGGGCACTCGCGACAACACTCCCGTCTGCCTGGTTCCGTCGCATCCGGGAACGGCAACGAAAGATAATGAATTTGCTAGCGTTGATTATTCCAACTCTTCCGAAGGCTATGTATCCGTGCGCTATCTTGGAACTTCACCCAAGGTCAAGCTTCAGATCACGGGACCGGATGAGGTCGTCTACACATACAACCTTAATTCAAAAGAGCCGACGGATGAGATCTTCCCACTCCAATCAGGAGACGGAAGCTACATGATAAATGTATTTGAAAATATCGAAGGAAAAAGATATTCCATTGTCTTTTCCACACAGATCGAAGTTAAACTAAACAGTGAGTTTATGCCATTTCTTTATCCTAATCAGTTTGTGACCTTCACAGAAGATTCTCTTGGAGTAAAAGAAGCCGAGCAGCTCGCATACCCTTGTGACAACGACCTTGAGGTAATCTCTCAGGTCTACAACTATGTGATAGAAAACATAAGCTACGATCACGATAAAGCAAAATCGGTCGAAAGCAGCTATTTACCCGATATAGATCAGGTTTATACAGACAAAAAGGGCATCTGCCTGGACTATGCGGCACTTATGACCGCCATGCTCAGAAGCCAGAACATCCCCACCAAGATGGAGATCGGTTACGCCGGAACCACCTATCACGCATGGCTCAGCGCATACGTGACGGATATCGGATGGATCAACGGAATGATCGAATTTGACGGCGTCGACTGGTCACTCATGGATCCCACCTTGGCTTCAACAACCAAAAAGAGTAAACTCCGCTCCTTCTTGGACGAGGGTGATAACTACTCTGTAAAATACATCTACTAATTTTCTTACGGAAAAGGGAACAGGCTATGAAAGCTACCTCAAAACAAAAGAAACTAAACAGCTATGAGATATCCGTTTTTTGCAGACAAATGGCTCTGCTCATAAAAGCCGGCATTGCTCCTGTCGACGGAATCGAGATCTTAATGGAAGATTCCAAAGACAAGGCTTCCAAAGCCATACTCGGTAAGATCAGCCAGATATTAAAGAGCGGCGAGAAATTCCACGTTGCCCTTAGGATGAGCGAAGTCTTTCCCGACTACGTGATACACATGGTCACGATTGGCGAAGAATCCGGAAATATGGACGTTGTTATGGAATCACTCTCCGACTACTATGAGCGCGAAGAGTCGATCCGTGAGAACATCAAAAACGCCGTAAGCTATCCGCTTATCATGGTGTTCATGATGATGATCGTTATAACAGTCCTTATAGTCAAAGTGCTCCCCATCTTTGAACAGGTTTTTGCTCAGCTCGGAACAGGCATGAGCGGCTTTTCACAGTCGCTTCTCAATATGGGTCTTGCGCTCAACAGATACTCTTTTATCCTTATAGCAATCCTGGTGCTGCTCGCAGTGGGATTTATATACTTCTCTTTTACAGAGCACGGAAAAAGAAATTTCAAAAAAATAATTGCTTCATTCGGCCCCACCAAGCGCCTTGCACAGGAGCTTGAAAGTGAGCGTTTTGCAAGCGGTATGGTACTTACTCTTTCAAGCGGCATAGATACTTATGAAGGACTTAATCTTGTAAAAAAACTGGTTGAAAGTTCTGACATGAAAGAAAAAATAGACAAATGCAGAACACTTCTTCTTGATGGCGACAGCTTCCCTGAAGCCGTTGAAAAGACAGGTATATTTACTTCTTTTTACTCGCAGATGGTTGCAGTCGGATTTAAATCCGGCTCGCTTGACAAAGCTATGGCCCAGATCGCGGAGAGATTTGAAAAAGACACGCAGAGGCGCATCTACTCTCTTATCTCGGTACTTGAGCCCACCCTTGTCATCGTTCTTTCTATAATCGTCGGAATGATCCTCATGTCGGTCATCCTCCCTCTTATGGGAATCATGTCCACAATAGGTTAAAAATATGGCACATAGATTCAGATTCAAAGAAAGCTTAATATACGGCATTACAGGTGATTTCTACAGATGGTTTTCCGTTATCATCTTTATTCTCGTTGCGGTTTTTGTATTCCTTGCAATTGATGCATCCGGCAAAAGCACAATTGAGAAGCAGCAGGAATCCCTGGAAAACGCCATTGCCAGAGATATAGTTCAGTGCTATGCGATCGAAGGTCGCTATCCACCCAGTCTTTCATATATCGAAGAACACTACGGCCTTGTGTATGACGACGCTACTTTTTTTGTGGATTACAGACCTGTCGCATCCAATCTGTATCCCGATGTCACAGTTATCAAGGTTAACAAATAAGAGGTATTTTATCTGATGGAACTTGAAGGAAAAAGATCTCACGTAATAGATACACTGTTTGTCATCTGCCTTCTTTTTCTTTTTATCATCTGCGCCGTTACGGTTATCATCATCGGTGCGGGCGTGTACAAAAAGAACGTGGAAGCAATGTCCGGAAACTATTCGCACAGAATATCCTGTGCCTATATTTCCGAAAAGATAAGACAGTCCGATGAAAAAGGACGTGTATTCGTCGATAACATATTCGGTCAGAATACACTTGTCATGCAGGATGAAACAGACGGTGTTCTGTACAATACTTACATCTATAATCACGACGGCTATCTTATGGAGCTTTATGCAAGAAGCGATCTGTCAGAGATATATCCGCAGGCAGGTCAGAAAATCCTTAAGATCAGCTCTTTTGACATAAAAGAAATTGATGATGCCTTTTTCAGAGTACTTGTAACGCTGGATGACGGCACAGTTGAAGATTTTCTGATAACAAGAAGGAGTACAGACACCTGAGCGATGAACGAGAAAAATAATGCCAGATCAAGTTTGTTCCTGATGGAACTTATAATAGCGGTGTTTTTCTTTTCCCTGGCTGCGGCAGTATGCATCAGGCTGTTTGCCTCCGCACATCTAACTGCGGAAAAGACAACGAATCTTAGCCATGCGACTGTTTGGAGTCAAAACCTCGCTGAGGCTTTTTACGCGGGAAAAGGAGATATCAGCGGGATATCTCAGATCTACACGACCGCATATTCAACACCCGATACCGTCATTTTGTTTTTTGACAAGAACTGGAATCTCTACGGAGAATCAACTACGGATGCTTCATATGAAGCCATCCTTACCGCAAGCAAAAGAAAAGCTTCCGACGTGTACAGCGATGTCACGGATTATAACACCGAACTTAAAGGTGACGCCATGGTAGGTGATATAGCGATCATCGATATCAGAAACACTTCGGATGTTATTTCTTCCATACCCAAGGATTCAAAAGACATCATCTTTTCGTGCTCTGTTGATTATTACGGCGCGGGAAAGGAGGCGGAATGAAAAGCAAAAGCCGCAGTGCTTCCAGCGTGGGAAGTGCTTCTATACTGCTAATATTTACGGTTCTTTGCCTTATTTCTTTTGCCACACTAACCCTTGTAAACTCAAGAGCCGACTACAACTTAAGTAATGACCTTGCAAAGAGGCAGCTTTCCTACTATGAGGCCTGTCACAAAGGAAATGCTTTTGTCGCAGCCGTAAGTTCAGGTTATGATTGCGAAGGCGATAAAGAAATACACCAAGAAAGTATACCGATAAACGATAGTCAATCACTCGATATTACGATAATGTCAAATAGTTCAAAAAAAACATTCAATTCAAACAATAGTTGTAGTATAATTCAATGGCAGATAGTAAACCACGATGATTCCGAGTATGACTACACTCTTCCGGTTGCGGAATAATTTAGTTCATAAAGCGATAAAAAAGTGAAATTTATCAAATTTTAATTTTTTATAATAACGTTTTAACGCTCATAATCGAAATCATGTGGTACAATAGATTATGTACTGAACTACTTTTTTTCAAAAATAAAATTGCTTATATTTTTGTGGCAACTAAAAATACTTATTGGAGGTTCAATATGGGAAAAAGAATACTCATTACTGATGACGCCGCTTTCATGCGCATGATGCTCAAAGACATCCTTTCTAAGAACGGATATGAGATTGCAGGAGAAGCTGAGAACGGTAAGGTCGCTATCGAAAAGTATAATGAGTTGAAGCCCGACCTTGTAACTCTTGATATCACAATGCCTGAGCTTGATGGTATCGGTGCCCTTAAGGGAATTAAGGCTGCAGACCCCAACGCTGTTTGCATTATGTGCTCTGCTATGGGTCAGCAGGCTATGGTTATCGAGTCCATTCAGGCCGGAGCTAAAGACTTTATAGTTAAGCCTTTCCAGGCAGACCGTGTACTTGAGGCGGTAAAGAAAGCTATTGGCTAAAGTAATCACTTAGCGAGGTTTTTTCGAGCTTAGTGTACTACTTTGTTCTGGCGAGCGAAGCGAGAGCAGAACTTCCTCTTATTATGTAAAAATATAGGGAATGCACCTGCATTCCCTTTTTTCATTTTTATTATCACGCCGTTTCCGGCTTCATTCCTGTATACAACTGATAATACCTTTGTTTCTTCGCAATGAGCTCATCGTGAGTTCCTTGCTCTACTATTCTGCCCTGCTCTAGAACTATGATACAATCACTGTTCCTTACGGTTGAAAGTCTGTGGGCTATAACAAACGTTGTTCTGCCCTTCATAAGCTTGTCCATACCGTCCTGAACGATCTTCTCTGTTCTTGTATCGATCGATGATGTAGCCTCATCAAGGATAAGAACCGGAGGATCTGCGATAGCGGCTCTTGCGATAGCAAGGAGCTGGCGCTGACCTTGAGAAAGATTGGCTCCGTCTCCCGTAAGCATAGTATCATAGCCGTCGGGAAGTCTTTTAATAAAGCTGTGAGCATTGGCAAGCTTAGCTGCTGCAATTACTTCCTCGTCTGTCGCATTTAACTTACCGAATCTTATGTTATCCGCAACCGTTCCCGTGAACAGATGTGTATCCTGTAAAACAATTCCGAGAGAACGTCTCAGATCCGCTTTTTTGATCTTGTTGATATTAATATTATCGTATCTGATCTTACCGTCCTGGATATCGTAGAATCTGTTGATAAGATTGGTTATCGTAGTCTTTCCGGCACCCGTAGATCCGACAAATGCGATCTTCTGTCCCGGTGTCGCATGAAGTACGATATCATGAAGAACCATCTTATCATCCGTATATCCAAAGTCTACGCCGTTAAAAGTAACATCGCCTTCCATTTTCTGATAAGTTGTCGTATTCGTAGCCTTATGATAGTGCTTCCAAGCCCAGTGTCCCGTGTGATGATCGGCTTCAACGATCTCACCGTTCTTTTCCTCACAGTCAACAAGAAGTACATATCCGTCATCCGTCTCAGGCTCCGCATCAAGAAGCTTAAATATACGATCTGCTCCGGCAAGAGCCATGATGATCGAGTTAAACTGCATGCTGACCTGGTTGATCGGCATACTGAAATTTCTGTTAAACGTAAGGAAGGACGCAAGCGCTCCGACCGTAAAACCAACCGCTATATTGTTTGAAAGAGCAATCGCACCGCCGACCATAGCACAGATAACATAGCTGGTATTACCAAGCTGCGCATTGATAGGTCCGAGCGATCCGGAATAAGCGTTAGCCTTAAATGCGCTGTTACAGAGTGCTTCGTTAAGTTCATCAAATTTAGCTATATTTTCAGCTTCGTGGTTAAATACCTTGACCACTTTCTGACCTGTCATCATTTCTTCTATATAGCCGTTAAGCGCACCGAGGTTCTTTTGCTGATCCACAAAGTTCTTTCCCGAAGCTTTGGTAGCCATTGCTGAACAAAACAGCATAACAGCCACCATGAAAAGTGTTACAAAAGTAAGCGGTACACTTAAGATAAACATAGATACCAAAACGCTCACTATCGTTATGGTACTGTTTATAAGCTGAGGAACACTCTGGCTTATCATCTGACGAAGAGTATCAATATCGTTGGTATAGACTGACATGATATCGCCGTGAGCATGTGTATCAAAGTACTTTATGGGAAGGCTCTCCATGTGAACAAAAAGCTCCTCACGAAGTCTCTTAAGAGTACCCTGGTTGATGTATACCATCACTCTAGCCTGAACATATGACGCCAAAGCGCCAAAAGCATAGAATACAGCCACTCTTGCTATAGCCAAAAGAAGCGGTGTAAAATCATTGCTTCCGCTGTCCAACATAGGCTGAATATATAAATCTATGAGACTCTTTGTAAAAAAGGTTCCCTGAATGCTCGAAAAAACCGTCACAAGAATACACACCAGAACAGTTATCATATGAATGGGATAATACTTAAAAACATATCCCATTATCCTGCTCAATAATGCTCCCGGGTTTTCTATCTTAGGTGCAGGCATTCCGCGCTTGTTACCGCCGCCCGGTCCTACTTTAATCTCTTTAACCTTTTCTGCCATAACAAAACCCTCCTTAAGCCTGCTTATCGAAGTCCGCGTCGGCGCTTGCGCCCGTCTGTGACTCGTAGACTTCTCTGTATATGGTATTGCTCTCAAGGAGCTCTTTATGCGTTCCGAATCCGCTGACCTGTCCGTCATCCATGACGATTATTCTGTCACAGTCCTGAACGGATGCTATTCTCTGAGCGATGATAAGCTTGGTCGTTCCAGGGATCTCTTCCGCAAAAGCCTTTCTTATCTTGGCATCGGTCGCCGTATCAACGGCGCTCGTAGAATCATCGAGAATAAGGATCTTGGGCTTTTTAAGAAGCGCTCTTGCGATACAAAGCCTCTGTCTCTGACCGCCCGAAACATTGGTTCCGCCCTGCTCTATCATGGTGTCATAGCCATCTTCCATCTTTTCGATAAACTCATCTGCACATGCCATCTTGCAGACTCTTATACATTCCTCTTTTGTCGCGTTCTTATCGCCCCATCTGAGGTTCTCAAGGATTGTTCCGGAGAAAAGAACGTTCTTTTGAAGTACCACGGATACCTGGTCCCTCAGCGTCTCAAGATCGTAGTCTCTTACATCAACTCCGCCGACTGTAACCGCACCCTCGGTGACATCGTAAAGACGGCTGATAAGATTAACAAGCGAAGATTTCGCAGAACCCGTTCCTCCAATGATTCCGATAGTTTCACCCGAATGAATCTCAAGATTGATATCCTTTAAAACAGGTTCTTCGGAATCCTTGGTATAAGCAAAATTAACGTGATCAAAGACGATACTTCCGTCCACAACCTCTTTTACCGCATTCTCTTTGCTTGTAATATCAGTTTTTTCTTCAATAACTTCAGCGATACGATTTCCGCTTGCCTGTGCCATTGTGAGCATTACAAAGATGATGGCAAGGAACATCATGCTCATAAGGATATTCATACAATAGGTCAAAAGGCCCATAAGATCACCTGTTGAAAGCGTTCCTCCCGTGATCATATGTGCGCCCACCCAGCTGATAAGAAGGATACATGCATATACCGTAGCTGTCATCATGGGACCCATCTTGATAATGTTCATCTCGGCTCTTACAAACATGTTGTAGATATTGCCTGCTGCCTTTTTGAACTTATCGTTTTCATAGTCCTCACGAACATACGCTTTGACAACTCTTATCGCGGATACGTTCTCCTGAACGCTCTCGTTAAGCCCGTCGTACTTTTCAAAGACTTCTTTGAAATAAACGGTTGCCTTGCTCATAATGATCACCATGAAAAATGCAAGAATAACAATCGCAACAAGATATATCGATGCAAGCTTGGGACTTATGATAAATGACATGATCATCGCGCCGATAACGGTTGCAGGCGCTCTCATCGCCATTCTGAGCAGCATCATATATGCGTTCTGAATATTGGTGACATCGGTCGTAAGTCTTGTTACCAGTCCCGATGTAGAAAACTTGTCTATATTGGAAAAAGAAAAGGTCTGAATGTTATCAAACATGGCCTTTCTGAGATTCTTGGCCAATCCCGTAGATGCCTTCGAACCGTAATATGCTCCGCCGATTCCTGCCGCAAGACCAAAAAGTGCTATCAAAAGCATCATCATTCCCACGCGGAATATATACATCATATTCTGACCGTATATTCCGTTATCAACAATCTTGCCCATGAGCTTGGGAATGATCATCTCCGCCGCGACTTCTCCGATCATGCAAAGCGGTGTCAAAACAGATACCAGCTTGTATTCTTTAAGTTCTTTAAGCAAAGTCTTAACCATATACTTTTCATCTCCCATCCATATAACCTACATTTTTAATGATAGCACACCCCAACCGCACAGGTAATACCCCCCCGGTTCACTTTATAATAATTTTAGACCATGATAAAAGACTCCGCATTTTCGCGGAGTCTGTCTCATATTTATAAAATAAAAACAAATTTTGCCTTACATGGCTGCTTTCATGGAATGCACATACTCGCCCACATACTTGGGAGCGTCTTTTCCGTACTTTTCAAGAAGCTTTACTATCGCAGAACCTACGATGGCACCGTCCGAAACGGCTGACATCTTGGCAGCCTGCTCGGGAGTCGATATTCCAAAGCCGATCGCGCAGGGAACATCAGTATTCTCTCTTACAACCTTAACTATGGATTCAAGATCTGTCTTGATCTCGGATCTTGTTCCGGTTACGCCAAGGCTTGAAACGATGTAGATAAAGCCCTTTGCTTCCTTGGCTATCATAGCTATCCTGTTCTCTGAAGTAGGTGCAATGAGTGAGATAAGATCAACGTCGTACTTCTCACAAACAGGCTCAAACTCATCCTTTTCCTCAAACGGAAGATCGGGTAAGATCAGTCCGTCGATACCTATCTCCTTGCACTTACTTATAAAGCGCTCCGCGCCGTAGGAAAAGACAACGTTAACGTATGTCATAAATACCATGGGAGTCGAAACTTCTTTTCTAAGTTCGATCACCAGGTCAAAAATCTTATCTGTAGTAACACCGCCTGCAAGAGCTCTTACGTTGGCACCCTGAATAACGGGTCCTTCCGCTGTGGGATCGGAGAAAGGAATTCCGAGCTCGATAAGATCCGCTCCGTTATTGCAAGCCTCTATTACAGCTTTCTTGGTTGTCTCAAGGTCGGGATCTCCGCAAGTTATAAATGCGATAAATGCCTTTCCGTTTTCAAATGCTTTCTTTATATTACTCATGGATGTCCTCCCCTCTGTAACGCGCGATCGCAGCGCAGTCCTTGTCGCCTCTTCCCGAGATCGTGATAACCATGATCTTGTCCTTATCCATAGTACCTGCGATCTTCATTGCATGAGCAACGGCGTGAGCCGACTCGATAGCGGGGATGATTCCCTCAGTCTTTGAAAGATATTCAAAAGCGTTAACCGCTTCATCATCGGTAACAGCAACATACTCTGCTCTTCCCGTATCGTGAAGGTTGGCATGCTCAGGTCCTATTCCGGGATAATCAAGTCCCGCGGAAATAGAATAAACAGGTGCAATCTGTCCGTATTCATCCTGGCAGAAATATGACTTCATGCCGTGGAACACACCAAGCTTACCTGTATTGATCGTAGCTGCGGTCTCAAATGTATCGATTCCGCGTCCTGCTGCCTCGCAGCCGATAAGTCTTACCTCTTTGTCTTCGATGAAATTGTAGAAGGTTCCTATAGCGTTGGATCCGCCGCCTACGCAGGCCATGACAACATCGGGAAGCCTTCCCTCTTTTTCAAGGATCTGCTCCTTGATCTCCTTGGAGATAACGGACTGAAAGTCACGAACAATAGTAGGGAACGGATGAGGTCCCATAACGGAGCCGAGGCAGTAATGCGTATCATCTATTCTTGAAGTCCACTCTCTCATCGCTTCCGATACGGCATCCTTAAGTGTTGCGGTTCCGCTTGTAACGGGGATAACTTCTGCTCCCAAAAGTCTCATTCTGTATACGTTAAGAGCCTGTCTCTCCGTATCCTCTTTTCCCATGAAAACGACACATTCCATTCCCATAAGTGCCGCTGCGGTAGCAGTTGCAACGCCGTGCTGACCCGCACCCGTCTCGGCGATAAGTCTTGTCTTACCCATCTTCTTGGCAAGAAGCGCCTGTCCGAGAACATTATTGATCTTGTGCGAACCAGTGTGATTAAGATCCTCTCTCTTAAGATAGATCTTGGCTCCTCCGAGGTCCTTGGTCATCTTCTCGGCGTAGTAGAGTCTTGAAGGTCTGCCCGCATATTCGTTAAAAAGAGTCTGAAGCTCTTTATTAAACTGCTCATCGTTCTTGTACCGGTTATAAGCCTTCTCAAGCTCTATCACCGCGTTCATAAGTGTTTCGGGAATGTACTGTCCGCCATGTATTCCGAAACGACCGTTCATATTTGTCATGACTTTTCCTTCCTTATTTCATGTTTCTGACTATATTTACAAATTCCTGCATCTTTTGGCTGTCCTTGACGCCGTCCGTCTCTATACCGGAACTTACGTCAACAGCAAAAGGTGTTATCGCATCAAGCGCTCCTTCTATATTGGATAGATTAAGGCCTCCCGCAAGGAAGAACTCCCTATCCGCTTCTTTAAGAAGTTCCCAGTCAAAAGAGCTTCCGCATCCCTGTCCGGAATCGAGCAAAAGCATATCTGCACTGCTGCCCATTGCAGCTATGATATCACTTCTGTCCTTTATCTGAAAAGCCTGTATCACGGGTTTGTCCGTTTTCGTCTTAAGCTCTGCGATATAGCTCTCGTCCTCGCTTCCGTGAAGCTGCGCGATATCTATTATGGCTTCATTCAAAAGATCTGCGATCACATCAACACACTCATCAACAAAAACTCCGACCGCTTTGATACCGGGATCAAGCTTTTGCTTAAGCGCACGCGCCTTTTCCTTATCAACTTTTCTCTTACTCTTTTCCCAAAAGACAAAGCCTATGTAGTCGGGCATGCATTTATTGGCAGCCTCGATATCCTCCGGGCGCGAAAGCCCGCACAGCTTTATCTTCGGGATGCGATCATCTTTCTTCATATATAATCCTCAAAGTCAAACCAGCTTCGATTTAAGCTCTTTTAACTTTTCCTTCTTATCATCCGCCCTCATAAGCGTCTCGCCGACAAGCACCGCATCCGCGCCAATCTCGGAAAGCTTTTGTACATCTTCCGCAGACTTAACACCGCTCTCCGATACAAAGATAACATCACTTGGGATAATACTTCTAAGCTTAGCGCTGTTTCCCGTATCAACGGTAAAGTCCTTGAGATTTCTGTTGTTCACACCGATGATTCTTGCCCCCGCAGAAACCGCTGTTTTTACTTCTTCTTCATCGTGTGCTTCAACGAGTGCCGAAAGGCCGAGTTCATCGCAGATATTAAGATACTCTTCTATCCGGTCCTTATTTAATATGGAACAGATCAAAAGAACCGCGGATGCGCCGAGGAGCTTGGCCTCGTATATCATGTACTCGCTTACCGTAAAGTCTTTTCTAAGGCAGGGAATCGAAACGTTTGCCGCTATTTCCTTAAGATACTCATCTTTTCCCAGGAACCACTTGGGCTCGGTTAATACCGATATGCAATCGGCTCCCGCCTTATCATACTCTTTTGCTATATTAAGATAATCAAATTCTTCCGCAATGACGCCCTTTGAAGGTGAAGCCTTTTTGCATTCACAGATAAAAGAGATTCCGGGTTTTTTAAGACTCTTTTCAAAAGAAAAATCTCCCTTCGGAAGCTCATAAGCTTTTTTCTTAAGCTCTTCCAAAGATACTTTTTTCTCTGCCTCTTTTACACGTTCCTTGGCGTATGCGGCTATCTCATCAAGAATTGTCATCTGTTACTTACCTCAATTATTTTGCCGAGTGTTTCAAGTGCCTTGCCTGAATCAATAAGCTCTGCGGCAAGCTCAACGCCGGCCTTTATGGAATCAGCCTTTCCGCCGATGTAAAGAGCCGCACCTGCGTTCATAAGAACCGCATCACGCTTGGGTCCTTTAACGCCCTTTAAGACGTCTTTTGTGATCTCTGCGTTCTCTTCGGGTGTTCCGCCGACAAGATCCTCTTTTTTGCACATCTCAAGTCCGAAATCAGAAGGCTTGATAACGTATGATTTGTACCATCCGTCATTGATCTCGCATACTGTTGTGGGTGAGCTCATTGAGATCTCATCGAGCTTATCCTGTCCGTATACGACCATTCCTCTCTTAACGCCGAGGCTTACAAGAACTCTTGCAAGGGGCTCAACGAGGTACTCATCGTACACGCCGAGAAGGAAAAGCTTGGGTGAGCAAGGGTTTGTAAGAGGTCCCAAAATGTTGAACACTGTTCTGAAACCGAGCTCTTTTCTGATAGGTCCTACATACTTCATTGATGTGTGATACTTCTGAGCAAAGAAGAAGCACATTCCCGCTTCCTTTAAAAGCTCGATACACTTCTCGGGCTCCTGCTGGATGTTAACTCCGAGTGCCTCGAGGCAATCAGCTGTTCCGCACTTGGATGAAGCTGCTCTGTTACCGTGCTTGGCAACCTTCATTCCGCCTGCTGCCGCAACGATCGCTGAAGTTGTGGAAATATTGAAGCTGTGTGCGTTGTCTCCGCCTGTTCCCACGATCTCAAAAACATCCATGCCTGTGTCAACTTTGGTTGCGTGCTCTCTCATAGCGGTTGCACAACCTGCGATCTCATCTGTTGTCTCTGCCTTGGCACTCTTTGTTGAAAGAGCTGCAAGGAAAGCCGCGTTCTGAGTGGGAGTTGTCTCTCCACCCATGATCTCATTCATAACTGCATATGCTTCATCATATGTGAGGTCTTCTTTGTTTACGATTTTTACGATTGCTTCTTTGATCATGGTCTTATTCTCCTTTAATAAAACTTCTTAGCATATTTTTACCATCCAAAGTCATTATTGATTCGGGATGAAACTGTACTCCGTAAATGGGATATTCCTTGTGCTCTACCGCCATTATCTCGCCGTCGTCCGTTACCGCGGTGACCTTAAGACAATCGGGCATTGTGCTTGCATCCGCCGCAAGTGAATGATATCTTGCGACCTTGGCTTCTTTCGGACAATTCTTGAAAAGCTCGCATGAACTGTCGAATGTAACCGTCGACTGTTTGCCGTGCATAAGCTCTTTTGCATAGGTGATAACCGCTCCGTACGCCATGCAGATTGCCTGATGACCGAGGCACACGCCGAGTGTCGGGATCTCTTTTCCCAAAGTCTTGGCAACCTCTACTATGATTCCCGCATCCTCCGGTCTTCCGGGGCCGGGTGAAAGGATGATCCTGTCGGGCTTAAGTGCTCTTATCTCATCTATTGTCATCTCGTCGTTACGGATAACTTTGATATCCGGGTCGATCTCGCCAACATACTGAAAGAGGTTATAAGAAAAGCTGTCGTAATTATCTATAAGTAATATCATTCTTCCACCTCCTGTGCCATCTCTAGCGCCTTGAGCGAAGCCTTGGCTTTATTAAGGCACTCTGCGTATTCCTTTTTCGGATCTGAATCAGCAACGATTCCGGCGCCGCTTCTTACAAAGACTCTTCCGTTTTTCTTGTAGGCAAGTCTTATGGCTATGCATGTGTCCATATTTCCCGCAAAATCGATGTATCCGATCGCTCCGCCGTAAATTCCTCGTTTGTTATTCTCAAGCTCTCCTATGAGCTTACAAGCCTTAATTTTGGGTGCTCCCGAAAGAGTTCCCGCAGGAAGGATTGCATCTATCGCATCAAAAGCATCTTTTCCTTCCTTGATCTTGCCCCTTACGGTAGAGCCGATGTGCATTACATGAGAAAATCTCAGGATATCGTGGAATCTCTCAACTTCAACCGAGCCAAACTCGCTTATTCTTCCGATGTCGTTTCTTCCTAGGTCTACGAGCATGTTGTGCTCCGCAAGCTCTTTTTCATCCTGTAAAAGCTCTTCCTCGAGCGCCTTGTCCTCTTCCTCCGTCTTTCCTCTGGGTCTTGTTCCCGCAAGAGGGAAGGTGTGAAGTATTCCGTCCTCAAGCTTAACGAGTGTCTCCGGTGATGCGCCCGCAACCTCCACGTCTGTTCCCGCGAAGTAGAACATGTAAGGTGAAGGATTGATTGTCCTGAACATGCGGTAGGCATTCAATAAGCTTCCTTCATAGGGTGCCGACAATCTGTTTGAAAGAACTATCTGGAAGATGTCGCCTTCCTTGATGTGCATCTTTCCTTTTTCGACCATCTCACAGTACTCTTTTTCAGAAAAAAGAGCTGTCACATCGCCTGTAAGTCTTCCGTTGTCGTCCTTTTTCTTTTCACCTTTTTCTATAAGAAGCTTAAGCTGTCTAAGCTCCGTAACCGCTCTGTTGTAGCCGCTCTCTCCGTCCTTTGTCTGCATGTTTACGATCAAAACAATCTTCTGTCTTACGTTGTCAAAAGCGATTACTTTGTCAAATAGCATCAGGTCTATATCCTTGAATGCATCGGAATCCTCTACCTTACATTTTGCGGTAGGTTCGCAGTATCCGAAGTAATCAAAAGCGAAATATCCGACGAGTCCGCCTGTGAAAGGAGGAAGGTAGTCAAATCTGGGGCTCTTGTGCTCCGCCATGATCTCTCTTAAGTACTTTGCCGGCTTATCGGTCTGTATCGTCTTGCCGCCTATCTGCATTTCTCCGTCCTTGCAGGTTATCTCAAGCTTTGGATCGTAACCAAGGAATGTATAGCGTCCCCAAGTCTCATCCGCCTGCGCTGATTCAAGCATGTAGCAGTGCTCCGATACGTTCCGAAGTTTCCTCATGGTCTCAATCGGAGTAATGAAGTCCGATAAAATTTCCATGCTGACGGGGATCACATCGTATTTCTGCGTTTTCATAAGTTCATTGACTTGTTCAAGTGTAGGTGTGATGTTCATGGGTTTGGTTCCTTTCGTTTTTTGTTGATCTGCATGATGGAGTTTGTATTAGAACACCTCTATCACGCAAAAAAGTCCTTGATAGAACTACTATAGTTCTATCAAGGACGAATATACTTAATCCGCGGTGCCACCTTGATTTCATGGGTTACCATGCGCTTAGCGAGATACCAACATATCTCCGGCAACTGACGTATGCCTTCACGTTGTAGGATACTATGCATTATATTGTGAATAATAATGCAGTTGCCCTCCACCCTCAGCGGTCCATTTGACAACTTGTTTCATGCTCACTTCTCACCATCACGAGCTCTCTGTGTTGGCATCATTGCCGTTATCTCCGCTTCAACGGTTTATAATTATTTACTTAAAAAGAATTCTATACTCTATGTTTTGATGTGTCAACCCAAAAGTGTAACTATCCTGCCAAACTCAAGTCCTGTCGTATCTCGCGCCGCTATGACAAGCGAGCCCGATCCCATTTTATCCCTGACAAAAGAGATTGCTTTGGAACGCACATCACCGGATAGCCCTTCAAACGGCTCATCCATTATAAGTACGTCGCTCGGAATACAGCACGCCCTTACTATGCATACAAGACGTCTCTCCGCAGGCGTCAGCTCTTTTACCGGGATATCAACTCTGTCCTCCGGAAGAAGCTTACACAGCTCTTCTCTGACCGTTTGCTTGAACACTTTTTTACTTACAAGTGCGCAATTGGTCACAGCCGAGAAGCTGTCGCAGAGCCTGTCTTCCTGAAATACCACTCCTGCATTTATATACGGATATTTGTAATCACCAAGGAGCGTTACTTTGCCTGCATCGGGAGTTTCCAAGCCAAGGATGATCCGAAGGAGCGTAGTCTTTCCGCATCCGCTCTCTCCCGTAAATATATAGCTGTGTTCATCCTCGATATTTATATTGAAATCATCAAGAATTTTCTGTCCGTTAAATGCTTTCGATATATCTTTTACCTCGATTATCATCTGCTGCTTCCTTTCAAAAAAGATAATAACTCCGGTAAATATATGTACCTTATGACTCTGCTCTTAGGTATACGGTATACTTTCGCCATCTCCAAAAGCTGCTTTAATTTAACGGACATAGAAATTCTCCTTTATTACTTATTACTATCAGTCTTTTTTTAATGATCTTACGATACCTGTCACTGCGCCGAAAAGCACTCCTGCAACGGGCCATACGATCCATGTTGTATCCCATCTCATTGTGATGAAGCTCCATCCAAGATAACCTGCTACAACTATAGGCCAGTAGATTGCTGCAATCTTACCTACAGTCTTTGAAACCTTCTTACCTTCGGGAGTGTAATCACCTTCCTGAAGAAGCTTCTTATAAGAATCCATGATGCTTCCGGCTCTTACGATCATGTTGACGCCGACTGCGATTATTACCAAAAGAGCTCCGACTGCATATGTGGTAGCGTGCTCGTTCTGTTCACCGGAAAAGAGTGCAGTTGCAAATACGGGAATTACCGCAACGATGCATAAGATAACGCCGATTGCTACAAGCATAGCGTGCTTACCCTCAAATCTGCTCTTTTTCTCTCTTACCATTCCGTCAACGCCGTAAGCAGTTTCAATATTGGTCTCTTCAAGATATTTGTAAACATCAAGCTTTTTGCCTGTCATAATGAAAATGAAAACAGCAATCGCTATCATAATAAGAAGTGCTGACAGCGCGAAAACCGTTGACGCTGCATCATTCATAATTCCAAGAGATTCAAATGCCGAACGAAGCATAAGAAATACGGGTGATGCTATACATAATGAAACACCGAGTGCCGTCTTGGGTGCAGTATTCTCAACCAGATTAAGGTATGTATTTGCTTCTTCCATGCTAACGCTTCTGAGTTCCTCTTTGGTAGAAACAGTATCCTGTACTATTACATTTGTAGGAATCTCTTCGATCTCATCCTTTAATAAGTAATCTGTAGATACGCCGAAGATCTCAGCCATCTTAAGTACTCTATTAAGATCGGGTGTTGCCTGCATGCTTTCCCATTTTGATACAGACTGTCTTGAAACATCAAGCTTATCTGCAAGTTCCTCCTGTGACCATCCAAGTTTCTTTCTTTCATTGATAATCTTGTCCGCAAGTATCATTTTCTTTTCCTCCGATTTTGTTTTTTGATTTTCGACCTCGAATCTGATTTTTGTTTTCGAGCTCGATGCGTTTTTTGTTTTTGGATGATCTTAGCTTACAAAAATGATCGGTTGCACACTACAAACTGTGCTTTGAAGTTTGTCAACCGGCAGTTGCATCCGCATAGCTACGGGCTTTTCAGGTTTTCTTTTCATTTGATAACGCGTGTTACTATTGCTTATTTAGTTATCACTGCCAAGTGAATTTTACCATTTTCCGATCGGATGTATCAACTACAGCTTCCACCCCAAAAGGAATTATACAGCGGGGAAGCGCGTGTCCGATATTGATGTTGCAGACTATCGGAAGGCTCTCGTTTGCTATCACTTCCTTAAGCACCTGCTTGTATTCAGCCTCATATTTCCTGTCCATCGGCTTTCCCACAAGAACTCCGCTTATTACATCGAAGACTCCATAGTCCTTTAGATACTGCAAAGCGGCGCGATATTTCTCCGGTGAAGGCTGTTCTTCACTTGATTCAAGCAAAAGAATCTTTCCCTTCCAATCCTCTTTTGAAGGAAATAGCTCATATTTGCTGCAAAGAACAGGCATATCCGCATATCGCTCCCCGTTGAAAATATCATATATGGAATCGATGCAGCCTCCTAATATCTCTCCGTCAAAAGAGCTTTCTCCCTGCAGAAGTTCAAAGCCGTTATCTTCATGCATGGGAAGTGCCGTTCCCATCTGATCAAGGTCAAAATTAGTTCTGCTCTCATACCAGACATCGCTTGGCGTTATCTCTTTTATCTTTCCGGTTGTTATAAGCTCTGTGAAATACTTCTTGGTATATGGCAAGATATCTTTGTCCATCTCGCATATATCAGCAAGAAACGACTGTCCGTAGAAGCTCTCTACGCCGACTTTGTGCAGCATAAAATGATTGATGGTCGTATCTGAAAAGCCAAGGAAAAGCTTGTCATTTACCGCTTTCTTAAGCTCATCGTTATCGAAAAGATACGGTAACAGGCGATATGTATCATCGCCTCCGATGGCGCAAAGAATCATGTCTACCTCAGGATCTTTGTAGGCTGCGATGAGATCCTCCGCGCGCTTTTCGGGGTGAGCTTCCAAATAATCTATACCCTTAAGGGCATTTGGCATGAACTTCACTTTTAGTCCCATTTCTTCAAGGCGCTTTGTTCCAAGCTCAACTTCATGCTTTACAAAATCTTCTCCTATGGTTCCCCGTGAGAGACTCACTATTCCTACTGTTTTGACCATTAATTAAGCTCCTTTACCATGCAAACTTCATCGATATATCTTCCGTCTTTTAACTTAAAAGCTTTGGTAAGTCTTCCGTATTCTTTAAAGCCCATCTTTTTATAAAGCGCAAGCGCTCTTTCATTGTCCGCAAATGCCCCAAGCTCCATCTGTTCAAAGCCCATCGACCTAGCCTGCTTAACCGCTCTGTCTATAAGAATTCCGCCAAGTCCGGCACCGCAAAACTCCTGAAAAAGAGCTATCGCGAAATTGCAGCGGTGCTTAAGCTTATAATTGTTCCTATTTCGATAAACACAAACGTTACCTACAGCTCTGTCTCCGTCAAAAACAGTGAGAAACACAGAACCGTCGTCATTGAGGTTTTCGTTTATGATCCTCTTCTCATCTTCAAGATCGTCATCAACCTCTTCGGGATATCTGATCATAAAATGCGTCTCTTCCGCTATCTTGTAGATATACTCAAGCATCGTCTCAGCATCTTTTTCCTCGGCGCTCCTAATTGTAAGCTTGCGCCCGTCCCTAAGTGTTATCTCTTCCGCTTCATACTTCATAATAGCTCCTCCTTAAAAAAACGCCTCATCAAACCGGTAAAGTTTGATGAGGAATTTTGCCATTTCGAATCTTCTTTCTGAAAAATATTAAATCCAAGTATAATTGGCAGACAATTTCATGTCAACCCTTTTTCTTTTCCAAATTGCTGACAACGAGCGAGCATGAAGCGTCACCGGTGATATTTACTACTGTTCTTCCCATGTCAAAGATCCTGTCGATACCTGCGACAAGCGCGATACCGTCAACGGGAAGACCTACTGATGTAAGCACCATCGCAAGCATTACCATACCTGCGCCGGGAACGCCGGCTGTACCGATGGATGCAAGAGTTGCTGTAAGTACTATCGTGATCATCTGCGGGAACGTAAGCTGAACACCGTAACAAGATGCGATAAAGATAGCGCATACGCCCTGATAGATAGCTGTTCCGTCCATATTTATCGTTGCTCCCAAAGGAAGCACAAATGATGTGATCTCTTTGTCGGCGCCCATCTTTTCACAGCCCTTCATATTGATGGGAAGCGTTCCGACACTTGATGCACTGGAGAATGCAAAGATCATCGCAGGGAGCTGGCCCTTGAAGAACTTAACGGGGCTCATTCCGCCCATAGTTCTCACTGCGATTGAATATACGATGACCATGTGCAGGAAGTAGCAGATGTATGCTGCAAGGAGCACCATTGCAAGTGAGCCGAGAACGGCGCTTCCGTTTGTTGCCACAACAGGGCAGATAAGGCAGAACACACCGATAGGCGAAAGCTTAAGTATCATCTCCATGCATTTCATGAATACCGCATTGAATGAATTGATTCCTTTTACCGCAGGCGCAGCCTCATCGCCGACAAGAATAATGGCAAAGCCGATAAGTATTGCCATTACGATAACCTGAAGCATGGTTGCCTCGGAAAGCGGCATAATAAAGTTAGAAGGAAAAATATTGATGATAGTATCCATGATCGGTGCACTGCTCGATGCCTCGTAAGTAAGCTCCGAGGTCTGAAGCACCGGGAAAAATCCCTTGAAGACATTTCCTCCGACCAAACCTATTACTATGGCAACCGCCGTCGTACATAAGTAGTAGATGATCGTCTTTATTCCGATCGATCCGACTTTTCTTATATCCTGCATGGAGATAACTCCCGACATGATAGAGAAAAGAACTATCGGAACAACTATAAATTTAACAAGATTAAGGAATATCGTGCCGAACGGCTTGATATAGTTCTCCGCAAAATCAGCGTGCCCCTGTAAAAGCAGACCCGCAATAATACCGAGAACAAGTGCGATAAAGATCTGAATTGCCAGTGGTAATTTTTTCTTCATACCGTAACCCTCCTATGCTATTATTATAGCTTATCGGGCACGATAAAGTGAAGCTCGTAATCTTCGTCACCGTCGTATAAAATGCAGATATGATCATCATTTATTCCGGCTCCGAGAGCAACTTCAGGATTTTCGTATAAACGAATTATCTTTTTCTTCTTTATATCATAAACATATACGCCAAGTTCTTTGTTATAGAGATAAATCTTCCCATCAGTCTGATCGCATATTCCGTACTTACATGCGCTCTTTGGAAGCTCGGCTTTCCACAGTTCCTCGCCCGAGTCGCTGATACTCTTAAGGTAACTGGTCTCATCTTCCAAAACAACCGTAACTATCTCATCTTTGGCATCATCTACCGCTGTGACCGTTCCGTCCACGTCAAAAGACATTACGTTCCCCATTCCGTCAAGAACAGAGCCGACTATCGCATTTCCTGCGCAGTCCATCGCGTAGTAGATCGAATCATGCGTTTCAAAGCTGCTCGGTACATTTTCACTGGTCAAAAAAGCACTCACATCGGTTCTACTGAGCATCTTTCCGGTCTTATCTATAACGTCAATCTCAGTAGTTTCACCTGTCAGCATACTGAGAGGCGCCCCGTCAACTATCTCCGTGGAAGCACTGTAGATCAGCATACTGCAATTACCGTCATCGTCAACAGCCATGCGTATAATTCTTTTATTTTGGGGACAATCGTAAGGAAGTTTGTCAAAGCTATCTTTGTCAGTGAAATAGACCGAATAGTTATCTCCTTCGGTGCAGCATAGATATGAATCTCTTCCGTTTGAAGCAAAAATCGATTTCTCGGTTCCGTTCTTTGGATAAGATACAACGCTCTCAGTGTATTTTTTCCCCGTATTACTCATAAAAACATAAGTTGCGATCCCCATCGCAATCACACTGAGCGCAGCCGCTGTCAGGATCATGATATTCTTAAGGTCTTTCATATCCTTACCCCTTTACACTTACCTATATACTGTCCCTTTTTACAATTCCTTCTTTCCTTTTAAGACTTTCCTTTTATAAGCGTTTGCACGAAGCCGCGATCTTCGTGTTAACCGAATGATAACCCATATGAAAAAGCTATTTCAATACCGATGTTATGAACGACGTTGTTTTTGTTATGAACGACGGTTTTTCGTAACAATTAAAAGAGAATGTGTCCAAACGGTGAACACATTCTCAGGTTTCAAGCGCCACAAATGTATATTTTTTCTCAAAAATCATATCTGCGGATCTCACAGTTTTTTATACCAAATAATGAAAATTCTTCATTGTCCATCTCACGGAAATACGACTCAACTATCCTTGCGATTCCGTTGTGCGCCACAAGAATATAAGTCTTTTCATCGTTCTTGATATCATCGAGGAGATTGTAGATTCGCTGTGCGAGCTGCATCATTGATTCGCCTGTACCGAATCTGCTTGCCATGTGCTTCTTGGCTTCATGGAATTCAAGTCCGTCTCTTGGAGTCGACTCATATCTTCCGAAATTCTGCTCGATCAGCCTTTGCTCTATCCTGTACGGGATTCCCGTAACCTCCGATATATGAGCCGCAGTGTCCTTGGCCCTTACAAGAGGTGAAGTAAGGATCTCATCTGCATGGATCCCTTGTTCTAGTATTTTCTTTCCTGTCTCGATTGCCTGCTCGTGTCCAAGCTCCGTGAGCGCTATATCCGTTGCTCCGCAGATCTTATTCTCAACGTTCCAGACCGTCTGCCCGTGTCTTATAAAGTAAAAGTGCGTCATGTACTTCTTTCTCCGTATCTAATTTAAGTATT
This sequence comes from Butyrivibrio sp. INlla21, assembly GCF_900116875.1. Taxonomy (GTDB): domain Bacteria; phylum Bacillota; class Clostridia; order Lachnospirales; family Lachnospiraceae; genus Butyrivibrio. The sequence goes on from NZ_FPCC01000009.1 coordinate 84,678, forward strand.
TTCTCCGCCAGCTCATCGGCCTCTTTTTTGCTCCATCCGGCGATAGCTGCTCTTGTCCTAAGCACATCCGCAGGATTAACGCTGAACTCCTCAAGCCCGAAAGATATAAGAAGCGGCAGAATAAGGCTGTCTGAAGCGGCTTCTCCGCACATAGCGACGGGTATCCCCGCTTTCTTACCACTTTCTATGATATTCCTTATACTTCTGAGCACCGAAGGCTGCAGCGCGGAATACAGATACGAAACATCGCCGTTTCCTCTGTCCACGCTCATCGTGTATTGTATCAGATCATTGGTCCCTATGGAAAAAAAGTCTGCTTCTTTCGCAAGTATATCCGCTATAAGCGCAGCGGAGGGCGTCTCTATCATACAGCCCACCTCAACGTCTTTATCGTGGGCTATTTCCTCTTTATCAAGCTCCTTCGAGGTCTCTTTTACCAGCGCCCTGACTTCCCTAAGCTCATCAAGACAGGTCACTAAAGGCACCATTATCTTGACCTTTCCATGTGCTCCCGCTCTCATGATCGCGCGAAGCTGCGTTTTAAAACTTTCTTTATTACCCAGGCTGTAGCGCACGCCTCTGAATCCTAGGAAAGGATTGCTCTCTTTTTTCAGATTAAGATAAGGAATCTCTTTGTCGCCGCCGATATCCATAGTTCTGATAACTACCGGCTTTCCCTTCATCGCGGTGACAGCTTCCTTATATGCGTTATACTGCTCCTCTTCGGAAGGAAGGTGATTGTTTTCCATAAAAAGAAATTCCGACCTAAACAGTCCGATTCCTTCAGAGCCGTGTTCAAAGGCTCTCGCAGCTTCGTCGGGAGTTCCTATATTGCTGAAAACCTTACACTTAATGCCATCCGCGGTAACTGTCTTTTTATCCTTGTATGTCGAAAGAAGTTCTTCACGCTTAAGATAGTCTTCTCTCTTGGCAATATAATCATAATAGGTCGCATCGTCGGGATTGAGGATCACATTTCCGTGATTTCCGTCAACTATCACGGTGTCCTTGTCCGTCGCAATAGACGTAATATCTTTTACCGACAGAACCGCAGGAATTTCAAGCGCCCTTGCAAGAATAAGCGAATGCGAGGTGATTCCGCCTTCTTCCGTGATTATACCGACCACATTCTCTCTGTTTATGCGACTTGTCACGGAAAGCGTCAGCTCTTTTACCACAAGGACGGTGCCCTGCGGAACATTCTCAACGTCAACTTCCTTAACACCTATGAGGGTCTTTAAAAGGCCTGTCTTGATATCCTTGATATCTGCAGCTCGCTGGCTCATAAGCTCATCGTCCATATCTCGGAACATCTTGATAAAGCCGTCAAGAACAGCCTCCGTTGCGGCCTCGGCGCTAAAACCTTCCTTTATTTTCTTGGTAACGGGTTTTATAAGCTCGGGATCGGACATCATAAGAACATGTCCGTCAAGAATATCCGCTTCACTTGAACCTATGCGGCTTCTCACAGACTCTGCCGTTTCTTTTGTGAGTTTTTTAAGAGTTGAAAGAGCTCCCTCAAGCCTCTTTTTCTCGGCTGCAGGATCATTAACTATGACTGCGTCGTATTTAAGCTCGCTCTCTTTGATGACACAGACGTTTCCTATTCCGATGCCGCCGGATGCGGCAATTCCGTTGTACATTTTGTTACCCCGATCGTATATGCGGGTTCTGCTCCAGGTTGGTCAGCCCGCTTGTGCTTGATATAGTCTTTGGTTACAGTTCCCCATATACTTTCTCTATCATATCTCTGCTTGCCAGGTCATCCGAAAAAGCTGTGGCCGATCCGGCTGCAATTCCCATTTTAAGAGCTTCTTCGAAGTATCCGTCATTCAAAAAGCCCGCAATAAAGCCTGCCACCATAGAGTCCCCTGCTCCGACAGAATTTTTCACCGTGCCCTCGGGACATGTTCTTTTGAGCGTATCGCCCTTTTCCGTAACAAGAAGCGCTCCGTCTCCTCCCATGGATACCAGAACATTTCTTGCGCCCATGTCCTTAAGCGCTTTGGCTCTTTTTTCTATCTCTTCATCGTTCTTCGGCGTTTCCCCGAAGATCTCACCCAGTTCGTCGATATTGGGTTTTATAAGAAAGGGCTTGTGTTTAAGCGCTTTGAGCAAAAGATCCTTTGTCGCATCGACAACAACCATGGCGCCCTTATCGTCCACAAGGCTCATTATATTTTCATATACGTTATCCGGAAGTGAAGACGGTATGCTGCCTGCAAGTATCAGTATGTCGCCGTCCGAAAGCTCTTTTATCTTATTATAAAGCTTTTCAAGCGACTGCGGCGGTATACTCGGTCCCTGAGAATTAATCTCAGTTTCTTTTGTCCCCTTGATCTTGACGTTGATCCTGGACATACCTTCCGGAAGCTTGATGAAATCGGCCTTAATGCCTTTTTCTTCAACGCTCCTTACTATCGCATCGCCTGTAAATCCTGCAACAAAGCCAAGTGCGCAGCTCTCATGTCCCAGATTCTTAAGAACAGAGGATACATTGATGCCTTTTCCTCCGAAATAGCACTCTTCGCTGTCCGTACGATTGGTCATCCCCGGCAAAAGCTCGCTTCCCATGCGGACCACGTAGTCGATCGCGGGGTTAAATGTAACTGTGTATATCATGATGTTCTCCAAATTTCAAAAGCCATAACTCTATAATAAGGTGTTAATCCGCAAAGGTAAAGTGTTCTCTCGGGGACAGGGTTATAGGTCCAAAAATTGTGCGCAATACGTCAAATTATTTTTATCTAAAAAAAGAATAAAGCTTTAAGGATATATCGTGCAGATACCTTTACAAGGGAGCCAAAAATAAACTAAAATAATTGTAGAATCGCGAAAATGACTTACGCCATTTGGCAATTCGTATATCATACATAACGAAGGAGGCGTGTACTGTGGAAGATAATTTACTTAGCAGTGATCATATTGATACCATAGGCGAAATAGCCAATATCAGCATGGGTAATTCCGCCACAACGTTAAGTCTCATGGTAAACAAGAAGGTTGATATAACTACTCCTAACGTTAAAGTCATCAAAAGAAGCGAAGCTCTTGATGACTATGAAAATACGTGCATTTTTGTCCAGATCCATTATGTAAAGGGACTTGAAGGCAACAATGTCTTTATCCTAAAAGAGCATGATGTGAAGGTTATGTGCGACCTTATGATGGGCGGAGACGGCACCAATACTGCGGGTGATATCACAGACCTGCATCTTTCGGCTGCTTCTGAAGCCATGAATCAGATGATGGGCACCAGCGCCACATCTTTATCTTCCATGCTCGGAGTTCCCACAGACATCAGTACTCCCATCGTTAATCAGATTGATGTGGACAGTATAAAAGTTTTTGAAAAAATGTTTGATACTACTTACGATAAATTTGTTAAAATAGCATTTAGGATGACAATCGGCGATCTGATCGATTCGGTTATGGTCCAGCTGTATCCCGTGCAGTTTGCGCTGGATATGTGCGAAAAATTCATGAATAAAGGAAAATAACGGTTACAAATGAACAAACAGGAGACACTTGAGATCAAGAAGCAGTTCACACCGGACAGATGCACAATCGACAGCATTTGCGGCTGCTATGTTGATCATGACAAGAACAAATTATTTACTTTCAGAAAGGCTTTCGGCCAGATTCCCGAAGAGGAAATGTTCAAATATCTGGACATCTTCCAACACACATTATCAGGTACATTTGGTAAAAATCTTATCAGTCTTGAGTTCCCTCTTGACCAAGAACAGCCCGGAGGTACTCAGGACTTTCTTTTGACTCTTCGTAACTCCCAGCTCAAGGACGACGAGCTTGTGGATGAGTGCTACGACAAGATCATTGCCAATTATATCAACGGAGAAAACTACTATATCATCCTCGTTCACGCCGTATACGACATTCCCGGCGTAACATCAGACGGTATCGAGATGGAGGATGCTTCCGAGAAGGTATATGACTACATTCTCTGCAGTATCTGCCCCGTCAAGCTTTCCAAGGCCGGTCTTGGTTATAATGAGTCAAAAAATGTCATTGAGGAAAGATTCCGTGACTGGATAGTAGACGGCCCTGTGAAGGGATTTCTTTTCCCCGCATTTATAGAAAGAGATACCGACATCCACAATATGCTCTACTTCACCAAGAAGCCCGAGGATCTTCAGCCCGAATTTGTCGAAGCGATGTTCGGCGGACGCGCTCCCATCTCCGCTCCCGAACAAAAAGATATCTTTGATGCAGTTGTACAAAATACGATCGGAGAAGACGCAGACTACGATATCATGAAGAATATTCATGATAATTTAAATGAGATGATTGACGATCACGTTGACGATCCGGAGCCTTTGGAGCTTAAAAAGAGTGATGTGAAGCAGCTTCTTCATGACAGTGGTGTATCAGATGAAAGACTCGGCTACTTCGACGAAACTTATGTAAAGTGCGCCGGCGACGAGGATTATCCGCTCCTTGCAAGCAACATCGCACACACAAGGAAGTTCGATATCGAGACTCCCAACGTTGTGATCAAGGTTAAGCCCGACAGAACGGATCTTGTAGAATCCCGCATCGTCGACGGCAGGCAGTGCCTTGTCATCGCAGTTGACGATCATATCGAAGTCAACGGAATCAATGTTAGGACGTTTATGAATAGGTAATCAAAAAGGCTGTCACACCAATCGGTGTGACAGCCTTTTTTGCATTTTATGCATGCATACTTTTGAGCTTTTCAATTCCGGTCTTGGGACGACCGATCATCTCGTAAGCGGGGTCATTGTACTTCTTGAGAAGTCTCTCCCTCATTTCCTCGGGATGATTATATAATTGATCCATTATCCTATCAAAGGCAATTTTCCATTCGCCCATATTATCGTACCTCCGTCTGTTAAACAACAACAGTAACGGGTACAATAATAACTATAAAAAATAATTAATGCAAGTATAAATTTACCAAAATTTATAATGAGGCTATTGCCTTCTTTGGACACTTTGCCACGCAAACGCCGCAATGTGCGCATTTTTCCTGGTCTATCGAGGCCACATTGTTATCAACTGTTATTGCTCCGGCAGGACAATTTTTTTCGCAGATATGGCAAGCGATACATCCCGCTTTGCAATAAGAGTTAACGATTTTTCCCATATCTTGTGATTTGCATGCAACTGCTTCCTGTGCATCATAAGGTATGAGATCTATAAGGTGGTTAGGACAGATATCAGCGCACTTACCGCAGGCCTTACATTTCTCTTTATCCACTACGGCAACACCGTTTACGATGTGGATCGCATCAAACTGACATACGGATACGCATGAGCCGCCGCCGAGACATCCATATGAACAGGTCTTTGCTCCGCCTCCGGGTGCCTGTGACATAAGTCTGCAATCGCTTACTCCGACATAATCATATTTCTTCTCAGCGTTATCGCAGTTACCGTTACAGTGTACAAAAGCAACCTTACGAGCCATATCGCCCGCTTCAACGCCCATAATAGCCGAAATAGCAGCTGCTACCGGAGCACCTCCTACAGGACACTGTGATACGGCTGCCTCACCTTTTGCGATAGCCGAAGCACATCCCGAACATCCCGGATATCCGCATCCGCCGCAGTTATTTCCCGGAAGAACTTCCAGAATAGCTGCTTCTTTTTCATCTACATCAACATGCAACTTCATGTCTGCAAGACCGAGGATAATACCTATAGCAATTCCAACGCCTGCTACAACCGCCGTTGCAATGATTATTCCAATAATCATAAGTTCATCTCCTTCACTTCAAAGCCGAGAATCCGGTAAATGCAATAGCCATGAGTCCGGAAGTAAGAAGTACCATTGGCATTCCCTTAAATGACTCGGGGATGTCGTTGTACTCCATCTTTTCACGAAGTCCTGCCAAAATAACTATCGCAATTGTGAAACCTACAGCTGTTGCAAATCCGCAAACAGTACTCTGTAAGATTGAATAGCCGTCTGTTACGTTGTTGAGAGCAACACCGAGAACCGCGCAGTTGGTGGTAATAAGAGGAAGATACACACCAAGTGCTCTGTAAAGTGAAACAACATACTTTTTGAGTACCATCTCAACAAACTGTACCAGCATGGCAATAACAAGGATGAATACTATTGTCTGCAGATAAGAAAGATCCAAAGGATTCAGGATAAACTTATAAATAATGCTACAAACCAAAGAAGCAAGCGTGATAACGAATACACACGCTCCTCCCATTCCGAGAGCGGTGTCGGTCTTCTTGGAAACTCCAAGGAAAGGACACAGTCCGAGGAACTGGCTAAGTACTACGTTATTAACAAGTGAGGCTGATATCATAAGTCCCACAAGGCTCATAATCTGTTGTGCCATAATTATTCAGCCTCCTTTCTCTTTGCTGCGTTTGCTTTGATCTTGTTCATCGTCGCAATAAGGAATGCAAGAACGATAAATGCACCGGCCTGCTGTATAAAGATGCTGATGGGCTTATATCCCGAAAGGAAAGCACCTACGGCTCCGGGTACAACAGTTCCCTCACCGAGTATCTGTACATCAAATGCTGTGCCCGCACCGATAAACTCTCTTACAAGACCGATTGTCGTAATAGCACAGGTAAAGCCGATTCCCATTCCTATTCCGTCAAAGAAAGAAGGTATGATTCCGTGCTTACTTGCATATGCTTCCGCTCTTCCGAAGATGATACAGTTAACAACGATAAGAGGGATATACACTCCGAGTGCGCTGTTAAGTGCGGGAACGTAAGCCTGCATAAGAAGCTGAACCAAGGTAACGAAGGAAGCAATAACAACTATGAAAGACGGGATCCTGACTGTAGCGGGGATTGTCTTACGAAGTGCTGCGATAACCGCGTTACTTAATGCCAAAACAAATGTTGTTGCAAGTCCCATTCCAAGTCCGTTGATCGCGGATGAAGTAACCGCAAGAGTGGGACACATACCGATCATAAGTACTAAAGTAGGATTTTCAGCAATGAGGCCGTTAAAAAATCTCTCGGCCGGAGTATCCTGCTTGAAGCCCAAAGCTCCTTTTTTTACATTGTCACTCATCACTGTCCTCCTTTCAAAACATTCTCAAAATATGTGATTGAAGCGTTAACTCCGTTGGTTATCGCTCTTGAAGTTATCGTAGCGCCCGAGATCGCTTCAATCTGAGAAGAAGGACTTGTGAGCTGTCCGTTCTTAACTACGCTAAACTGCTGTGCCTGCTTGTTCTCAAACTGAGGAACGATTACCTTCTCGGCATTCATTCCAAGTCCGGGAGTCTCGGCAATTGAGATAATGGAAATTCCGTTTACATTTCCGTCGTTCTTTATTCCGACCGTATATGTGATGAAATCTCCATATCCCTTGGATGAAACTCTTATAACATATCCAAGAGGTGCTCCGGATGCATCCTTAGCTTCTTTTACATCCTCGATGGTAACACCTGTAAGTCCGGAAACCGCTGAAGCTGCTCCGTCAGCATTAAGCTCTACGTCGTCAAAAGTCGCTGCATCGGCGAATACCGACATATTGGCCTTGTCCTGCGCAAGCTTAGCCTGAAGTGCGATAGGATCCTTGGTAACCTGATAAACAAGTCCAAGCAAAACTCCCGCAACAAGAGTAATAGCAAAAAGAACCAAGGCGTTTTTGATCATGCTCTTTGCATCATTCATGCTTTCTTCGCCTCCTTCTTTGCAGTTTTCTTAATTCCGAAAGCTCTCGGAATCGTGAATTTCTCAATAAGAGGAACCAAAAGGTTGCCTATTACGATCGCATAGGAAACACCCTCTGCGTTGGAACCGAAAATACGGAACACGCCTGTGAGTATTCCAAGGATAAATCCGTAAATATATCTTCCCTTGGGTGTTATCGGACATGTCACATAGTCGGTTGCCATAAAGAAAGCACCGAGCATAAGTCCGCCACCTGCAAGGTGCGCTGAAATATAAGCCCAGTTAAATCCGTATCCTCCGAAGAGCCCTACAAATATCGCAAATGTGATTATGTAGGTAAACGGAATAACATAGTCGATAATTCCGAGCGCAAACAGGATCATCGCACCGATCGCAATGCAAAGCATTGAGGTCTCACCGATTGTTCCGCCCGTTCTACCAATGAGCATATCCATTATATTGACATCAGCGCCTGCTTTAAGGTTAGCAAGCGGTGTTGCCCCCGTGTATGTATCGGTAACGAAGTTGGTCATAAGGGCGGGAAAAGATATCACGAGGAATAATCTTCCGCCGAGTGCGGGATTCATGAAGTTCTGGCCAAGTCCGCCAAAGAGCTGCTTAACCAAAATTATCGCAAATACACCGCCAAGTACCGGTACCCAGAACGGTACGGTTGAAGGCAGGTTCATTCCCAGAAGAAGTCCTGTTACAACCGCCGAAAGGTCGCCTATAGTTACACGCTTGTGCATGGCTTTCTCATAGATAAACTCAGATAAAACACAAGAAGCCACGGACAGCAAAAGAATAATCAGAGCATCCGGCCCGAAATTGTAAATACCAAAGCCTGCTGCCGGTAAAAGCGCAATTACAACCCACATCATGATGTTGGACGTGGTAGTGTTTGCTCTTACATGCGGGTTGGATGACACTCTTTTCATATCACTCATTAAAAATGTCCCTCCCTTACTTTTTCCTGTTAGCCAGCTGAATCTTTCTCATACCCTTGATCAGCTGAGTGAGCTGACGTCTTGCAGGGCAGATATAACTGCAGCATCCGCATTCACAGCATTCCATTCCGTACATATCAAGGAATGCCTTTTCGTTGTTGTGTTCAACGGCATCGGCAAGGTTCTTGGGGATAAGTCTCTCGGGACATACCTCCACACATCTTGCACAGTTGATACATGCGCTCGGTTCAAGGGCTGAAACCTCGTCCTTGGTAAGGCATGTAAGAGCTGAAGCCGTCTTGGTTGTGGGAACATCAAGGTCAAAGAGTGCAAATCCCATCATGGGACCGCCTGATATGATCTTGGCAGGCTCAGTCTTGAAGCCGCCTGCGTCCTCAAGAAGCTCCTTGTAATTTGTTCCTATTCTTACTTTATAGTTTCTGGGATCGGCAACCGCATCACCGGTAATGGTAACGATCCTCTCCATGAGAGGTCTTCCCTCTTTTACCGCTCTGCAGACAGCACAAAGAGTATCAACGTTATCAACGATACATCCCGCATCGGCAGGGAGCATCGAAGAGTTGATCTCTCTTCCCGTAACCGCATAAATAAGCATACGCTCAGCGCCCTCAGGATATTTGGTCTTGACGGGCTTAACGCTTATCTTCTCTTCATCTTTAGTTAATTCCTGGAATTTCGCGATCGCGTCGGGTTTATTGTCCTCTATCGCAAGAATACCTCTGGCTTTTGGGAAAATACTGACAGCAATCTTAAGACCTTCCAAAAGAAGCTCCGGCTCCTCTATCATACGTCTGTAGTCAGATGTAAGATAAGGCTCACACTCCGAGCAATTGGCTATAACATAGTCAATCTTGTCCGGTTCCTTCGGAGAAAACTTAACCGCAGTAGGGAATCCTGCTCCTCCCATTCCTACTACGCCGGCCTCTCTGACCGCTGCAATCTTGTCCTCCGCTGTCATCTCCTCGTATGGTTTGAGTGGCTTAAACTCCACCTCTTCATACTTCTCATCGTTCTCTACGATGATACTCTCGCACATAGCGCCGGTAGCCAGCCTGCGCTTCTCAATAGCCTTAACCGTACCTGATACGGTCGAGTAAATCGGTGCCGAAACAAAACCGCCGGCTTCCGCAATCTTTTGTCCTGTAAGAACGTGATCCCCAACAGCGACAATTGCCTTGGCCGGTGCACCGATGTGCTGAGACAACGGATAAACCAAGTCACCTTTTGGTAGCACTGATTTAATGGGCTTGTCCTTAGTAAGTTCCTTGCCTTCATAAGGATGGATGCCGCCCTTAAAAGTACCTCTTGCCATTTCCTACCCTTCTTTCATATTTTAGATGTGTACCCGAAAAGAATAATCGGGTGAAAAATTTAACAATTTAATTATACTATATTTTCACGGTAAAATGCTGAGAAATCGAAAAAAAGTTTAAGAGGAAATGTGATACAATATGGTAGTAGGCGATTTCGGAAAGTGAGATTTTTTATCATGATCAAGACAAACGAAGCTTTGACCTTTAGTGAAGACCATATAATTCATTCACTGCCCAAGATTCTGGGATGTTCAAATAAGGATATTCTTTTCATTGATATAGAGACTACGGGGCTGTCACTTCGAAGTTCAGACCTTTATCTTATAGGTGCTTCATATTATAAGGACGGAAGCTGGCAGATCTGCCAATTTTTCGCAGAAGACATCAATCAGGAAAAAGAGATCCTGGAAGCTTTTTCGGAGTTTTCAAAAGGCTTTTCAAAAGTGCTCCACTACAACGGAGACAGATTCGATATCCCCTATATAAAAAGCAAGCTTGAAAAACACGGCTTGCCCAATATTTTCGAAGACATGGACTCGATCGATATCTACAAAAAAATAGGTCCATACAAAAGACAGCTTGGACTCATGGACTGTAAACAAAAAACAGTCGAGCTCTATCTTGGTATCAACAGAGAAGATAAATACGACGGCGGTAAACTCATACCGATTTATAAGAACTATGAACAAAGCAAAAATAAGGAAGCGCTTAAGCTGCTTCTTTTGCATAACTTCGAAGACGTAAAGGGCATGTTCGGCATACTTCCGATGCTGCAGTACAGCACGTATTTCGCCATGTTCAGAAATCTTCCCAAGGTATCCGTTAAATGCGATGAAGATATCGATGATGAAAAATATTGCCCGGACTGGAGCAACAAACTCCCCGTCAAAGCTGTCAAAGTACAGGCCAATCAATACGATGACATGGACGGTCATTCAAGAAAAGAAATCTTCATGAAGCTCAACATGGCAATGGCTCTGCCTTGCTCTCTGACAGGCAATTATGAAGGCTTTTATCTAAAGACAAACGGAAATGAAGCTACGCTTCGTCTTCCTTTATATGAGACAGAGCTTAAGTACTTTTATGCCAATTACAAGGATTACTTCTATCTTCCAAAAGAAGATATGGCGATCCATAAATCCATCGCTTCATTCGTAGACAAGGCATACCGTGAGAAGGCAAAACCCGAGACCTGTTACACCAAGAAAGAAGGTCAGTTCCTTAAGGAATGGGATCTTGTTTTTTCACCTTTCTTCAAAAAAGATTATGAGGATAAAAACTTCTATTTTGACCTCAGTGAAAACATGAAAAAGAGCCGTTTTGCGATGAGCTTATATGCATCTCATGTAATGGCTAAGATATTGGAAATATGATCATAAAAAATGATCGAGTGAACCAAGCACCACTTGATCTTACACAGAACAGCGGCCCGGGGGAATATGCCACCCGAGCCGCTGCTCTGTTTAGATGTAGAGTTAGGAGAAAACTATTAGGCTTTAGGCTTCTCGTAATAGAAGGAGTTTTTACGAACGAAGCCTATTTCTTTATAATTTATTATCTGCTCCGTGCTTCCGATAAAGAGGATTCCGCCGGGAGCAAGTGAATCATAGTACTTTCTGAACACCTCGTCCTTGGCTTCCTCTGTAAAATATATAAGCACGTTTCTGCAGACGATAAGGTGAAGATCCTTTGGATAGGGATCACGAAGGAGATCTGCCTGTTTAAATGTAACTCTCGACTTGATCTCATCCGACACCTTCATTTTGCCGTCTTCCGTCTCCGTAAAATACTTGGTCTTAAAATCTGCCGGAACGCCGGCAACCTCTTTTTTGTCATATATAGCCGCTTTTGCTTTCGCAAGAACAACGGCGTCAAGGTCCGTAGCAAGAATGCTCACCTGATTAAGCGGCATATGCTTGGACAACAACATAACTATCGTGTAAGGCTCATCGCCCGTCGAGCACGCTGCGCTCCATATCTTAAGGTTCTTTCCGAACTTGCTCATAAGCTCGGGAACCATCTCTTTATCCATGAGGTGCCACTGATCAGCATTTCTGAAAAACTCCGATACATTGATCGTCAGATATGAAACAAAAGCATCAAGTGCTTCTCTGTCTTTTTTGATCAGCTCCGCAAAACCGTCATAGCCTTTTACATCGTACTTACCGATCAGCGTATCTATTCTTCTCTTCATCTGCTTTTCTTTGTAAGCATTAAGATCAATCTTCGTAAGATCATAAACCGCTTTTTTAAACCACTCATAATCGTAAACCATAGATGTCACCCTCCTGATCGGCCTATGTATTTTTGAGCCTAATAATATTTTATAATATAGCAGAATATATGTAAAATTAAATAATTATAAACGACATCTCAAACATATTTGATCCCAAAGTGACATCTGTCAAAGAAAATGCTCTTAGTCATCCTCAGGCTTTAGTTCATCTCCATAGGTATATACCTCATCGGAGATGCCGAGCTTCTTGCGATAATCCTTTAAGATATCCTCTATTTCTTCTATGGTGCAAAGCGTCTCATCCGGGTCAACAAAAGCTTCACAGGCTTTCTTATACGCATCTTCAAGATCTGTGGCATCCTCGCCGTGTTCGTCTTCAGGATAACGGTATTCCACGTCTACTGTTATATACTTTTTATTGTCATAAAAGGTATACCGGTCTACATCCACCCTTATGTCATCTCCGCCGATCCGGATACCGTTAATGGTCACATCCTCTTCGGGAGGATCATATTCTGTCTCATATATCGATTCATCCCACTCATACCACAAATGATACTTTCCTTCAGCATCAAGATATCCGTTAAATCCTCCGTGAGTCATAGCCCCGCCCGAGCCTGATACATATATCATTCCGGAATACGTTATGACTGCGGATTGTCTGGCCCAACAGTCCTGAATATAGCATATCTTCAGCTTTCCGCCAAAATTCTTTACTATCAGACTTAAGCCATATCCATGTGGATCTTCTTCATTATATATGTCCACCATAAGTTCATAGCTTCCATCTAGTCCCAGATCCAGATAGTTCTCACATAGATATTCATCATTCTCCGGGATATTGTTTCGATCTATCTGTATCAAGCTTTCAATTTCAGGTAGCGTATAACTTTTTTGCTCAGAGGATAACTCAAATTGATCGCAAAAATCACTGCAGTCTTCTGAAAATTCAGAGGCCACTTCTCCGTTTATAAATCCCGAATATAGCTTCTCCGACTCTTCATCAAGCGTAATCTCCGATTTATCTTTTCCGTCTATATAATCTCTCCATATATCATATGGACTTTGAGACTTATCAGTGGTTGACTCCGCGCCGCCTGCAGCCGTAGCTTCGCTGTCTTTGGAATCCGCTTCAGTAGCTCGCTCAGAAGCTGTTGACGAATCGGCGGCTCCTTGCGAAGACTCCTCTGCCGGATTTGCAGTTTTGGGCGCGGATGCTTTACTTCCGCACGCGACTAGGCATAGACATAGCCCCAGTACAGGTAATAAACTTACTCTTTTCATTTTCTCTTCTCCTTTTATATAAGCGTTTAAAATCTTTATGAAGCGGAGCTCAGTGCTCTGTACATATCAAGCCGCTTCTTGGCGTTTATCAGGACTGCGCAGCAGATTAAATCAAGAATGCATACCACAATCCAATTATAAGAAACCATTCCCCTTAGAACACTCTTTTGCCAAAAGATCTTGCTATAGTAATTTATCGTGTAGTTAAAGCCCATGATCACTATGGTGTTGCGGCCGAAGAACTTAAGGACCGCGCTTTTCCTGATCACGTTCTTAAACAAAAGAAGTACAAAGACCGACATTGAAATGCTCCCCAAAATAAACAATGCCGGATACTTACCAAACTCTCTTAAATTGATGTCGACCTTGCCGTTTGTGAGTGTGCATAACACAAACGCAGCAAGAAGTGCCGGCATAAGAGCTGCAAAAAGAACCGGCTTCTTCACATAATCCAAATAAGGTTTAAGATAAAAGCCCACCAACATAAAGCCCGCACCGATTAGCGACAGTCCCATGTGCCATGGAAGTATCGGGCTCTTTATCATATCAAGAGCTATATTTACTGCCCAAAAAGCCACAAACATAGCGACTTTAAGCGCCCTGTTCTTTATCTTAAAAACAGCCCATACCACTATCGTACTTAAAAAGATGCAAGGCAAAAACCACAGCGGTACACTCGTGCCCATTCTCGCTTTCGTACTGTAGGAATAGAGCGCCCAAAATATGCTTCTTGCGCCTTCCTGCGTAAACTCATCAAAGCTGTAGCCCGAAACAAGATCATAGATAAGCTCAAGTCCTATATTTATTCCGCACAGAATAAAATAAGGTATCAGGTAAGCCTTGAATTTACTTACAACAAGCTCTTTAAAACCTTTTTCTTCCCATTTGCTTCTGTTATAAAGAAGTCCCGACAGTATAAAGAAAAACGGCATGTGGAAACCATATATAAGCTGCGTTAAAAGCTTCGGGGCGCCCGAATGTCCTATAAGCATTAGGATTATTACGGCGCCCCTCGCAATATCAATATATTCAGTTCGCGTTCTCGTAAGTTGTTTCATAGCATTATAATACGGGCAGCAAAAAGATTTGCTGCCCGTGCAAAAATTCTACTGTTCTAAATTATTAGTTCTCTTCGTTCTGCTCAGCGATAACCTTGTCGATATCTACTGATACAACGTCGCCCTCTTCCTCAGCTGCTTCGTCTTCCTTCTCGGGAGCGAACATAGCCTTGATTGAAAGGCTGATCTTCTTCTCATCCTCGTTGAAATCAACGATCTTAGCTTCTACTTCCTGACCTACCTTAAGTACGTCTGAAGGCTTCTCAACATGCTCTTTAGCGATCTGAGAAACATGAAGAAGTGCATCGATTCCTGCCTCAAGCTCGATGAAAGCACCGAAGTCAGTCATTCTTGCAACTTTACCCTTAACTACGTTGCCTACTGCATATTTCTCAGTAGCATCCTTCCAAGGGTTCTCGTCGTCAAACTTTCTTGAAAGAGCGATCTTGCTTCCGTCAATGCTCTTAACAAGAACCTTGACTGTATCGCCGATCTTGAATACTTTCTTAGGGCTCTCAACGCGTCCCCAGCTCATCTCTGAGATATGAAGGAGACCGTCTGCTCCACCGAGATCGATGAATGCACCGAAATCAGTAACGTTCTTAACTACGCCGTCAACGACATCGCCAACCTTGATAGTATCGAACAACTTCTTAGCCTGCTCTGCCTTCTCAGCTGTAACAAGCATTCTTCTGTTACCGATATATCTGCGTCTCTTAGGATTGTACTCAGTTACAACGAACTGAATCTCCTGATCCTGATACTTGGAAAGATCTTTCTCATAGCTGTCTGAAACAAGACTTGCTGGGATGAAGATTCTGACTTCATCAACCACTACTGTAAGACCACCCTCGAGAACCTGAACAACCTTGGCCGTAAGAACTTCCTTGTTGTTGAATGCTTCTTCGATTCTCTTGTTGCCTCTGTCGATTGCGAGTCTCTTGTATGAAAGAATAACCTGTCCGTCTGCATCGTTGGTCTTAAGGACCTTAACGTCCATTGTGTCGCCAACCTTTACTGCAGTTGTAAGGTCAATGCTGTTATCGTTGCTATATTCGTTCTTGGTCAAGATACCATCGGACTTGTAACCAATGTTAAGGATTATCTCGTCAGGCTTAACGTCAATAACAGTTCCCTCAACAACCTCCCCTGTATGAATTGTTTTGAAAGATGCGTTAAGCAACTGTTCAAAAGTTTCTTCTGACATAATTCTGAACCTCCTCAATAATGTTCTTTGGGGTTGATGCCCCGGCGGTAATCCCCACTAGCTTAACCGCTTTAGTTATATCTAAATGCAAGTCATCCAGTGTCTGAATAAAATATGTATCGGAACACTTCTTGCTGCATATTTCGTACAGTTTCCTGGAGTTAGAACTGTGCGCGCCACCAATAACTATCATTACATCGGCTCTGGAAGCAATTTCTTCGGCCTCTGTCTGGCGTACCTCAGTAGCGTTGCATATAGTATTCACAATATTAATATTGTAACCGTTATTCCTAAAGATTTCAACGGTTTCTTGAAATTTATTCTTGTTAAATGTAGTCTGGGACACTATTGTGTAATCTTTGGTCTTGTCTCCTTCAAAGTTTACGGCACTTTCAGGGGAGTCGACCACGTAAACTTCGCCTTTTGAATAGCTTACTATTCCCTCGACCTCCGGATGATTGGCAGAGCCAATTACAATTATGCTCTTTCCCTTCTCACTCTCCTCTTCCACGATCTTGTGAATACGCTTAACAAAAGGACAGGTGGCATCCATTATCTCAAGCCCTGTTTCCGCAAGCTTTTCATAGGTCTCTTTAGTCACGCCGTGGGAACGGATAATGATCGTTCCTTCCGTCACACCCTTAAGCTCATCGACAGACTCTATGACCTTAACCCCCTTTTTTTCAAGGTCGGAAACAACAGTCTCGTTGTGAATAATGGGACCGTAGGTAAAAATATTTTTTCCTGATTTATTATTTATCTGGTCGTATACGGTCTCAACTGCCTTGGTAACTCCAAAGCAAAAGCCCGCATGCTCGGCAACTATAACTTCCATAATCATCTCCTACCGCTCATATAGCGGCAATTTATCATCCCTTGTACAGAGTAATGATCTTATCTACCACCTCGTCGATCGTCATATCGGATGAATCTACCAAGACCGCGTCGTCAGCCTGTTTAAGAGGTGATATGTCTCTGTGCATATCTCTGTAATCTCTCTCGATGATCTCTTTTTCGATCACATCGATATCACACTCAATTCCTTTTTCTGTAAGTTCTTTAAATCTTCTGTCCGCCCTTACCTTAGAGCTTGCAGTAAGGTAAACCTTGCACTCGGCGTTCGGAAGGACAACGGTTCCGATATCTCTTCCGTCCATGACAACATCTGTAGTCTCCGCAAGTTTCTGCTGAAGCTCAACAAGCTTTTCCCTAACGTATCCGATGACACTGATCGCCGAAGCCATGTTTCCGACTTCCTGGGTTCTTATAAGTCCGTTTACGTTTTCACCGTTAAGAAATACCATCTGCTCGCCGTTCTCATGCTTAATGGTGATGTCTGCAGCCTTACATTTCTCAACGATCTTTTCGGTCTCGTCCGCTCCGATTCCCTCTTTTATCATAAAAAGAGCCATCGCACGGTACATTGCTCCCGTGTCCACATATATAAATCCAAGGTTCTTTGCCACGCGCCTTGCTATTGTACTTTTTCCCGCTCCCGCAGGTCCGTCGATCGCAATCTGTTTACTCATTTCTTTTAACTCCTAAAATCATATTTCTCCGGCAGATGTTCCGGCAAGATGTCCCGTTGACCATGCAACCTGTAAGTTAAAGCCGCCGGTCTCCGTATCAACGTCTATCACCTCTCCCGCAAAAAAAAGCCCTTTAACAAGCTTGGACTCCATCGTGGACGGATTGATTTCTTTAACATCCACACCGCCTCTGGTGATAATAGCCTCATTAAAGTTTCTCGTTCCTATCACGGTTATGGGAAGATTCTTGATAAGCTTTACAAAGCCAAGCCTCTCCTCTTTGGTTATATCGTGAACCGGTCTCTCCGGATCTATCCCGGATAAGCGTATCATAACAGGAACAAGTTTTGAAGGGAAAAGAGATCCGATAACATTTTTAAACTGTTTGTTCAGTCCTTCATCAAAGTCCCTTAGGACTCTCGTATCAAGCTGTTTCTCTGAAAGCGCGGGCTTAAGATCAAGTAAAAGCTCCGCCTTTTTGTCTTTTTCATAGTGGCAGCTTGCGGTAAGAACAAGCGGTCCGCTTACTCCGAAATGTGTAAAAAGCATCTCGCCAAAGCCCTCATACACAGGCTTTTTCTTCTTGGCATTCTTGTTATTATCTTCAGCGCCGCCTTTTTTGCCTTCATCTTTTTGGGATAAAAAGAGCTTTAGTCCGACGTTTTTAAGTGACAATCCCTGAAGTTCTCTGCACCAGTCTTCCTTGGTCTCAAAAGGAACAAGCGAAGGTCTCGGCTCTTTTACCGAGTGGCCTGCCGCCTTGGCAAACTCGTATCCGTCACCGGTCGAACCCGTCGAAGGATAAGAAACTCCTCCCGTGCAAACAATAACGCTGTCGAATTCTTCTCGCATTATCGGAGCATCGCCCTTTTTGGAAGAAACCGCTTTGTCCGCATAGGTTATGGCACTTACGCTTCCGCCGCTTGTCTCGACAGAAAGGACCTCTGTATCAAACAAAACCTTTACTCCCGCCTTTTTTACGGCGTTAAAAAGAGTTCTTATGATATCCGAGGAATGATCGGAAACAGGGAATACCCTGTCGCCTCTCTCTATTTTCAGTTTGCAGCCGTTACTTTCAAAAAAGTCCATAACGGCGGTATTGTCATAGTCATAAAAAGCGCTGTAAAGGAATCTCGGATTTCTTTTTACGTGCTCAAAAAAATCCGTCTGATCACAGGCGTTGGTCACATTACAGCGACCCTTTCCCGTGATGTAGATCTTCTTTCCCGGCTTTTCGTTTTTCTCAAAAATAGTGACGCTCACGCTGCTATTCGCAGCAGCAAGCGCCGCCATCATCCCGGCTGCACCGCAGCCGATAATTGCAATTCTTTTCATCAATTGTTCTTCTTTCTGAGCGGTTCAAGCATCATTGGATCGTCGGATGCGAAATCAATCTCGTCATTGAGGTACACCTGATAGTTATTCCAAGTCTCCTCAAGCATCTTAAGATCCGCCTTGACCTCATTGGGCTTTCTCATGCAAAGTGCGACCACAAGCGCATTTATAACGCTAAGAGGTGCAACAAGCGAATCAACGATAGAGGCCATCTCGCTCTTTGCAAGGAGATTGCAGGACGAATACAGATTCATCGGAGAATGCACGGAATCCGTTATCGTTATCACCTTGGCGTTTCTGTCATTGGCAAATTCCATGCACTTTAAAGTCCTCATGGAATACCTCGGGAAACTGATACCGATGATCGCATCTCTGTCGCTTATCCTTATCATCTGCTCAAACATCTCGGTAACACTCGTTGTCTTAATAAGGACATTGTTACCCCTGATCATGTTCAGATAAAAATGCAAGAAGTCCGCAAGCGGCTCACAGCTTCTGATTCCGACGATATACAAGGTCTTAGCCTTTAAAATAATATCAACCGCTGTTTTAAATGCCGCTACATCTATACTGTTTATCGTATCCTCAAGATTGGTTATGTCAGAGCGCAGAATTGTAGAGAGGATCTCTCCTTCGTTGCTCTTACCGAACTTACGGCCCACCTTCTCAACAGAACCGAATTTATCCGTAACCCATACCGAAAGTGCTTTCTGGAATGCAGGATATCCGTCATATCCAAGGCTCATGGCAAATCTGACAACGGTCGATTCACTCATGCCTACGATCTTACCGAGCTCAGCCGCCGTCATAAAAACAGCCTGCTCATAGTGATCGCAGATGTAAGTGGCAATGTTCTTTTTGCCCTTACTCATCCTTGAATAGCACTCATTTATTCTGGTTATTACATCAACATCACTCTCGAATTTCATAGACTGAACGCCTTATATGCCGATTCCAGCATGGAAATTGAAGCCTGCGTATCAAGATCGTAATCACCTGTAACAGCCATGCAGCCTGCGCCATGAATAAAGATCCACATCTGCATAAAGAGCTGCTGTGCATTGGCAACTCCCTTGGCTGAAGCCTTGTTGATCTCTTTAACGACATTCTCCGAAGAGCCGTTTACAAGATCATACATAGTCTTGCCTTCAGCTCCCTGCTCGGAAATGAAAAGAAGTCTGAAAAGATGAGGATACTTCTGTGCAAAACCAATGTAAGCAAGTCCGAGGTCAACAAAAGGTACCTCGTGGCTCTTGTCGCACTCATTGTAGTAATCCTCGTAATAAGCTGCCGCCTTATCATAAACGTCCTTTTTAAGCGCATCCATATTCTCGTAAATACGGAAAATAGGCTGTGTCGAACATCCTGCTGCTGCCGCGAGCTTTCTCGATGTGATCTGCTCAAAGCCTTCCTTTCTTGTAATCTTAAATGCCGCATTCACGATCTCTTTCTGCGTAATCGTAGCTTTTC
This sequence comes from Butyrivibrio sp. INlla21, assembly GCF_900116875.1. Classification (GTDB taxonomy): domain Bacteria; phylum Bacillota; class Clostridia; order Lachnospirales; family Lachnospiraceae; genus Butyrivibrio. The sequence continues at coordinate 104,722 of NZ_FPCC01000009.1, forward strand.
TGGACATATATACCCTCCCAACAATAATTAGCTTTTTATAAAAGCATGCGTTATTATTTTACAAAATCAAATGTACACTGTCAACGGATTATCATGCACAAAGAAAGCCGCTCAAAGCACGAGATTTCCTTCTGTTCCGTAGAAATCAACAACTCTCCTTTCTCCGCTTTTAAGCGCTATTGTGACAGGTCCGTAACCGCCGCTTTTTTGAGGATCCGTGTATGTGATCCGCTCAATCGGGAACATATCGTCATCACTGAAGTCTTCAAGGCTTTCCTTGGTTATGACCTGCGAGATCAAAAAATACTTCTCATAACCGTACTGCTTTTCTCTCTTGGTCTTAGCGCATAAAACGATCGACTTCTCGCTGTCGGGATTGGTTCCCGTACTGTTTATGATCTCAATGTCATCCCATCCGTCAAAGATACTGAAGCATAGCTGCTTCTCTTTTCCCGTATGGTCGTGTCCTTTAAGGATCACAGCCTTGTAATCACCTTGATTCTTTGTTATCACCTCAGTTCCGTTATCCGGAAATCCAAATGCACCAAGTGTTATGGTAATGGGATTTCTGTACATGCGTATCTTATCGGCACGCATGATTCCGTAAGGAACCGCAAAGTCCGCAAGATTCATGGCTGTATTCCAGTGAGTTTCAGTGTTTAATTCATAATCAAAGAACTGTCTCCTGTACAAAACGCCGTCTTTTTCTCCGTGCCAGAAGGTCGCATTTGCCTTGAACATCCGGGCATTTTTATCCTCAATCTCAGATGTTTTTTTATCGTAATATCCGATAACATACTGCTGCGATTCGGCATCTCTTCTTACCGCACACTCCCACGGAAACTTAGAATTATAAACAAGCTTGGAATAATTCCACATTCCGTGCTCATCAGTTTTTTCTTTTACAACCTTACCTGTTCTAAGCTCAGTTATTCCACTTGCTTCGTGGTTTGCAAAAGAAAGAGCGGGACCGTCAAGCGTAGTCACCTTAGTCTCCTTCTTTTTAAGCTTATCCCAGGTTCCGTTATTTTCTTTTGCTGTCCAAAAAGGGTGATCCCCCGGAAGATGCAGGCACAGAAAGGCCTTTCCGAGCCACAACGGTGACTCTGCGCATGAATAGCTCTGCACAAGAGGCGTAAACGGGCCGTAGAAGCCAAGCGTCGGAACGCCGTTTATAAGAAAGTCGTCTCTTTTAAGAAATTGCAAAAGAGATCCCGAGCAGATCCTTCTTGCAAGTCCCGGATCGACCTTAGAATTTCTCATCATAAGATTGCCGTCAAAAGCGCTTGTAGCGGCGTTTCTGTAAATACCGCTCCTGCCCCACATATTGGTAAAGCCGTCCCTGTCGAAAAAGTCAGGATAAGTCTCCATCAGCTTATTGGAGTTTTCCTCGAACTTCTCTGCGATAAAAGGTTCTTTTTCATAGCCGTACCAATTGTTCCAAAAGGCCGTGTACATGTTAAAAGCCCAGCATGAATAATAGTCAAAAGACTGCCCGTCTCTGTACCAGCCGTCTCCGACGTAATAGTTCAAGATATTCTGAGCGTGATCTCGCATGATGTCTTCGTCAATCTCATATCCGTTCATGTATAAAAAAGCAAGATCAAGCATGTTAAAAAGGCGCCAGTTCTGCGGAACGGTATAGCTGTGCGCATAGTCTGAAAGAAATGCGGCTATCCTGTCTTTTTCATCTTGCGTATAGGTATCCCAGATCTCTTTTTTGCAGATAAAAAGACAGATCACTAAAGCCGCGGTCTCAACAGTCTGCTGATATATCGCATACTCGTCGCCGTTTTCTTTTTTCATGTCGGAATAGTTGTAGACGTAATTGTCATTTTCCGGCGTAACCGCACGTAAAACCTGGTCCTTGTAGTAATCCCTTATATTTATTCCGTTTAAAGAAAGTGTTGGTTCCTCGCAGATAAGCGGCGCTGCGATAAAAAAAGACCTTGTAAGTCCCTCGAAGATTTCCGCCTTAAATCTCCACGTGGGCGCATCCTTTGAAGGATACGTTACGACCGTCTCGTAGCGCGGCATCACTACAGGCTTATCGGCACTCTCTATATTTCCGAATATCCCGCCGAGAAGATATTTTGCAGCCTCTATCCAGCTCTTTCTGGTAAGTCCCGTATAAGGGCTTAATTCAAAATCCGTATATTTCGGTTCAAATACCATGTACACCCTCCGAATACATTAACCTTCATATGCGCTTTCTCTTTTAAAATATCTCAAGCGCATTTCCGGCAAGCTTCATTATCGCTTCGATAAAATAATAATCGCCGTAAATGATCGACATGTCGTGTCCGTCACCGTGATAATCAACAGCGCAGTTATTCAAAAGGTTATCCGTATCGGTTCCCCAGCTTATTCTCTTTTCATCAAGAGTTTTAAGCAGCTTAAATGCAGCATCCAAATATCTGTCGGAAAGCTCATCGTCACCTGTTGCCTGCGAAAGCTCGATAAGCCCCGAAGCCGTTATCGCTGCGGCAGTCGAATCCTCAAGCTTAATGTCATCCGGCTGTCTGTAATCTATCGGGATAAGATAAGAATCCGGTATCTGCGAAAGCACGTAATTAGCGATCGCTTTGGCCGTATCAAGGTACTTCTCATCCCCCGTATATTTATAGCTGAGCGTAAAGCCGTAGATTCCCCAGCTCTGACCCCTTGTCCAGGATGAGCCTTCGCCGTAGCCCTGTCCACCCGGCTTTCCGACAATTTCACCCGTTTCCGGATCAAATATGATTATATGATTTACCGAGCCGTCTTCTCTTACAAACGCTTTCATTGCAGTATCTGCGTGCGCTCTTGCGATCATTTCAAATCTGGGATCGGTCGTCTCTTCGCTCGCCCAGTACAAAAGAGGCAGATTCATCATACAATCGATTATCGCAAAGCCCCTTCTGTCAACGTCGTCCCAGTTATTCCACGCCCTGATAAATCTGCCGACAATATTAAATCTTCCCGCCATGTTTGTAGCGGCAAGCATTGCTCTGTTGTAGGATTCCTTGTTGTTAAAAAGCTTATATCTGCAAACGGACGTAGGAAGCCACTTAAAACCGTTGTCATGATCGAGCCCCTCAATATTCATGAGATTCTCATCAAGCTTATCCTCGACTTTTATTGCCTCTTTCTTGTACATCTCATTTCCCGTGAGCTTATAAAGCTGCCACATCTCTCCGCCCCAGAAACCGTTGGTCCACCAGCATATGTCCTTACCCGATTTGTCGTCAAATCGCCCGTATTTATCTGTTGTATATGGGATCTTATCAAGACTTCTTTTGGTAACAACCTCCATCTTATCCGCAACCTTTTTAAGCGTCGCATCGACCCATTGTTTTTCGCTGTCTGTTAATTTCCTCATATAGTTTCCCTTCTCGTTTTTTATCTGTAAAAAGATATTGTATTAAAATCCACCCCTTTATTTGAATAAAAGACTCAGCTCATGCGCATCGTCCATCTCTATCAAAATCCTGTATACGCTGTGCTTCCATGCTATCAAAAGGCGCTCATCGTCAATAGGACATTCCTCTATTGTTTTAACTTTGCCGCCTGTGATCTCTATAACTCCAAAGCCATCGCCCACCGAGATCTTGACACCGTCATGCGAAACAGGCATCTCATAAGTCATTATGCCTATCACCGCCTTGCAGTCCCCATCGTACTTGTCGTTAACAGTGATACCTTCGCCCTTATTAAGCGTCACAGTCCTGTGATATCTTCTTATCCTCGCGTCCCCATAAGCACCTGCGATATCCATAGAAAGACTGCATGTCTCATTGCTTGCGCCTGCAATATCCACGGAAGAGCTCTCGCCCCCGCCTAGGTTGCACACTACATCACTCGCTGCGAATTCAGCTCCCGGCTTTTGCATTATTCCCGCTTCAACATTTTTCGATATCTCGGCGCCGCCGTCTTCAATAAATGTAGGAAGATTGTGATACGCGGACTGCATTGTCCATATCTCGTAACGCCTGTCAGAAAAAGTCTTCTCTGTATAAGTTCCGACTCCGAGATCAATTACAAAAGGCTTTCCGTTTTTGTATATCGTAAACGATCCGACATCGTTGTGATTGTGGCTATCTGCGTTGTTTCCCGCTTTGGCGGCAAGCGTATATACATCGTCTCTTGCGACCATCAGACCCGTACTCTCAAACCAAGAATCCTCGCAGCGCACATCAATACTCGGATAATCCATCATTTCTTTATAAGCAAAAGCCTGCATAACATGATAAAAGAGATTTATCTCATCCGGGATCATCCTCGCATACATGCTCTCAGCTTTAAAATCCTCCGCCGCAAAACTTGTCATCGCCTCATCGAAAACTCTTTTACCAAAAAGGAATTCTCTAGCTCCCCGCCTTCCCGGATGGGCGCTGCAATCGGCGAAGTTAATATAAGTATCCCCGGCAACATGCATCTTCATGATATAGTTTGCCATGTTTTTTATAAGCTTTTCTTTATAAACTTCCGAAAAAGACTCATCCGTAGCACCCAAGATAAGTTCAAGACAACCAAAAAGAGTAAGCGCAGCATGTGAATAATACTGAGCGCCCTCACTGCAGCATCCGTCATCTCCGTATTCATCAAGGAAATAATCGCATGAGGCGGCTGCTTTTTCTATAAATTCTCTTTTCGTATCCTCATCAAAACATCCGTCATCTCTTGTAAGAGCACAGATAAGAACATTCTGGGTACACCACGGTGTCCAGTTACACATAGGCTCTTTTCCGTTTCCCATCCACCAGAAATGCTCATTAAGATAGGGCTTAAATATCCTCTCTTCAAGCCTGTAATTAACGTATTCGGATATATTCGGACTTATCTTTTCGAAAACAGGTCTGAGAAGATATTCGCAAAATGCAACTTCTGCCCCCGACTCAGCGTCAAACAGATCAATAACGGGTCTGACGACATTCGGCATAACGTCATTACGCCCGTCTCTGACATGACTGTTATGCGGAGGAAGACACCATGAACTTTCTTCAAGAATAAGATACAGTCCGTCAAGGACAGCTCCTACAAAACGTCCTTCATTCTCTACGCACTCCGCCATAACAAGGCTATTTAGTTTTCTTCTTCTGGGGAAATACTTGTCTTCAAATCTCACGCGATTGCCTGATCTTGAAAACTCCGAAAAATCAGATACCAAAAGTTCGCTCCAAGGCTCTAAAAGAGCCTCTTCGCCTCTTCTTACGATCTCTCTTTTCAGTTCAAGCGGAAGAGCATTCCACTCATCTCTCTTAGAAATATCGGGATATCCGGCAAACACCTTACAGCCGGACGTTTTAGACAAATAATCTCTGACTATACTCCTAGCCATAACACACCTCAAGCTTCGTTTCCGTACACCTCTATCTGAACAAGTGCGGGAAAAGGACTCGGATCGTCCGCTTTAACAAGTTTTCCAAGCTTTATCCATCTGATATTCTTCCTAGCTATATCAAATTCGTGCGGCTCTTGAACCTTCTTTCCCATCGTGACCGTCTCACTGCTTCCGTCCGAAAATTCAAAGGTCGCCTTGGTCCACCAGTTGTCATGCGGGAAATCGGCTCTTGTGTAAAGAACTATCTTATCAAAAGAAACTTCTCTTCCGAAATCCAACTTAAATTCCGCATCGTCCTGTCTGTTGATCCCCCAGGATTCATAAGGCCACTCGCCGTGTGAAAGAGTTGCGATACAACCGTCTATCGCATTTCTTGCCGCGAAAACAGCCTCTCCCCTTGTCTCGACATTGGCACTTGCGTGCGGATATACACCTGCAAATTCATGCTGATCAAACGGATTAAGTGCAAGATTTTTATAGCTTGCGATCTCATAGTCCCTTGCTTTTCTGATGGTCACAATATGTCTGTTACCGCAAAAAGCAAGCGGGTTATAGCTGGTTTTTTTCTCATAAAAAGGAACAGGAAACAAAACTGTGTCCTGCTCAATCAAACAAAATGCCTCATCGACTGCGGCATCTACTTTAACAACATAAAAACTACCGGGCTCGATACCTGAAAATTCAATAATATCGCCCTTTCTGTACTCCCCGTCCCAAGCAAGAACGACAGCTTTTTCCCCTTCTGCCTCTGCTTTTGGAACATGATCCCAATCATTATAAACAGATACCTTCATATTCTTTTTTACCTCGTAGAAAGAAAGACATTCTCTCTGACCGCGTCGCTGTCCTCGGGATAAGTCTTGAGATACTCGGCCATCATCGACGACGCAACCTGAAATTCACCCATATACTCATAGGCTGTGATCTCATTAAGCATAAGCGCCTGATTCATAGGCTTATCACCTATATCAAGACCTTCTTTGAAAGATGAGATCGCACCTTCGTAATCACCCTGTCTTATCTGACACATACCAAGCTGATTATAAACTTTGGCACTGGATGGATTCTCGCTCAGATATGTCTTATATACGCTCACGGCGTAATTGTAATCACCCTGTTTTTCCCCTGTTGCACCAAGAAGGAGTACCACAGGCTCTTTTTCCTGATCCCTCTCACTTCTTGCCGCTTCCAAAAAGCTCTGTGCTTCCGCATTGTTGCCGAGATAAAAGGACACCTGTCCCTTCTCGTAGTTACTCATGTAATTGCTTCCGCCATCAAATGCCTTCTGCAAAATAGACTTACCCTCGTCCTCATAGCCGTACTCGGCGAGAGCCTTATATATCCTTATTGTCAGGGAATAATCCTTGGGGTCTATTTTGATAGCTTTTGTAAAATCAACGGATGCGCTGTCATGATCGCCGGCAGCAAGTTCACAAACGCCCCTTAAGAAATGGGCATCTTTATCTTTTTCACGCAGAGCCAAAATGGCATCATAGATTTCCTTGGATTTGTTGTACTCACCAAGCTTCATATATGCTTCCGCAAGGTAATAGTTGGTGTCAAAATCCATGTCATCAACTATTCCTTCATCCGCAGCAAGAGAAGCAAGCAGCTGTTCAGCCGCCTGCTCGTATTCATAACTATGAAGATAAGCTATGCCCAGGCCTCTTCTCGCCAGGCATTCGTCTTCTCCGCCCTCAAGTGCAGCCTGAAAGCTCTCGATCGCATCCGCATACTCACAGTTCTCGATATGAGTAAAACCTGAGTTTACGTTGCGTCCGTTCGTGATAGAGCCGCAGCCTGTGAACAAGACGGAAAGAGCCAAAGCTCCCGCAACAAATCTATACTTCATCTAAGCCTCTACTTAATTACCAAGATATGCAATGATCTCAACTTCACAAAGAACGTCCTTGGGAAGCTTCTTAACAGCTACGCAGCTTCTTGCGGGCTTACTTGTGAAATACTTCTCATAAACGCCGTTGAAAGCAGCAAAATCGCCCATCTCGGCAAGGAAACATGTAGTCTTTACAACATGCTCAAAGTCTGTTCCCGCAGCCTTTAATATCTCACCGATATTTTGGCATACTCTGTTTGTCTGATCCTCGATCGTTGTTGTATCTATCTCTCCTGTAGCGGGATTGATCGGAATCTGTCCCGAAGCATAAAGAAAATCTCCCGCCTTGATAGCCTGTGAATAAGGTCCGATCGCTGCCGGTGCCTTGTCTGTACTTACGTACTGCATAATATATACCCTCCTTAAAACGACTCCCTATGAATACGGGAAAGCTCCCGCCGGGTAGCCTTTAATTATCCTGACCGAAAACCGCAGTCACATAGAAGCCTCTGGCATTCTCTTCGACCTTGGTCACAACGCCCTCCCTCTCAAGCATGCGCTCACGAAAAGGGAAATTACCGGACATTGCAAGTGACGGATCTATCGTATAGTAATAGTTACTTGGAAGCACCCCCTCCGTAACCGTTACATGATCGCCCTCTTTAAGCAGTCCCGGGCGCTCCATCTTAAAACTCATCTCTCTAGCCATTTTATCACTCCCGCTCAGTCTTTTACAATCGCATGTTGCAAAAGATATTGATGCCATCTCTCATATGCCGAAGCCTTAAGATGCACATCGTCAAAAGAAAGTTCTTTTATAAGATTTCCGTCCTCGTCATCAACCGACTCGTTCATATCAATGTAAAAGATATCTTGATTGTTCGCAAGCTGAGAAAGCGCTTCGTTTCTCGCGTTGATGTTGGGGTTGTTGAATATCTTATCATTATCACTCTTGTCGCCCGTAACATGCATGATTCCCTGGATGTATATGATGGCATCGGGCTGAAGCTCTCTTATCCTGGCGATAACTTCGGCGTATTTATTTACAAATCTCTCAAGGTCACCCGTGCCCATCTCATTAAGTCCGAGCATGATATAGATCTTTCCGAATTGATTTTCGGAGAGCGCTTCATCAACGGTAATCTTACCCTTTCTTCCTTCCATCTTTAAGAAAGGCTTTTCAAGCACGGTATAGATAGTCAGCGATACCTTGGAATAAAATGTGGCTCTGGTATCAAGAGCATCTACATACTCGGAAAGACCGACTGTCCTGGAATCTCCGATAAAAAGCGCATCATCAAAGTAATCGTCCGTGACCTCACAAAATTCGTAGGTTTCTTCTTCCGAATTTCCCGATATATCATTACCAGAAATATCGGAATTATCCGAGACATCGTTTCCGGACACATCCGTATTTTCAGGTTCTTTTGTAACTTCAGGTTCAGGTTTTATCTCAGTTTCTTGTTCTTTGGCGGTTATTGTCTCATCAACAGGCTTCTCTGTGCCATCCGCCGTCTGTCTTCCCGCAAGGAACTTCTCATCGATTGCCCTTATATCGGCAATACCGTCCCACGGAAACACTCCGTCCGCCATGCCTTTCATCATAACGGAAAAAAGAGGCATCTTCGCGGAATCATAGCCTTCCGCGTAATCCCCGTACAGTTCGTCCTTTAGAGCGAACGTCAAACACGATAAAATTACTGAAACCACCGCTGTTGCAAAGAGCAGCGGGCAATTCTTAAGCAGTTTCATTTTTTACTCTTTCCTCAAAACTTAAAATACATAAAAGGATTACCTGCCGAATTGGACAAGCTGAATACGCATATCCAGAAGATCACGAACAATATAGCCATGATCACAGGTTTTTTCCTATATTTCTCAAACAATCCGTAAATACCCGGAATCAAAAGAATAAGTCCAAGACCAAGGAATACTCCGTACGTTCCGAGTTTTTTGATATAATCGCCGGCGTTGACGGCAATTCCCTCTCCGAAGAACGGGAACAATCTGCAAAAATACTCTCTGAGCATGTTCAAGCCGGGAATTGCAAACACCACCCAGGTGAGCGGAATAAGCACGAACACGTGAAGTCTTCCGACAATTACTCCAAGCCATTTGGGTAAAAGCTTAAACACAATAAATCTCTCACTTACTATAATAACAAAAAGAATGAGTCCCCAGAGAATATAATTTAAAGTTATTCCATGCCAGAATCCTGTGATAAGCCAAACGATCAAAAGATTTAATATGATCCTCGGAGCCTTAACCCTGCTGCCTCCGAGCGGAATATAGATATAATCTCTAAACCAAGAACCCAAAGTCGCATGCCATCTTCTGTAAAAATCCGACACGCCCTTAGCGCTGTATGGCTGATCGAAGTTAACAACAAACGGAAATCCCAGCATCACGCCTACACCTGCAGCCATAAGGGAATATCCCCAGAAATCATAGTAGAGCTGCATCGAATAAGTTGCGGCGCCGATCCATGCCAAAGGAGTTGATAAACTCTCATATCCGATCGTTCCGATATCGTTCCAGAGCATTGAAAGGTGATCCGCGATCATAACCTTCATAAAAAGACCAATCACAAAAAACCTAAGACCGTCCTCTATATTACTAAGGATCGTCTTAAGTTCTGCCTTGTACGCATCTTTACCGATGTGATCGTTTTCGACATAATCGGAAAAGCGCATTATGGGGCCGGAAACAATCTGCGGGAACATGCAAAAATACGCTGCAACGTCCGCAAACGGCGGCTCTTCTGTTATCTTGTCCATATAGGTATCTGCCTGGAAGGAGATCATCTTGAATACAAAAAAGCTGACTCCGAGCGGCATCAGACTGTTGTCAATTACCTGTCCGAGTATCTTGAATTCCACGAGCATAAGTGCATCGATGCACACTATAAATACGAGAAGAAGCTTCTTTTTATTTCCTCCGCGTATAGCACGTGAAAAGAGATAGTTGACAACAACAGCTCCCAGAAGCACCGGAAGCATCCTTATGTCTCCCACTCCATAAAAAACCAAACTGCCCAAGAGCAATGTCCATGTTCTGTATGTAATGGGAGTAAGATAATATGCAATAACAAATACAGGTAAGAACCTGAAAATAAAAGTTAAATCCGAAAAGTTTATCATTTCCCCATTTTTTCCTATTATTAGTTGCCGGAATTATTGATCTCAGCCAATTTCGTCTCAGCCGCAGATGCAGTCTTTGTGTTAGGAAACTCCGTTATAACTGCGTCGTATTTCTCCTTAGCTTTATCATATTCCTTGTTTTCGTAGTACGAGTTGGCCAGATAATAAAGCGTATTGACATTGGTATTGTCATACTGATATGCCTTGGAAAGATTGGCAATGGCCTCATCATATTTTTTTGCCTTATAAGCGTCATATCCTGTGTTGTAATAAGATGTCGCAAGCTGTGGTCCAACCTTTGACATAAGTGTATCGTAAAGCGCCATAAACTCAGGAGAAGTGCTGTCCCCGATAACTTCAAGGTCAACGTTCCCGAGCGCTTCCGCTATACCTTCAATATCAGATGAATCCTTTTCATAGCAATCGACAGCCTTCATAAGTGAATTCATGGAAGCTGAAGTTGAATCAACACCTTCATAGCTGTCTACCTGGCTCTGGAGCTCATTCATCTTCTTGTCCATGGAAGCTATCTTCTGCTCAAGCTCAACTATACGAGCTGATTTGGAATCCGATTCCTCGCTGATCTTCGCGATTTTCTCCTTGTTACCTGCAGTAATGCTCTCTATTCTCTGAGGCAGGATAAGGAAGCATGATGCCGCGATTCCAAGTACTATTCCAAGTACTATTCCCCAGATGGAACCTGTTCTTGTGAGAGCAGACTTCTTAAGCGGCTGAATGATCATCTCATTTCCGCTGTTATATCTGATAATATCGTCATTTCCCGTTGCCGCGATATCCGAAACAAGCTTGCCGCTCTCTCCGGGAAGAAGCATGCTGTCCGCTTCCTTGAGATAACGTCTTGCAAGAGTATTGCCGGTATCAAGCTTAAGGACCTTCTTGGCCTCAACCTTGGCTCTGTCCCAGTTTCCGGCCTGTAAATACAAAAGCGCCAAAAGAAGATGTGCCTTAATAAAGCCGGAATTAAACGAAAGAACCTTCTTAAGCTGAATAACGGCCAAATCAAGACTATCCTGCCGGCAGTAGTTAAGTGCTATATTAAATTTCTTGATCGTCTGATTAATATCCTCAAGCTTGGACGGACTGTTTCTGACCATGTCCATGTACTCATCGGCGATGTTGTCATCAGGCTTAAGGTTCTTACTGATAACCCATTCCGAGAGTGCCGCAACAACCTCTCCGGTCTCATAGTAAATGAGTCCCAAAAGATTACGTGCGTTTATATTGTTTTTATCAAGCTTAAGGCTCTGATGAAGTGACTCCATAGCTCCCGTCAGATCTCTGACTGTGGCCTTTTCGAGTCCCTCATTATAAAAGACATTGGATAAGCTTACAAGCTTCTTATATATGCTGGTAGCCATTATCTGCTCCTCTTACTGTTGTCTGCTTCAGATTTAGCATCCTTAAGAAGCCCTACAATAACATCCGACATATCATCAAGGTCTCTGTTGTAGATGATATCTTCCGCATCTTCAATCTCGAGACTTGGTTTAAACTTTTTAAGTTCCTCTTCAAAATTAAGCATTCTAACATCCCCTTGTAGAAAACTAAAGTTACAACATTGATTTGATCTGTCCCGCAAGATAAAGCGATCCCGCAGCAAATACAGTGTCTCCGGACTTTCTTACCGTGATGATGTCCGTGATCGCGTCCCTGACATTGCTGTAATACTTTATGGGAAGACCTATTATTCCGTGTTCTTCCTTACATTCCTCAAAAGCGCTCTTAAGGTCCGATACGGATACCGACCTGTTCGTCTCAAGAACAGCTACAAAGATCGAATCAAATTCACCGCATACAAGCAGTTTGTCTATGATTTCCTTATACTGCTTATCTCCGACTATGCCGAACATAAGGAGTTTGCGCCCAGACGAAGGAATATTCGCAGCGCTGTCGATAAAAGCTTCTATTCCGTCCACATTGTGGGCACCGTCGACATATATTCCGGGACGAATTTCCTCCATGCGGGCTTCCCACTTGGCACTGATAAGTCCCTCTCTGATATCAAGTTCAGAAATATCCGCTCCTTCGTTCTTAAGGATCTCTGCGGCAGTAACCGCAAGAGCTGCGTTCTCGGCTTGATATCTCGCTTCGGTGTTAAGCTTTAAATCAATATATTTATCATATAAGGAAATATACGAAAAAGCAATGTATTTGTTCCCTTCATCCTCCTGAACAGAGGATACATTCTGAATATTTTTTCTTTCAACGACGATAGCTCTCGAATCAAGTTCCAAAGCCTTTTGTTTAATAACTTCGGTACTCTCTTTTTGCTTGTCAAAAAATACTACGGGAACCCAAGGCTTTATTATACCCGCCTTTTCTCCTGCGATCTCTGCGATCGATTCTCCGAGATACTGCATGTGATCGTAGCCGATCTCTGTTATCACTGTCAAAAGAGGGTTCGATACCGAATTGGTAGCATCGAGCCTTCCTCCGAGACCTGTCTCAAGGATAAGGTAATCAACTGGATACACATCGTAAAGTATCATCGATACAAAGAATAAAAATTCAAAATATGTGGGAAAATAATCCTTATGATCATACTCAACCACGCGTTTCAAGGTCTCGACAAAAACCTCGGTAAACACTCCGTCGGATATCATCTTGCCGTCAATGCAAAATCTCTCGTTGACCTTTACAAGATGCGGCGATGTAAACATGCCGACAGAATATCCGGCCTTCATAAGTATAGACGAAAGATAGCTGCAGACCGAGCCCTTGCCATTGGTTCCCGCAACATGAATTATCTTCATGTTTTGATCGGGATTTCCCAGAAATTCAAGGAAATCAACAGTATCCTTCATTGTATGTTTATCCGTAAAGCTAGGTATCGAGTTAAGATATGTCTCGCACTCGGCCACGGAAATCTTTTCACCTTTATCGGAGCGGCTGATAAAGCTTGCCGCTCCTTTCATTAGTTCTTTGTTCATAATTATTAATTCTAAATCTTTACTTCTGAAGCTGTTTAAGTCTCTCTGTTATCTGGTCGTAAGTCTGCTGATATTTCTGCTGCTTCTCTTTTTCCTCAGCAATCTTCTCAGCGGGAGCCTTGGAAAGGAACTTCTCGTTGCTGAGCATGTTCTGCGATCTCTTAAGCTCACCCTCAAGCTTCTTCTGCTCCTTGGTAAGTCTTTCAATCTCTGCTGAGATATCAACAAGATCAGAGAAAGGAATGTAAACGGTTGCCTCTGCAAGAACTACGGAAACAGCGTCGTCTGCGATGCCGTCCTTGTTCTTCTGACAAACGGACTCTGAAGCATAAGCAAGTGACTCGAAGAACAGCTTACCTGTTGTGAAGATATCAAGTACTTCGTCGTTGTCGCTTACAACAAATACTTTGGCCTTTCTTGAAGGAGCAACGTTCATCTGTGTACGAACGTTACGGATTCCTCTTACGGCCTCCTTGATAGTCTCTATAGCCTTCTCATCGGCTGCAAAGTTCCACTCATCCTTGTATACAGGCCAATCGGAAACCATGATGGAATCCTCTTCATCCTGAAGTGTGCAGAAGATCTCCTCAGTGATGAAAGGCATGTAAGGGTGAAGGAGCTTAAGTGCGTTGATAAGTACTGTCTGGAGTGTCCAGAGTGCTGCCTTGTGTGAAGCGGCGTCATCTGAATTGTAGAGACGAGGCTTAACCATCTCAATGTACCAGTCGCAGAACTCATCCCAGATGAAATCGTAAACCTTCTGAACAGCGATACCAAGCTCAAAGTGGTCCATATTGTCTGTAACCTCTTTGATGGTGTTGTTGAGCTTGGAAAGAATCCATTTATCAACAGGCTCAAGACCTGCGGGAGCAGGCTGGTGAATAGCGCTCTTCTCGCCATCCTCCATATTCATCATAATGAATCTTGAAGCGTTCCATACCTTGTTTGCAAAGTTACGGCTGTTCTCAACTCTTTCATTATAGAAACGCATGTCGTTACCGGGTGCGTTACCTGTAATAAGTGTGAGTCTCAGAGCATCAGCTCCGTAGTTCTCAATGATATCGAGAGGATCTATACCGTTACCCAGAGACTTACTCATCTTTCTACCCTGAGAGTCTCTTACAAGACCGTGGAAAAGAACTGTCTTGAAGGGGTAAGTACCCATCTGCTCGTAGCTTGAGAATATCATTCTGATAACCCAGAAAAAGATAATGTCATAACCGGTCACAAGCACGTCTGTAGGGAAGAAGTACTTAAGATCCTCAGTCTGTTTGGGCCATCCGAGAGTCTCAAAAGGCCAAAGAGCTGATGAGAACCATGTATCAAGTGTGTCGGGATCCTGTGTAAAGTGGTTCTTACCGCACTTAGGACAAACAGTAGGAGCCTCTTTTGATACAACAACTTCTCCGCAGTCGTCACAGTAGTAAGCGGGGATTCTGTGGCCCCACCAGAGCTGTCTTGAAATACACCAGTCGCGGATATTGTCTGTCCAGTTGAAATATGTCTTCTCCATTCTCGGAGGAATAAGCTTGATCTCGCCCTCTTTAACTGCCTTAACAGCGGGCTTAATGAGCTCGTCCATCTTAACGAACCACTGTGCCTTTACCATAGGCTCTACGGTTGTGTGGCAACGGTCGTGTGTTCCTACGTTGTGAGAGTAGTCTTCTATCTTTACAAGAAGTCCCATCTCATCGAGCTCTTTTACAATGGCTTCTCTTGCGGCATATCTGTCCATGCCCTCAAACTTACCGCCGTTGGCATTGATGGTAGCATCGTCATTGAGGATATTGATAATCTCAAGATTGTGACGTCTTCCTACCTCAAAGTCGTTAGGGTCATGAGCGGGTGTGATCTTAACAACACCGGTACCGAATTCCATGTCTACATAAGAATCTTCTACTATAGGAAGCTCTCTGTTTACGATAGGAAGAAGTACCTTCTTGCCCTTGAAGCTCTTGTATCTGTCATCATCGGGGTTAACGGCAACAGCTGTATCACCGAGCATAGTCTCGGGACGTGTTGTAGCAAACTCGATGAACTCAGTCTTGGAAACTGTTCCGTCTACATCGATAACGGGATATTTGATGTGCCAAAGATGACCTGCCTGCTCCTCGTACTCAACCTCAGCGTCGGAGATAGAAGTCTTACAGATAGGACACCAGTTTACGATACGGCTTCCTTTATATATGTAGCCCTTGTTGTACATCTTAACGAAAACGTCGGTAACGGCATCGTTACAGCCCTCATCCATTGTGAAACGTTCTCTGTCCCAGTCACATGAAGAACCGAGCTTTTTAAGCTGGGAAATAATGGTTCCGCCATATTCTTTTTTCCACTGCCAAGCTCTCTCAAGGAACTTCTCTCTGCCAAGATCTCTCTTATCGATTCCCTCAGCCTTGAGAGTGTCAATGATCCTAACCTCGGTCGCAATGCTGGCATGGTCTGTGCCCGGCTGCCAAAGCGCATTGTAGCCCTGCATTCTCTTGTAACGAATGAGGATATCCTGCATTGTGTTATCAAGAGCATGTCCCATGTGGAGCTTACCTGTAATATTCGGGGGTGGAATCACAATTGTAAAAGGTTTTTTGGTCTTGTCCACCTCAGCATGGAAATATTTCTTTTCCTCCCACTTGGAGTAAAGGCGACCCTCGATACCCTTGGGATCATAGGTCTTGGCGAGTTCTTTCTTCATAACAATTCTCCTTCTTCAAAACTATTGGGATATGTACTAAACTCGAAAAAACCTCGTTAAGTACATCCCCATGGCTCGCACTAAGCTCGATAATACCTCGCTAAGTGCTCTGCACAAAAAAATCCTCAACAACCTAATAGGCTGTTAAGGACGTTAATAACGTGGTACCACCTTAATTCACAGAGCATAAGCTCTGCCTCAATAAGCATCATTCAATGCCTAGTCTTATAACGCAGACAACGCGGGGACACTTAATGGAATCTATCTCATTCCTTTCTGGGTGTCCGGTTCAAAAGCTACCTTCCATACCTCACAGGCCTGCATCCTCTCAGCGCGGCAAGCCGCAGATGCATTCTCTTTAGACCGTGAAAAATATGTACTCCTCTTTCTCACAACCTTTATAACTATAATCTTACATAGCTTATCAAATCATGTGTGAGGTTGTCAAATTTGACGCTTATTTTTCAAAATCAAGTGTCTCCAATTTGTCTTTATCGGTAGCAAGCTCTTTTCCTTCCTTATTATTCTGTTCAAAAGGAATGTGAAGATAATCTATCTCAGTGATATCGTATGCCTCGCGCCAACCGATATCGCCTTCCGAATTTCTTTCTAACTGATTCGTGATCAAAAATGCGTCATCGCCAAAAGCTACCGCCTCATCAAGGAAATGCGCCTGTGCGCTCTGCGCAGACTCCGAAGCAAATGATTTCATGAGTACGCTTGGATGATCGGGTCTGGTGTAATACACAAGATCGCCGTTATCGTTGTCGGATAATGAGATCTCTCCGCTAAGATGATTGGCCATAGCCAGTCTGTCTTTTTCGTCAAAATAAATCTTGGGAGCATCATAGCTTGCAGCCTCAGTCGATCTTCCGGTCTTAACAAAAGAAACACTGTCCTTTTCTTTCATGTTTACCTTATAAATCTCATAGCCTGCGTAGAAATTTCCGCTTCCTTCATAGTAAGCAAGAAGGAAATACGCTTCGTCATTACTGTAGATAAGATGCTCAAATTCGGGAACGGGCTCATACAAAAAGTCGCTTGCAGCTATCTGAAGCTTGCCGTAATCCGTACAGCTTCCCGTTTCATCATAAGAAGATACATAATACTTCTTGTCTTCGTATCCGCTCTTCATAACAAAAAGATTGTTTCCGGCGTATCCGAAAACGGTTGTAAAGTATCCTTCTCCGTCTTCTATAGTCGCAATCTCTTCATCATCATAATATATATGAATGATGCTTGATTGATATCCGTCGTCTTCTTCAACATACTCTTTTGTGACAAGGCCTCGTCCGTCCTCCGAAACCGCCTTGGGAGAACCTACGAGATAAGGCCTTTTATCAGGGCCTCCGATAGTACAGAGTACCGATTCTGATTTACCGGGCTCAGCAAACACGAATCCGTCCGTCACAGCATACATCTTTCCGTTTCCGTATGTTGTTCCCACGCATTCGCTCTCGCCGGTCTTAAGGTTATAGCTCATGATCTTGGCCTGAACAGCCTCTGTTTTCTCGTATATATTACCGCCAAGAGTAGGGCTTTCTATACCGGCTTCATTAAATACACGGTAATAAACTTTATCTCCGATCCTTACAAAAAAACTTCCGTTGTTCTCAACTTCGCCCGTCTCAAAAGCCTTGGCAAAGATTCCTGTGGTTTCTTCGCCGCTTCCTACCTTAACGTCTGATGAATCTGTAGTGTCACTTTCATCGTATGTGTCAATTTCATCAGTTTCCGCTATCTTGTCCTCTTCACTTACAATATATACTTCTTCATTTTCTTGGGTGATGTCCGGTTCTTTCCTGTCACCGCAGCCTGTTGCAAAAACTCCGCACAAGACCACCATCCCCGTGATCATAGCGAAATACTTACATTTCATTTATCTTACCTCTCTCCTCACATGATGTTAAGGATATTAAGTGTCGCCCTACAGATTTGGTAAGTAGTTTTCCCCGGATGTTATACTGCCCATGTCTTGCAGTTCTGACTGTAGTATAGATCAACGTCGGCAGCTGCATCATATAGGTTTATAAGTGATGCCAATTTACTACTTTCTGACAATCCGCTTGTAGCTCCGATAACTCCTCCTTCAGAGGCAGGTATCGAATCGCTGTCAATAAGTCTGATTACCGTCTCCATACCGTTTTTGTACTTCTCAAGGTAATCGGCTTCGGCCGTATCAACGAGCCCCTTGGCAGCGCCTACTTCGGCGACCAATCGGTCCATTTTCTTCCTTAATATCTCTTTGTTATTCATGACTTCCCCTTCTCTTTCCTTTTATAGTTTCCTTTTATAATGCAATAAAAAATCCTGTTATAAGCGTTTTTGATGTGCAACACTAGTTGCTCTTCACAATTCCCCTGACTAATGTTACCATTCGTATGATATGGCTCAGGTTCTTTTACCAAAGAATCTGAGCTATATCATAATTTATCCCCATCTATTCGCCTATAAAGATACTCTCTCCTTTGTGAAGCCTTTCTTAATAATTGTATTTTATACCAAGTTTTGAATTATTGCAATACTTTTAACAAAAAATTCAAAAGTTTTATTGAGGTTCTGCTCTCGCATTCGCTCGCCAGAACTAAGTAGTACACCACGACTCGAAAAAACCGAGTCTGGTGATTACTTAAAAAAACGGCCGGAACCCTATGAAGGTCCCGACCGTCGTGTGATGTTCGTAGTTAATATGAAACTATATTGTATAGGCTATGGTTATTAATTTTTTGGTTAATTGGTTGGTTATATCAGTTACTTAACTATCATTCCTGTCTTTCTGTCTGCGAATACAGCAACCATTACAAGGAATACGATACCCATTATAAGCTGTTGAGTCTTAGGCTCAATCTTCATCATTACAAGTCCTGCGGTAAGGATCTTGTATGTGAGGGCGCCGAGGATAATGTTATAGAACTTAACCTTAGCACCACCGTTAACGGGCATTCCTCCCAGAACCAGAGCTATCATTATCTGAGTCTCAAGCTGGTTTCCTGCGGTGGAGGTTACGGAACCAACTTTGATACTGTTGATAAATGCCGCAAGGCCTGTGATCATTCCGGCTGCCATGTATACAAGAATCTTGGTTCTCTCAACTCTTACGCCTGCAAATCTTGCAGCCGTCTCGCCGGCACCGATCGCCTTGAGTCTGTTTCCGAGTCCTGTGTATTGGAATGCGAAAAATGCCGCGATCAAGATCAGGATTGTAAAGGTCAGATTAAATCCAAGTGTATTATATGAGGTGATATTGGAAACTCCGTATACGGGAGTCTTTGTCGTGGCGTAGGCTACAACACCACGGAAGAGGTACATGTTGCATATTGTAACAATGAAGGATGTAATCTTCCTCTTTACATTAAAGAATCCATTGATCAGTCCGATCATGCCACCTGTGATAACACCACATATGATGGCAAGTATTATGTTGTAATTAGATAAAAAGCATACCACTACGGAACATACACCAAGCATGGAACCTTGGGAGAAGTCAAGGCCACCCATGGTCATAACCATAAATACGCCCACACACGCTATAAGAAGTACATAGGACTGCGACAGTAAAAGTTTAAGATTTCCTACTGTATAAAGCCGTCCTCCTGTCAGTATTGCAAATAGAACGACGATAAATATAAAACCGGCAAAAGGCATTACATTCCTGACGATCGGCCGCTCCATGAAAGGAACACTTATTTTTTTCTCATTTTCCATAATCGGCCTCCCTTATACCATGTTCGCGATAAGATCTGTATCTTTCAGATCTTCCGAACGTTTGAATTCGCCGCTTTGACGGCCGTTCTTCATTATTATTATTCGATCTGCCATACCAAGAAGCTCTGAGATTTCCTCTGAGATCATGATTATTGACTTACCGTTCTTTCTCATTGTATCCATCATCTGGTAGATATCGGCCTTAACCTTGACGTCGATACCTCTTGTAGGTGAATCCAGAATGACGATATCGGAATCTTTTCCGATCCATCTTGCAAGCACGACTTTCTGTTTGTTACCGCCGGAAAGAGCTGACATAAACTGGTGTACTCCCTCCATCTTGGTACTCATCTGCTTAGCAAACTTCTCGGCAAAAGCCTTCTGATCTTTTCCGAAAAGAATATGATTTCTCTTAAGATCTTCAATAGAAGGAAGGCAGATGTTATCCTGGATCGTGTCATTTATTACGAGCGACTCGTTGTCTCTGTCCTTTGATGCATATGCTATACTGTGGTCGATCGCAGTCTTGATGTCATTGATCTTGGTTCCATCCGAAAGGGTAACACTTCCCTCTCTGTAATAAGATGCTCCGAAAAGAGCTTTCCCCACTTCATGCATACCACACTCGGAAAGACCTCCTATACCAATGATCTCTCCCTTATGAAGTTCTATATTGAAATCCTCGATTTCTCCCGGTACCGTAAGGTGCTCACCCTTTAAGACCACTTCATCCGATACCTTCTCACCGTAGTCCGTACGATAGTAGTTATTACTCATCTCACGTCCTACCATGAGTTTTTTAAGATCATCCGTAGTAACATCGCTGCTCTTTACGGTATCGATATAAACACCGTCTCTGAGAACGCTGATGCTATCGGACTGCTCTATTACTTCATCAAGGTCGTGCGAGATAAAGATAACGCATCTTCCGTCATCCTTGGTATCCTTCATAACCTTGAAAAGTTCTTTTCTTCCTTTTTCTCCAAGAGCCGTTGTGGTCTCATCGACAACAAGAATCTGGGGTTTAAAGTGAGTCGCCTTTACGATCTCAATAAGTTTTCTGTCCTCAAAATTGTACTTATCTATAAGATTAGCCGCTTTGATATAGCCAAAGCCGTAGGAATCAAGAAGCTCCTGTGCTTTTTTGTTCATAGCGTTGGTGTTCTTAACGCCGCACTTGGTAAACTCATCTTCTTTTCCCAAGAAGATATTCTCGGCTACGGAAAGTCCTGAAAGTGTTCCGATCTCCTGAACGATGATCGCAACGCCCTGGTAATTTCCGTCTACCTGATTCTTTGCGTTAACTTCTCTTCCGTTTAATGTAAATGTACCGGTATCCTTGTGATATATTCCCGTAAGGCAGGAAGTAAATGTGGATTTACCGGAGCCATTCTCGCCGATCAGTGCATGGATCTCTCCCTTGTAAAAGTCGAGAGTGACATGATCAATGGCATGTGTTACGCCAAAATTCTTATCGATTTTTTCGGCATGAAGTAATACTTCGCTCATGTCTCTCCTCCTTATTTAACAACTTCACCCTTGATAGGCTTGATGGTCATAGTTACGATTGCAAGAAGAACCACACCGGTTACGATGTTCTGAACGGTCGTAGGAGCTCCTAGAGCAACGAAGCCCTGGAAAAGGAGCTGGATGATAAACTCACCGATCACGATAGCAACTACCGGATGTCCGTACTTCTTAAATGCGAGTCCAAAGAACGTTCCCATAAGAGGCGGGAAGTTACGTGCCATAGATGCAAGGTTGGATTCACTTGTCATTGAAGTTCCGTATGAAATTGTAAGGATTGATTCGATACCAACGAAAAGTCCGCAGAGTACAAATGCAACAACCTTGTATTTATCAACATTAACACCCATGTTCTTGGCAACGACTTCGTTTGAGCCGATGGCATAGGTGTAAGTTCCGATCTTGGTGTACTTAAGAATAAATCCGCAAAGGAAAAATGCGAAGAGCGCCAATATAAGATTCCATGGATAATCACCAAAGGCTCTGTAAGCAGATCCCAGTATGACGTTTTTCTCATTGGTCGCATAAATGGAAAGCGCCTCATATACAAGAGACAATCCCGCTGTTACGATAAGTGATGAAATTCTAAGCTTAATATATACAAGTCCGTTGAGGAGACCTACAAGCACTCCGCTTATCATAGGAGCAATAAGAAGTCCCGCATAACCGAAACGATTACTCATATTTACCGCAAGCACCGATGAAAGCACAATGTTTGCGCCCACACTCATATCAAAAGGTCCCATTACGCATATAAAATAGAGACCACAGCCTCCGACCGCATAGATCAGTGCTGTTTTTAAATAGGTTTTTAATCTGTTAAAATCACCGAATGTCTGTGGTGCAAGTGTCTTGAATATTGCCCAAAAGACAAAAGCGATCAAGATCAAAAGCAGAAGCCCGAAAATTTGGCTCTGTTTGAATTTTTGAAACTTACTCATAAAATCCTCCCGCAAGAGTTTTGTTATAGATTATAGATGTGTTGTTTGGTAGTACTTTGGTTTGTTACTGCTGTTTCTTTAAATATATGCCGTATTCCCCGGATGGCGGAAAATACGGCATTTTTTAGTTTTTTGCTTTAAGCTGTATACCCTTCTCTAAAAATGTATAAGCTTCTTAGTTGCTGTGACGAGAAATAACGTCGTCGATTGAAAGGCTTGAAGCTGCCTTGCTGAGATCATCAAAGCTGTAGTTTGCCATCTCTGCCAACTCCTCATCTGTGTAAGGATCGTCATTTACGAAATACTTCTCATAGTTTGCATAATCATCAGGTGATGATACATAGAGGTAAGGGAAGAGAATCTCGTAACCGAATGTTCCCTCTTCCTTTACGTAATTGCCCTTAACTGCGTTAAGAACAAGGAAGAATGCGAACAGAGGATCGCAGAAGTGTCCGCCTGACTCTGCGAACATGCCGCCTGACTTAAGCTGATCTGCAAGATCATCAAGGAAGTCAGTTGATACAACGTCGATCTTACCTGTGAGACCTTCGTTAGCGAATGCACCGATAGAACCTACAAGAGGATCTCCACCGCCGCCGGCTACGATAAGAGCGTCCATACCGGGATTTGAGTTGTAAAGTGACATAGCTGCTGCAGCACCTTCTTCTGAAGATGTGTTAGCATATACGGGCTCAGTCATTGTAGCCTGATCATCGGGATGAGCCTTGTTCCACTCATCGATAGCCTGCTGATAGCCCTTCCATCTAAGCTGGAATGTAGCATCACCAACTGTCCAAGCCTCAAGTCCGATTGTTCTGTCGCCGTTCTCAAGAAGGAGATTTACAAGTGTATATCCGTTTGTTACCTCATCCTCATGAACTGCGCCAACATAATACTTTGAGTTGCAAGCTGTCTTATATACTTCAGGGCTGTTTTCCTCTGAAATAATACGGAAGAACTGTGCGATATATACGCCGTTCTCTGTACATGTATTGATAGCGGATGTCATCTCTGAATCAGCTGAGTTACAAATGATAATTCCCTTACATCCTGCTGCGCAAAGCTGCTCAACAGATGCTGTAACCTGCTCTGAAACGTGTCCCTGGTCAACATACTGAACCTCAACTCCGTTTGCCTTGGCTGCCTTATCAACGATCTTTTTACACTGGCTTCCGAGAACGTCGGTTGAACTCCAGATTGATACACCGATCGTGATGTTGTCGCCTGATGCTGCAGGTGCTGCGTCGCCTGATGCAGCGCCATCAGATGTTGTTGCTGCTCCGCCTGTTGCGGGTCCGCAACCTACCATCAATGATGCAGCCATTGTTCCTGCCAAGAGCAGTGCTCCCAACTTTTTGAATTTCTTTTTCATAGATCTATAACCCTCCTTTGGAAATTAGAAAAATGAATATATAAATCGGTTCGTGCCATCCGCGAACCTGATTTGGAACCAATGCTATTTCTATATTATTTTTTTAATCCCTTAACCTCATAAGCTCTGCTGGTCTCTTCTCCAAAATTAACCCCGGCTGATGTTGCCGCCGTTTCGTCATATGAAACCGATACAACTACTTGATCCCCGTTTGAAAGTCCGGTGTTCTTATCGATGTTAAGTGAGATTGAAGATACCGCGTTGATGTATTTGGTAAGCTCGGCGAGATCTCCCACATCTTCAAATTCCTTAATCTTTTCTTCGCCTCCGACCATCTCGGTCTCGATGCCGTCATAATCAACCTTTACAAAAGCGGTTCCCTCACCGTTCTTTCCGCTGAATTCGACAGTCACATAATCAAGTATGTTTGTAACCCCGTCAGTTGTGTCTATCTGCGCTTTCTTATCTGCTCCGCAGCCCGACAACACTATTAAAAATCCCATCATCGCCGCCGCTATAAAAGCTGCAGTTCTCTTTCTCTTTAACACTTATATCCCCTCCGATAAATAAAATAAGCTTCGTAAGCAGGAGTGAAATTTTATTCCCGTTTACGAAGCTATTGTATCAACTGAGATTTTTTTCAATTAGCACAATTTAGAAAAACTAACTATCACATTTTTGAAAATTTGTTTCCGACTTTCTCAAAGCGGTATAAATAATGAATACATAAACAAATCCGATACATGCGGTAAGGAACTGGTAGAGTGAGAAAGTTCTCTGGAATACCGGAAGCTTTCCGCGCATCGGGCTGTCGGCGGGAATAAACGTCGGAAGAAGCCACAGCGAAATGGTAAGTCCCATGAATACTCCCTTTGCAAAAGAAATTAGCACAGCTTTTACCATGTTGGGAATCTTAAAAACATTACCCCCGTGTTTAAAAGGCTTTTTGAGCAAAACTTCCGTAAGCACAGCCAGCACGATATTTCCAAGCATGATGAAAACTATCATGGCGGGAACCGCTGCCATGACAGGGCTCGCCGCGATAAAGTACGCAGTTATAGGTGTTATGATGCTTAGCACAATCCCGCACGGGAGATTGACCATCAGCACCGCAAGTGCAATGCAGGCATTGATTATAGGTCCCGTAATGAATACGCTTAAGTTCTTGAATACCTGACTTATGATACAGATTGCCAAAAGAACTGCCGTTATAGCGATCTGCCCGGTTCCAAACTTTCTTTCATTCTCCATTTTTTTGCTCCTCTTTATTCATTATTATGCGCCAAGGTGCCAAGCTGTTCTTTTACCTCTTCCATTACACTTGAGACATTCTCTGTAGACCTGGAAATCTCGCCTGTTGAATCGGCAAGATTCTGTGCTCTTGACGTTACCTTTTCAACAATCTCAAGAAGCTGGGTTGTTTCGTTTGCGATCACGTCAACCGCTTCTCTGATATTGTTGTTGGCTTCGCTACTTCCCTCTGCGGTTCCTTTACTGTCAGCCGCGAGGTTGGTTATGGAGCTTGCAACTACGGCAAAGCCCTTGCCGGCATCTCCCGCTCTTGCAGCCTCAATACTTGCATTAAGAGCAAGAAGATTGGTCTGGTTTGCAATATCAACAACCTTGTCGTTATTCTGAACAAGCTCTTCCAAGTGCTCAACAATACGCTTGATGGAATCATTAAGAGTATTGCAGAAATCCGATACTCTTCCGATATCCGAAGAGATAGCCGAGCTCTCTTTTGCGTTATTGTCATTTCCCTTGACCATGTCTCCTATATAATCATTGAGATCGTTGAATCTCCTATTAATGGTATTAACAGTAGATAAGATATCGTCCTTTTGCTTTCCCAATATCTCTTTTTCCTGATTAACCATATCCTGAGCTTCTATCTTCTCATACTCAACAAGGTCTTTCAAATAATGAACGCAGTTTTCCTTATGGTTGAAGCCGTTAAAGATAGCCGTCGCCATATCCTTACAGGTATCATAACCGCAGCACGAGCAGTTGATGCTTCTTGCCTTTTCATCTTTCTTGTTCATATCGTTAAATACGGCGTTAAGCTCCGACTCGGTCGGGATCTTATGCTTGCAGCTTGCCGATCTGTTGGTATATTTCCTTAGATAATCGTTCAGATTAAGCTTTTCAAACTGCTTGTTTAATGCAGCCATACGCTTTTCGGGCGATATCTTCTTGGACCAAGCGTTCTTCTTTTCAAAGTTTTTGACGCCCTCTCTGATCTTGTAAATATTATAAAGAGGTCCGTCGCCGTCCGTAAGCTCCGGATCGGTTCCCGTTCCGCATATACAGCCGTTCTCGCAGTTAAGCGCATCAATGAACAGGAACGGTGTCTTGCCGTTCTTTATCACATCCTCATTTTTGTGGAGGAAATGATACATGCGCTTTTCGCCTTCCATCTGTCTTATGAAAACATTCTCGCCAAGAAGCCAATATACGTTTTCCTTAAGTCCGCCCGGCATAGGATATATCGATCCGAGTCCGTACTCGATCTCATCTTTTTTGGGCGTTCCGTATACATTGTTCTCTCTCACATATTTCATAAGATGCTCGAAAGTAACGTTGTAATTGACGTATCCGTGGTTATTGGGATCGCCTATCTCATTCTTTTTGGCTATACATGGGCTGATAAACGCCAGCTTATCGGTAATACCCATTTCTTTTCTGCAATAGATCGCAGCACACATCATAGGGCTTTGCACGGGGAACAGCTTGGGAAGGAGCTCGGGAAGATAGCGCTCGATATACCCAACCACCGCGGGACAAGGCTGTGAAATGCCTCCCAGATAATTATGTTCCTGAATGTATTTAATATAACCCCAGGTTGTTATGTCGGCTCCGAAGGATACGCTGATGATCCTGTTAACACCGAGGGCTTTAAGGCCGCCAAGGACCTTCTCGTATTCGTCATAGTAATCCGCCATAAAGGCAGGTGCAAGCAAAAGAGATATCTTCTCACCCTTTTTAAGGTCTTCAAAGAACTGCTCCGTATCGTCATGATATTCTCTGGCGCCGTGTTCGCATGCAGCTGCATTCGTGAATGCACTTATTACAACCAATACAATTATCGTTTGTGAACACAAGAGAATCATAAGAATTTGCCATAAGAAAACCTCCACATATCTGCCATAATATGTACGACGATTCGCATAAAATTATAGCAAATTGTGTTAGCTTCAATTATGAAATATCGATAAACCGGCTTTATTTTTAATTTATAAATTTCTTCACTTGCTCAGATTTTTCCTGTATTCACTGGGGCTTACGCCTTCCGATCTTCTGAACACTCTGCTGAAATAATTATAGTCATCATATCCAACTTCAAAAGATATTGCTTCGAGCTTGTTGTTATCATCCTTCATCAGCTCTTTTGCCCTGTTCATACGGCATCCCGTGATAAATGCGGTGATGGTCTCGTTGTATTTCTGAGAGAACTTACGCGAAAGATAACTTGGCTCAACGAAGAACTGTTCCGCAAGATCTGCCAGCGAAAGGCGCTCCATATAATGCTTTTCTATGTAATCGTGAATACTTTCGACCTGTTCGCTGATCGAGCTGCTCTCGTTACCCTCAGAGCCTGATACGATCTGAAGCGCTAGTTCTATGTTTTCTGTAATTATATTTTTATTGAGTGATCTAAGACCGTAGTTTATCGCATCCTGAACTTCTTCATAGAGTCTTGAATCTTCACCGTGGGCAGAATCCGCGATCGTATTGAGTACTCTTGTCGTAAACTGCGTTACCTCAAAAAGAGTCCACTTCTGGCTGTCACACTTATTAAGCCCGGCCGTTTCCATCAAAACAGTCTTGGCCTGAGCAATATCTTTTTTACTGAGACAATCCGAAACGATCGATTCCACGCGGCTGTTGTATCTGTCCTGGAAATCCGAGATCTTTTTGGAGTCCTTGCAAACGACTATACTGTGCTTGTTACCGAAGGGTCTGGTCACAAGATCAGCGATCATTTCGCGATAAACAGCGGCAATATCATCGAGTGAGGTTGCCTTATCATGGATAACCACGGTTATAGGTCCCTGTTTCTCAATAGGGAACGCCTCAAGAATGCGGTCTGCGATAAAGTGAAGTCTCGCCGGTGTTGCGTTGAGCTCAATAATGAATTCGTTAACCTTGTCGGTGTAGTTAAAGATAATCGTCCTTTCGTTGTCTATGATCTCGCGGAGTTTTTCCTTTAGAGCGTAGGACATCCTAAGAACATCCTTATCATAGCTCTGCTTAAGGATCTCAACATTATGGAACTTAACAAGTATTGTAGATATTTCCGAAAAGACCTTGGTGCTGGGAACATGAAATTCATTCCCCGGTCTGAATAATTTTCCGTTCAAAAGAGATGAGAACTCATCATCTTCAAGGAAAGACGAAACATAGTTTTCTCTTAAGATACTGTCCTCTTTGTCCGCCTTTTCTTTTTCCCTCTCCTCCAAAGTCTTGAGTGCTTTACTAAGTGAATCAACGAGTTGCTCCCTGCTTACGGGCTTAAGGAGATAGTCGATGCCCCCCGACATGAAAACTCCTTTTACTTTTTTAAAATCATCATAGCCGCTTACTGCAAGTGTTATGATATCGGGATACTTACTGCTGATCTGATTCAATAGTTCAAGCCCGCTAAGAAACGGCATATTAATGTCTGTTATCACTATGTCGGGCTTTTCTTTGGGAATCCTTTCAAGAACTTCCTCCCCGTCGCAGGCGGGTTCAAGAAATTCTATGGAATAATCTTCCCAAGGCAGCATTCTCTTTATATTTTCACGGCTCCAAAGTTCATCATCCGCCGCAAGTACTCTGTACTTTAACCCCATATTGCTACTCCTTTTATTGGATTATACCTTCATTCTCTTCGGGATCCTCGATAGCTTTTACTATAGGCAGTGAAATAACTGCCTTGGTTCCCGTCTCGGAATCACTTTCATAGCGGATCCCGTAATTTCTTCCGTACACGCTCTTAACTCTGGCGTTTACATTCATGATACCGATGGATTTTCCCATCTCAATTCTTCCGATATTGGCTTCTTCAAGCTGTTTGTTCATAGCATCGGCATCCATTCCCGCGCCGTTGTCTTCTATCGTGATAATGAGCCTTCCGTCTTTATGCTTAGCTGAAATGATAAGCTCCTTGTCTTTTCTCCTGGTCTTTCTAAGGCCGTGCTGAAGCGCATTCTCAACGATCGGCTGAAGCGTGATCCTGGGAATATTGTCTCTTAGTGTATCAGAGTCGATATGATATGTATACTTCACGCTGCTTCCGTTTCGTACGTCCATAACATACAGATAGTTACGAACATGCGCCATTTCCTGCTGAAGCGTCGACTGCGTGTCCGAAATATCAAGGCTGTATCTGAAAATAGCAGAAAGCGACTGGCAAAGTCCGCTTACCAGCGTGCAATCCTGAGAAGCCGCAATGCCACTCATTGTATCAAGCGTATTATAGAGGAAATGCGGATTAATCTGAGCCTGCAAAACCTTGTACTGAGTTCGTTCCATCAGTACCTTGGCCTCGTACTCTTCCTCTACCATCTTCTGTATCCGATCAAGCATCTCGTTGAACTCTTCGCCCATTACCTTAAGCTCTTCACTCCATCCGGTCGTCCTTCCGACTCTTAGGTCGGTATCGCCTTCCTTGATCTGGATAATGGTGTTACTGAGTTCCTCTACCGGTTTATATATATATCCCGAGATTTTGGTTCCGAACAGTATCGTTACCAAAAGAATAAACAAAGCAATAATAATGAGCATACGTGCAAGGGCGCTCTGTGTCCGAAGCATAAGCGACTGCGGCGTCAGCATCACGATATGCAGATTATATTTTTCGGAAGCCCTGCTGTTAAGGTAAAAAGAGCCGTATTCATCTTCAAACTCAGGGAATTCATCCGAAGCTGTCGCAATAACCTTGGTAAGCTCGGAAAAGATCTTGCTCTCTTCCTTAGTCGTATTTCCAACCTGTGCGATAGGTGCATCACCTTTAGGCTGCAGCCATACATAAACATCCCTTGATGAAATATATTTACTCATGATATCCGCAAAATTCTGGGCATTGAAATCACAGATAAGATATCCGTACTGAGATCTTTTGTCGTCATAAGTGTGGAGTTTTAAACAAAATCTAAGAACATCCTGATTTGCTTCATCATTGTGATAACCCGAAAGCATAACCGCATAGTCATCGGAATTGAGATAACTCTTTAAATGAGCAACATTAACATACATATCCTTACCGTAAAGATCATGCGGATACTTGTTTGGCTGTTTTCTCCAGGAACTGATCAGATTATCTTCATTGCCATAGATATACAGGGCAAGCAGCTGATCGGAAGAATCAAATTTCTTTTCCGCAAAATGCCAAGCTTCCCAGTAATAGTTCAGAAGATTGTTTCGACCGGCATGATATCTCCTCATGTCGTATATCATTTCCGTTTCGGTATAGATGGTCTGCATCTTGACGATGAGTCCGTGAATATAAGAATTAAGCTCAGATTCTATTCTTTGAAGAGTCTCGTCGTTGTTAAGAAGACTTTCTCTTCTTATCTGCTGCCTTGATGTAACCTCAAAAGCAACCGTTTGTGCAACGATCGCAAATAAGGTGCAGCCGATGACCAGACTCAGAATAGCCTGACGCATTGTCCACTTGATATTTTTCATAACCCTTTTACTTACAAAGAAATCCCTTCAAAACCTAATACTCATATAGATTCACAGTAAGCGATCAGCTGTACTGTGCTTCTTCAAGCGACTCCTGAGAGATGACCGCCTTGTGAAGCATAACGATCTCGCCCTTCTTATGCTCTTTTACCTCATAAAGAGCATTGTCCGCCGCATACATGTAATCCCATAATTTAGTAGACTCTCTCGGAACAGAATTGCGTATTCCCTGAGATATAGTCACTATATTTCCCTCTTTCTGTGCCTTACTCTCTATCTTCATGTCATGAACGTCGTCCCTAAGCTCCATGGCATGACTCATAACCTCTTCATCCGTCATGTTCTCATATATGAGAACAAATTCATCCCCGCCGTATCTGAACGCATGAATGTTTTTATTTGATGCACATTTATGTGCGATTGCCTCAGCGATCCTCTTAAGACATACGTCACCTGCCTGATGTCCGTATGTATCATTGTATTTCTTGAAATTGTCAACATCAAGAATCTCAACCGCGAGAGATTTCTGCTCGCAGTACGCTTTCTCAAATGCTTCATCCGCATACTTGTTAAGTCCGTATCTGTTGCCGAGTCCGGTGAGTGAATCCGTCTCAGCTCTTTTAAGCAGCCTGTAGTTCTCCTGCTCGATTGCCGAGAGCTTGGTCCTGATGTCGGTAAAGAACTTATAATTTACCAGACTGTCTTTTTCCTGAGCAACCGAATAAAGATAATACTCTTCAAGTGCTTTGACCTTGTTCTTCTCATCCTTGATAAGGCTGTATAGCTCGCACTTTAGTCTGGCATGCTTTTTCTTCAGATATGAAATATTCATATCGTTGATGGATCTCTCTATATTTTTGACAATATAAACCACCTCATCAACTCTTCCGATCCTCATAAAGAATCGACATATTCCGAAAATATCCTCTACACAATCAAGCGGAAACTTGTT
The DNA here is from genome assembly GCF_900116875.1 of Butyrivibrio sp. INlla21. GTDB lineage: Bacteria > Bacillota > Clostridia > Lachnospirales > Lachnospiraceae > Butyrivibrio. Next base: position 135,831 of record NZ_FPCC01000009.1, read on the forward strand.
GGTCTGTATAAGTCTGGATAAAATATCGGAATACTTCTCAAACTCTTCCGTATTACCAAGAAGATAATTTCCTCTCATCCTGATGTCAAGAACGGGAATATCTTGAAAATACTCTCTGTTTACCTTGGGATCGTCCTCAAGTCTCTTAAGACCCAAAAGACAGTTCTTAACGGATGTAGGCTTATTTAGCTGCATGTAGCAGTCAGCCTGGAAACAATAGCAGAAAAGAAGGTTTCTGTAATAGAGACTGTCCTTCTTATCACGTCTTATATGTTTGTATGCGGATCGGATATAAGGAAGTGCCTTCTTGAAATCTCCTATCTCGTAGTATATCTGACCGATATTGTACTCAAGGAGTCCGTAAACGGCACTGAGCTCATCCTCTTCATCATTACAGAGTTTGATCCCACTCATAAAGAAATCAAGAGATAATTCGAAATTACCGTGACTTAAGGCATCAATGCCCAGAAGATTGTAGCATCTTGCAAGATACATGTTCTCCCCACATGTCTGAAGATACTCCATCGCCTTGAGAAGACTGGAATTGAATTTGCGGTATTCTGTGCTGACCATATAGTACGCATCTGCAAGAAAATAATAGGAATAACCCAAAAGAGGAATGTCATCAACCTCTTTAGCTTTCCTGATAAGTCTGTTGCATATGGCTATATAGCTGCCGGACATATTGGCCCTGGCAGTTAAAAGTTCTCTGTTCAGTGTCTGAACTTCCAAGTCGTAATCCAGTATGTTCATACCCCAACTCCAACTTTCCCTGGCTTGAAAACACCAACTAAGTGATACTTAAAATGATACCGCAATACTTATCCCAACCGCAAGCGCAAAAGCGTTAACTGACACGCGTGACGGTCATATTTTAGGTTTACATATTTTTATTGACCTTGTTGGTCAGATGATTATTTTTTTACCGGTTATCGTTTAATTTCGTCATGGTTTTTAAACGCCCAATTTATGGGGTGTTATGTAATATATTTTTCAACTAATCCCCAATTTCCACAGAGTTATCCACATGACATCGCTGTCGTTTAATTAAGACTTTTTTATCATTTATCTGACATTTTATATAATTGTTGTCTATTATCATACAATTTGAACTACTGTTCGGTTTACATAATTTATCAAAAATCTGATTTATGTAAACTTTTATTTGTATTTTTTCGCATCAGAGCAGTTTTTTGATATGTTTTTATTCCGGAAAGCTGCTCCAGAAGCGGGATACGACATTTTTGACTTCATCGGTCGAAACCGGTTTGCATCCGTACCATTCTCTGGGGAAAAGAGCTCTATAACTGCCTTGCATGAATCTGTCATCAAGAAGAGCAACTATTCCTTTGTCCTCTTCCGTTCTGATGACTCTTCCTGCTGCCTGAAGTACCTTGTTCATTCCGGGGAATCTGTAGGCATAGTCAAATCCGTCTACGCCTCTTTGCTCAAAGAATTCCCTTATTATCTCTCTTTCATTACATACAAGAGGTATTCCTGTTCCGACAACAATAACTCCGATAAGGCTGTCGTACTTAAGATCTATTCCTTCACTGAATATTCCGCCCATGACGCAGAAGCCGAGTATATTCTTATCTTCTTCAACCTCTATGTCCATATTTATCACTTTTGTCAGATCAAGGTTGTTACCCTCAGAGAACCTGTCAAGGAATGATTCACGCGCATCCTCGCTCATATAGCTCTTTTGCACTACAAGCTCGGAATTATCCGGGTTATAGTATTCGCTCTCATAAATATCGAGTACCTCATCGAGGAACTGATGTGAGGGGAAGAAAATGAGATAATTACCGCCCCTTGCGCTGACTATATTGTCTATGTACGATGCTATCCTGCGATATTGTTCGTAGCTTCTCATGGAATATCTGCTCGTTACGTCTTTTCCGATAAATAGTCCCAGACGCCCCGGATCAAACACAGACTTGGCGTACATCTCAAAATCTTCATCCGTTCCTCCGAGTAGCTTTTTGTAATAGCGTATCGGAAGAAGTGTTGCGGAAAAGAGGATCGATGAGCGACCTCTTGCCATGCACTCCGAAAGGTTTGTGGAAGGATCAATACATGAAAGACGCACGATAAAGTCTCCCATTTCGTTAAACTCACTGTAGATAACGTAGTTCTCGTCGACTTTATCATATATGGTAAGGAACCTTGAGATATCAAAATAAAACAGCAATATATCCTCTCTGCAGGGACCCTCGGCATGATCTTCAAGATATTCCGACATGATACCGGAAAGCCTGTTGAGCGGATTGATAAAGCCGTCTATTCCCGTCAATGCTTTGCAACCGTCACACTCTCTTTTAAGCTCCAAAAGTGCCTTGTTGCATTTATCCAGATGACCCGCGATCCTGGGATGAAACTCCTTGATAGTGCGCGAAAGCTCCAAAAAGCTCTCTTTTCTGAGAGAAGCACTGTACATTTCTCTTCCTCTGTCGAGAAGGTTATGCGTCTCATCGACAAGGAAAACATAATCGGACTTAAGTCCGTCCGCAAAGAATCTTCTAAGATACACAAAAGGATCAAATACATAGTTGTAATCACAAATAACGCCGTCTGCCCAAAGGCTCATATCAAGAGACATCTCAAATGGGCACACCTCGTGCTTGTAAGCATACTCTACTATTTTTTCACGGTCAAAATTATCCTCGTGAGTCAGAAGATCGTATATTGCATCGTTTATCCTGTCATAATGACCGTTTGCATAGGGACAGGCTTCCGGGTTACAGTTTCTCTCCCCTTCATCGAGGAAGCATATCTTATCCCTTGCGGTTATTGTAACCGTCTTAAATCTTAGCTTCTGAAGCTCTCTTAAAGTGTTAAAAGCCTCTTCCGCAACGGTTCTTGTTATTGTCTTTGCAGTCAGGTAAAAGAGCTTGCTTACCTTCTGTTCTCCCATTGCTTTTACGCTAGGAAATACCGTTGTTATGGTCTTTCCGGTGCCCGTCGGAGCTTCCAAAAAGAGCTTTTTACCATGAACGATAGTCCTGTATACGCCCGCCGCAAGGTCTTTTTGCCCCTCCCTGTAAGGGAAAGGAAATTGCACTGCCTTGATGGAAGCCGTTCTTGTCTGCTCCCACTCGTATTCAAAATCTGACCATTGAAGGTATTGGTTTATCAGGTCATTGAACCACTTTATGATCTCATCAGCTGTATATGAGCGGTCGAAGTATTTGATCTCTTCGGTGTCCATATTGCAGTAAGTCATCCTGACATCAACGGACGGGCAGCCTCTCTGCATAAGATATATCGCGGCATAACATTTAGCCTGTGACAGGTGTACCGGCACAGGCTCTTTCATCTTGGCAAGGTCTCTGTATGTACCCTTAATCTCATCGATAAGGGGCATCTGCTTCTTTTTGCCCTCAAACATGGACTGCTGGGGATCAAAAGCGTTCTCATCATCAAAGTATTTATCCAGGATTCCGTCCGCTCTTCCCTCTATAACAAGCTCGTATCTGCCTGTATTGTGGGTATATTTGAGAGGAACCTCGGCGTGATAATCCGCTCCCATGCTCTTCTGGATCATGCGGTGGATCCTTCCGCCCTCCTGCATAGCATCTGCAGAGACCTGATGTATTCTATTGTCTATATTTCCGCTTCGTAAGATAAATTCCACAAGTCTGCGGACTGAAATCTGTATCACCATAAACGAAAAGCTCTCCATGGCATATTTTATACCATGGAGAGCTTTTCTACCACAATGAACAATTATTTCTTTACTTCTTGGTACTGTCCGGCACGCGAACGGTTACCTTTGTACTGCATATATGAATCAGCTGGCAATTGAAAGAGTATTAAGATAGTTCTCAAACTCCTGATCATAGCCGCTGTATTCAACAGTTAAAGTCTGTGTAAGATCCAATCCGAAAACACCAAGGATCGATTTAGCATCAACAACATATCTGTTATAGTATATATCTACGTCGAAGTCACATTTTGTTGCTGCGTTGACAAATTCCTTGACCTGGCTGGGTCTAAGCACGATATTCTTTTTTATCAGCTGTCTCAACACAATCGTCACTTCCTTTCTTATTTGCAAAAGAAAAACTACATCTAAAACTTATAAGACTATACCTTGTGTCGATCGATTTGTAAATGGAAAAAAGTGACTATATATTGAAAAAATTGTGAAAATTATGTGTTCAATATCGTTAATCCGTACCGTTGAGCCATCCGGGCCCGCTTGCGTGGCGGAATTGCACACATTTATCATCATTATGTCAAATATTCAGCATATTTGCTCATATCTGCCTGCGAAAGAGTTGCAGCAACCTTGATTCCCTCCGGAAGGTATTCCGTGCTTTTTACAACTCCTCTTTCGGTGAGCATACTGATCGTTCCGCCTTCGGAATAAGGAAAAAGAAGCTCACACTCAGTTTCTTTTTCTCCCAGCTTCTTTTCTATGAGGCTGACAAGCTCTTCCAGGCTGTCATCGTCCTTGGCACAGATATATATTCTGTCATCCTTAGCTCTTGGAATATCCATGACAAGCATGTTCTCTTCCTCTTGCTGCTGCCTTACGATATCCGACTTGTTAAACACATATATAACCGGAATGTCGCCCGCTCCGATCTCGGAAAGAGTCTTTCCTGTTATCTCCATGTGGTACCTGTACTCGGGATCCGAAAAGTCGATGACCTGTAACAGTACATCTGCGTATTTAGCCTCTTCAAGCGTCGATTTAAAGGCTTTTACGAGCGCATGCGGAAGCTCGCTTATAAATCCTACGGTATCAGTCAAAAGAAAAGGTCTGTGCCCGGGAGCTTCTATCTTTCTTACAGAAGTGTCGAGAGTCGCAAAGAGCATATCTTTCTCAAGAACTGTCTTGTCGGTATCGCTTTCGCCTCCGTAGAGCCTTAAGAGATTGTTCATTATCGTGGATTTGCCCGCGTTGGTATATCCGACAAGCGAAACTCTTCCTATAGGAGAATTAAGCCTTCTGTTTCTCTGAGTATTGCGCTCTCTTTCGACATTCTCAAGCTCTCTTCTAAGCTCGCTCATTCTATGCTCGATGCGTCTTCTGTCGAGCTCAAGCTGCTTCTCACCGGAACCTTTATTGGAAAGTCTTCCGCTTCCGCCGCCCTGTCTTGAAAGAGTCTTGCCCATTCCGACAAGTCTCGGCAACATATACTGAAGCTGTGCGGATTCAACCTGAAGCCTTGCCTCTCTTGTTTTTGCTCTTTTGGCAAAAATCTGCAAGATAAGGCCCGTTCTGTCTATAACCTCGGTATCCAGGATCTTCTCTAAGTTTCTGACCTGCATGGGCGATAGCGAATCGTTGAAGATGATGATGCTTACATCAAGTATGTCCAGCGCGGCCGCTATCTCCTGCACCTTTCCGCTTCCGATGTAAGTACTGTTATCGGGCGAATTCAGGGACTGTGTCACAACTGACGCTACCTCGATATCTATCGCCTTAGTCAGTTCTTTTAACTCATCCATCGAGCGCTCAAACTCGTCATCGCTCTTGTCTGTATTAAGACCGACGAGAATGGCTCTTACCGTATCTATTTTTTGTATGTTTTCGTATAGTTCGTTTTTCATATATTTTCTTAATTTCATTTCGCAATTTTAAAAAAATGCTATTTTTGCGAATCAGATAGCCATCTGGCAATATCAATTATTCTTATCCCTTCATACTGACTTTTCTCATGTTTTGTCCTTGCTATCAGCAACTTTGGATATGCATCTTTAATGCTTAAAAGCGATGATACCTCACGTTTAAAAGTATTCTCTCTTGAAATATCATCCGTTACCTGAATGTATAATTTCTCGCCTTCCTTTATTGCAACAAAATCCACTTCTTTTTCATACAATTTGCCCACATATAATTCATATCCGCGTCTGAGAAGTTCTATAGCTACTATATTCTCATAAAGATGTCCATAATCAGAGTTTTTTGTTCCTATTTCAGAAAAGCGGAAAGCCAAATCAGATAGATAGTATTTCTTATCTGATTCAAGATATCTTTTCCCTTTAATATCATAACGTCGAATTGGATAAAACAAAAATGATCTGCAAAAGTAATTTATATATGCCCCGACAGTCTTATCATTAGTTTTGTAAGTTCCAGATGTCAATTTAGACGCCACATTTCTTATCGAAGTTTGATTACCCACATTATCCATAAGATAGTTTCCAATCATTATTAAAAGATCTTCATTTTCTATCTTGAACTTTTTTACAATATCCTTTGTGATAGTTGTTCTATAAATCCCATTGACATATTTTCTGGCATCTTCCTCTGTTTTATAAAGATACGAACCTGCCATTCCACCTTTTTTTACATAAGAATCAAAGGATTCATCAATATTATTCGAAGGATAATACATAAGATATTCATTAAATGAAAAAGGGTATAAGCTTATCTCATAAACCCTTCCACCGAATAATGTTGCCAAATCGCTTGATAAAAGAAATGCATTTGACCCAGTAAGATAGATGTCATAGATTTCTTCTTCGTAAATACTATTGATTATACGCTCAAATCCTTCACACAACTGAATTTCATCAATGAACAGATAATTTGTCTTATTCTCATCATACTGCTGTTCTATATAGTCATAAAGCTTATCAGCATCCAAAAGCTTTTCAAACTTCTTTAAGTTTAGTTTGATTCGAACAATATTTGCCTGATCATCTCCGGATATAAGCTCTATGAAGGCATCCATTAATTTGGATTTACCACTTCGTCTTACACCGGTTATTACCTTTATATCAGGAATATTCTTAACTGATAATAGCTTATTCAGATAATAATCTCTTTTAATAAGTTTCATCGTGCATTCACCGCCTTTATTCAATTGTATTTTATTTCGCAAAAATTATCAATTTTTAATTTTGCGAAATAAAAACTCCCAAACCATTAGTTTGATTTGGAAGTTTTCATACCAATATTTTAGATCATTTGCTATCTTATACAGAATATCTACAGCTTTTTCTAGCCAATCACACTCCTCTATTCTTAAAACTCGCAATAAAGCATCTTTACCATCGGTATTTCAGTAGAATCTATAGTTTTATCCCATAAAATACCGGGACGTTTTGTCTTTACTGTCTCAGTTCCATCACCAAGACCATAAACAGTAACTGTATCCCCCTTTAATAGCTTTGGCTCTTTAACATCTCTCCCGTCATTAATTGCAATATCCTTGCCTCCCATCTTTGCTTTATAAGGGGTATATAAAATAATACCTTCTTCCATTTCATCCACTATTTTCACAGTAACTTTTATTTTCTTTCCTTTATAGCTATCTGGATATCTGGATAACTCTTCATAAGAAACTGATTCAAAGCTTTTTCGATATATCTTTAGCTCTTCTTCCTTGGATATTGTATATTTCTCTGTTTCCATAACCTCGCCACATACTTTGCATAATAAAGATTTCTCACCAGGAATTGAAGCTGATGTAGTTTCTCTGGTTATCTCCCATTTACCTGCTTTATGTTCTATCTTAGCAACCTTCTGCTCCACTTCTTCACCACATCTCATGCATATCCCGATTTCTGCACCTTCTTCACTGCAAATCGGTTTTTTAGTAATCTTCCACTTTTCGACATCATGCCCTAATGGAACACCTTCTTTTTCCCCACACCTTGAACATTTTTTAGCTTCTATACATGTAGCATCTATCCAATTATGTCCAAGTGGTTCTCCTGTCTCTTCTCCACATATTTTGCATTTTTTCTTTGTAGTACATTCTGCATTTTTCCAATCATGCCCTTTTTCGTAACCAACTTTCGAGATATATACAGAGTGTTTAAAAAGGTCTAATTCCTCTTGTTTATCTGGGACCTTGTCATAAAGATCCATCAATTTAAAATATAGGGAATCTTCTTCGACATCCGATAAAGGTTTAAACTTTATGCAGTACTCATAAAGTATCTTTTCTGCCATATAATAATCACTTGTACTCGTATAATAAAGCGCATAAAGACGCGCTTTCTCATGTTCATCTACAACAAGTTCATTAAGCATTTGGTATGCTTTTTCATATTTTCCATTTTCTATATACTTTTCTATTTTGGTTATTCTTTTTTGTGTTCTCTTGTCTATCACAGTATTATTTTCTGAATCAGATTTTTCAAGGATTGTTTTTTCTTTAATTTCTGTACTATCTATTGGATGATAAAATACAAATGCGAGAACAAACATAGAAAATGTCACAATGCCATATACAAATCTTGGGTTTTTCTTATAAGGTATTATTCTATTCAATGGTGAAATAACAAAGATGCCAATTAATATAGCAATAGATGAAAGAATTTCTAAATTCAGAATCATTCCAATCAACACAATTACTAGGAATACTATCACAATCCACCTAATAATGTTTAATATAATTTCATTAGAACGATGTTTATCTTTACAAATATAATTGTTTATGCTAATCTCATCTATCTGAGTAGCACTTTCTCTAGATGCCCCACATTCTGGGCAAAACTTAGAATCAAATTCTGTACCACAATTCCTACACCTTATTTTCATATCATCACCCTCTCAAAATGAATCCATGCCGTCAGGTATAAGATTATTATCCTTCATTAATCACTAAAAGACTAATAAAAATACGATAAACTTTATAATTGCATGTTTATCCAACTCTCTACAGATGTATTTGTTGCCTTGCTTATTCTCATAGCCATCTCGGGACTCAATGAAGCTTTTTCATTTACAAACTCTGATAACGTTTTTCTGCTGATTCCAAGCATATTGGCTGCACCAGTGACCGTTATATTAAGCGGTTTCATAACATCTTCCAAGAACACATTTCCGGGATGTGTTGGTTTTCTATCCATATCAGTATTTCTCCTACTATTAGTATTAGTCATAGTCTTTCTTTACCTTTTCAATAGGTTCGACTATGCTGTTTAAGATGCTGTGGATTGGTTGTTTTCTCCTACCGCATAGACGGTTTAAGTAAGGCTCCAACCACAGTCTCTTTGTTTATTTGTTAATCAGTTAGTTACCGCATGACGGTTTATCAAGAAGTAGGTTACGATTGCAAGGAGCCCTGTGGATTTGAAACAGTATCAATACTATTTTTCGGGAGGTTCTATATGATCTATGTAGGAATTGATGTCGCTAAAGACAAACACGATTGCATTATCAAAAACTCTGTTGGGGAA
>NZ_FPCC01000066.1 GCF_900116875.1 Butyrivibrio sp. INlla21
GAACCGTTCGGTATACGGCGCTTTCAATAGTTGACGTGCATAGACTGATAGGCTGTGGCTAAATCATAAAAGCCACTGTTTATCAGTCTTTCTTTTGATAAGGCACGGTTAACCGCGCCCATACCAGACACAAACCAATAGCCTCTACGGCTGTTGGCTGTAATATGTGCATAGTATTCGGGTATCCCCAGTTTAATAAGATTTCTCTTCTTTGTCTTGGGAAGTTTCCACTGTTTCCATATGCACATGCGTATTCTGTGATAGAGCCACTTATTAATGTCATCTATGTTGTTTTTCATGCTGGCTATTCCATAGTAGTTAAGCCATCCTCTAGCATACACCTTGATTTTCTCTAGGCTTGGCTTGATGGACTGTACAGACTTACGGGAAGATAAGTCTTTCAGCTTGGACTTAAACTTCTTCCATGACTTTGGATGAACTCGGACATATATGCCACTTCCGTTCCTTCCCAATGCAAAGCCAAGGAATTTAAAATTTCGGATTGCAAACACACTTACAGTACGGCTTTTCTCTCGGTTAACCGTTAGCTTCAGTTTCTCTTCGAGATATTTAGTACTGCTTTCTAGGAGTCTTTCTGATGCCCTTTTGCTTTTCGCAAGAAGAACGATGTCATCTGCATATCTTATACAGGGCACTCCTCTTTTCAGAAACTCTTGATCGAACTCATTGAGGTAGATATTCGCAAGAAGTGGAGATAAATTCCCACCTTGCGGTGAGCCTTCCTCTGTATCAATGACCACTCCGTTTTCCATTACTCCGCTTTTCAGATAGCGCTTTATGAGCTGAACTACGCGCTCGTCCTTTACATTCTTTCTGAGGAGATTGATAAGGATTTCGTGATTTAAGGTGTCGAAATACTTTGATAAGTCCAAGACTACCGCAAAAGTGTAACCTTGTTCTGCGTATTCCTTTACCTTCTGTATAGCATCCTTTGCGCTTCTGTTTGGACGATAGCCGTAGCTTCCATCCGCGAACAATGGTTCATAGATTGGCACTAACTGTTGAGTTATTGCCTGTTGGAGTGTTCGGTCTATCACGGTGGGTATGCCAAGCTTGCGCACACCACCATCTGGTTTTGGAATCTCAACTCGCCTGACTGGCGATGGGGTATACTTGCCGCGGTATATGCGGTCAGTTAACTCCTGTTGATGTTCCTTAAGGTACGGAAGTGCCTCTCCGATAGTCATTCCATCAATACCTGGCGCTCCCTTGTTTGCCTTAACTCTTTTATACGCTCTGTTAAAGTTATCCTTATACAGTATCGCTTCCAAGAGCTTCGGCTGTGCACTGTCTCTTTCTTTCCATATCCGATTGAATGACCTAGGCACTTTCGCATACCCTTCATGTTCCGCACTATCTCTTTGCGAACAGCCATTGTTTTCAATGTTTTCTGCCATTAAAGGTCATTCCTCCTTTCTCGGTCATACTTAAGACTCCTATTGATTCGGTCCTTCGGTTAGCATGTCCATGTTTCCATGTCCATATCCCTACTATGGCCTCCGCTGACTTCTGCGTGTTCAGCACCGCCTCGTTTCCTTGTACGGTGGTTACTCCTTTCAGAGCATTTCACGCAGACCTCCCTAGGTACCACACGTTTCTTCCTCTCCATCCATCTGCCTCATCTATCATGCATGATTCCGTGTAGTTATGGGGTTTCGACTTGTGCAGTAGCCTTACCCTCATGCATGACCTCATATGAGATTTCTGTTCGTCAGACCAGAGATTTGCCCGTGAGTTAGTATGTTCCTCACATCCAGCTTCCTTCAGATTCCACCTCGCGATGGACACCCTTGCCTTCGGCTATATCCTTCCCACTACCGGGCGAATTCGGGACTTTAACCCGTTGGAAACGTGCGCCGCTAGGCGCACT
>NZ_FPCC01000041.1 GCF_900116875.1 Butyrivibrio sp. INlla21
ACCTCCTCAACTTTTCCGTATAATTCCGAAGTTGAAGCCTGATAGATACGGCAAGTCTCTGTAAGACCGCACTGACGAACGGCTTCAAGAACTCTAAGTACACCTGTAGCATCAACGTCAGCTGTAAACTCAGGTGAATCGAATGATACCTGAACGTGTGACTGTGCAGCAAGGTTGTATATCTCATCAGGGCGAACCTTGGACACGATACCGATGATGCTCATTGAATCGCCGAGATCTCCGTAATGAAGATGGAAATGAGGCTTACCCTCAAGATGTGCTATCCTCTCGCGGAAATCTACCGATGATCTTCTTATAATACCGTGAACGTCATAACCCTTTTCCAAAAGGAACTCTGCAAGGTATGATCCGTCCTGACCTGTAATACCTGTTATAAGTGCAACTTTACTCATATTTCTCCTATATATATTCATTTTATTATTTTTATAAAACTATTAATAACTACTTCCAATTGTTCATCAGTAATATTAGTACTACAAGGTAATGTTATTATCCGCTGCCATAAACTCTCTGAAATAGAAACATTACTTTTCGGGCATCCTTCATATGGTTTTTGGAGATGTACCGGTTTCCAAAATGAACGTGCCTCTATTTGGGATTCTTTTAATTTGGCACATATATTCTTTGCATCATCAAGTTTTGCCCCTTCCGGTAATACAATTCCTGAAAACCAACATGATGAACCTATTGTAGTCGGAAAGAATGTAATACTATTCTCCTGCGCCAAACATCCAAATTTATTTTCATAGTATGCACGCGTTCTGCGCTTAGAATCGATAAAATCTTCCAGCCTTTCCATCTGCGCAACACCTACTGCTGCCTGTATGTTAGTCATTCGATAATTAAAACCAACTTCATCAAAGTCATAGTCAGGCCATACACGTGCCGTAGTTGTAAGGTGACGAACATGATCCAGAAGCTTTTGATCACATCCTACTACGGCTCCACCTCCGCCACAGGTAATCGTTTTATTACCGTTAAAAGATAATACACTTAAATCCGCTAATGCTCCAAATTTTCGTTCTCCAAAGGTAGCACCAATTGCACATGCTGCATCAACAACAAGAGGTATCTGATATTCATCTGCTATCTTTCTGAATGCATCCATATCCGGAATATTACCTAAAGTGTATACAGGCATTAATGCCGCAACTCGTTTTCCGGTCTCTATATGATATAACTTACCATCCGTATGCTTCTCACAACATTTTTCTATCTCTTGACGAACCAATTGTGGATTTAGGCACCAATCATCTTTACTAATATCCATCAGCCATGGATCTGCTCCGCAATGTCGAACCGCATTAGCTGAAGCAATAAATGTAAAGGTCGGAATAATAACCAATTCTCCATGTTTTACTCCAACCGCAGTCAAAGCAGAATGAATCCCAGTTGTTCCGGAGCTTGTTGCCACAGCTCCTATACTTCCTGTTGCATCAGCCACCATCTTCTCAAATTCATTCACATACTCTCCGACTGATGATACAAATGTAGTATCTATACAATTATCAAGATATTTTTTTTCATTTCCGGTTAAATTTGGTATTGCTAACGAAATCATTTTTCCCATGCCCTTCATAATATCTATGCAAACTTACATTTTACCATCAAGACTTTTCCCAGTCTCAATATGCTCAAAATTCGGCAAATATTTACCTATAATTGAAACAATATCTGCTTTGGTACAAGCTTCAGAATCAAAAGTAGAATCAAGTATTTTTATCAGCTCTATTACTTTATCTTTATTTGGAATTTGCTTATCTGTAATTACACCCAGAGAAGAAAAACGCTCCATATCAACTTCTTCGCCTTCAATAAAGAATTCTTCAAAAGCTTTTTCCCCACTAGTATCAGAACAACTAAAATGCACCGGATATGGCTGCCCCTCACTCCATCTATTAGCCTTATCTATAGCCTCCTCATCAGAAGAGCAATAATCAATTTCATAGCCCATAGATGTCAACAAATTCTCAGCTATCTTATCAAATGTAGTCATCTGAGCTTCATCTAACTTAGGAAAGAAAATATTACGATTATCCCCAAGCATAGCAGATAACATACATATCTGGCCTGATTCTTGTGGACTAACAAAATATCTCTTCACATCAGAGGGTGCAGACAAAGGTTGTCTTTGATTAATTCTGTCAATAAATCCCGCAGGAAGTGAACCATTGGAAAACGCTACATTTGCAAAACGAGCTGTCTTTACCGGAAACTTATCGGAATAGCTAAAAATCAAATCCTCCATAATTCGTTTACTAGCACCCATGATATTTACAGGATTAGCTGCTTTATCAGTACTTACACAGAAATAAACCTCAGGTGGATACTGTTCCAATATATCAAGTAATCCCTTAGCGCTTATTACGTTATTCCTTAGCAGAGCCTCAACGCTATATATATCTTTTTCAGATCTAACATGCTTGTGCGCACTGAAATTAGCTACTATATCAAAACCATTTAAACCATTTTTTCTCTTATGATGTGTAAACATGCGTCTAAATGTCACAGAACTATAATCCATGGGATATGGGAGATAAATACTTGGAACATAACTAGAAAGTGCAGCAGAAGATCTAAGAGATCTTGTCAATTCTGTCAAGGCATTCTCATTAGTATCAACAATAACAAGCTCAGAAGGTTCAAAAGGCAAAATTGCGCGCACAAAACTTGATCCAATACTACCTGCTCCACCGATTACCAAGAACGATTTCCCGCGAATCATATTGGATAAATCATCTTTCATAGCCATTATATCTGTATTGAACATCGAGTATTGTCGCTTAGTTACATATTCATTGATAAATTCACTTAAATTAAACATTGCCATTCTCCAAGTATATATTTATTAAACTTTCTCAATCATAATCTGAGCAAGTTTAAAATCTATTTCTGTATCAATATCCACACTTCTATCCTGTTCCATTACATAAGCAAAACTTCCTTTTTTATAAAAAAACCTATCATTTTGAAACCTAGTAATATCAACTATATATATAGCTCCATTTAAGCGATAGAATTTCCCCGCATCTTGTCTACGTTTCATGCTTTCAGGGCTTATGAAATCAATAAACTCCCCATTCTCCGGAAGTTGTCCACACCATAAAGGTGAATGTTCAGCCTCACATACCGAAACAACTGCAAATGAGGCTTTATTCTTATACAATTCGTATGCATTCTTAATGTCTTCAGCCGTCCTAAGCGGTGAAGTCGGTTGTAAAAGACAAAAAGTATCATATTCCTTGTTCATATCTTTATAACCAGATAACACTTCATCGACCATATCCCATGACGTTGCCTTATCTGTAGAGTTTTTATCACTTCTCAAAAAAGGTACATTCGCACCATATTTCTTAGCAATATCAGCATAATATGAAGAATCTGTAGAAACCATCACTTCATCAAAACATTCAGACTTTAAAGCGGCTTCTATTGTATATGCAATCAATGGTTTACCTGCTAATTCTTTTATATTTTTATCCTGAAGCCCTTTTGAACCACTTCGTGCTGGAATAATCGCAATATTACGCATTCTCATTATAGATCATAGAATTTTTTCTTTAGATCTATCCTCCCATCCATAACTATTTCAACTATCTTTTGACCTATTCTTTTGGCAGCTTTACCATCACCATAAGGATTTTTTATTTTTTTACAAGTTTTTTTATACTCATCAGTTACTGCAGCATTTATTGCACCAATTATCTCATTTGAATCTGCATCGCAATTAATAATACTATCAGTTTGAAGACGCCCCCTCTGCCTATCCCCTATATTCACAGTAGGAATATGAAATGCAGGAGTCTCTATGATTCCGCTTGATGAATTTCCTAAAACAAACTCAGCATATTTCATTAATGATAAATATCTTCGAATTCCCAAGGAAGTGTATACATGCAAATTGTCTATATGTTTTTCAACTTCATCCAATAATTCGTTTATCCTTGCTCCGCCTTGGTCCGCATTAGATTTAGTAACAATAAACTCTATGTCAGGAAAACTTTTAATTGCTCCAATAAATGATTCTATTTGCTCATCTACGCTTCCGCCATCCATTGTCACAGGATGGTAAGTACATAGCGCATATTTACAATCTCCTAACCCTATACTTTCAAGGGCTTCAAGTTTATCCATATCTGCAGCATTAAGAATATTGTCAATGCTCGTAGATCCGTAATTAAACACGCGGCTAGGATCCTCTCCAAGTTGAATCACTCTTCTCCTACTATCTTCATTTGTTACAAAGTGCAGATAGCTCATCTTGGTAATAGAATGCCTTATCCACTCATCAATAGCACCTTCAGTTGTATCGCCCCCACATAAATGGAAGATTGGAGTCAAAGTGTTTCCGGCTGCTATGGCTATTGCAAGTGTTTCATATCTGTCTCCCAATAAGATCACAGCACTATAATGCTCTTTAACGAATAAAGCCGTAAATTTAACCAGCGTCTCTGCCTGATTAGAAGATATATCTTCTTCAGAATCTGATTTTACAGAAATTTGTATTCTATGATCAATCCGTACATTGTCTTTTTCTATCTCATCAACAGTATGGCCATATACATCACTTAAATGCGTTCCGGTAACAATAAGTTCTATTTTCAATTGATCATCTTCTGATTGGCGTAATTCGCGGATAACCGGCAATAATAATCCATATTCAGCTCTTGTGGCAGTCACAATTGCTATCTTCTTCATATTTCTATCAACTCATCCTCTTCAAAATCTCTTTTTGCCTTTTTACCTATTACTTCATTCCATCTCATAGGATTGATGCCCGTTCCCGGACGCTTTACCGTAATATTATCTTCAGTAAATAATTCTCCTGCACCGATAGCAGTCTTTGCAACTATACTTTTTCTGGCAACAATACGGTTTTTCTTTTCAGAATCAGATGGAACCTTAATTCCGGTGCCAATTGATTTTTCAATATTTCTTATGGATGATACCATTTGTGCAAGCTCACCGGGTTCAAGGCTGGCTTTATGGTCCGGTCCCTCCATATTTCTATCTAAAGTAAAATGTTTCTCAATAACCGTTGCCCCAAGTGCAACAGCCGCTATAGGAACTTCTATCCCTTTAGTATGATCCGAGTAACCCACCTCTAGTTTGAAGTAATCACGTATAGTCTGCATTGCACTAAGATTAACATCTTCGAAAGGCGTCGGATATTCGGTGTTGCAATGAAGTAGCTTTATATCTTCTGTTCCATTGGCTCTTAGTGTCTCAATAGCATCCTCTATCTCTTTGATATCACACATTCCGGTAGACATTACCACAGGCCATCCGGTCTTTGCCAGAGCAACAAGATACGGATAATTCGTTATCTCTCCGGATGGGATCTTCCAAAAAGGCATATCAATTGTTTTTAAGAATTCTATGCTATCAAAATCAAATGGTGTTGATAAAAAACAAATCCCCACCTTATCACAGTATTCTTTTAACCTAATAAAATCATCAAAAGACAACTCAAGATTTTTAAGCATTTCAATCTGCGAGCCGTCCCCTGTTGTTTTCTTCTGATATTCAGCTTTTTTTGCACTCTTTGAAACGAGATTATCAGACTTGAAAGTTTGAAACTTTATACAATCTACCCCTGCTCTCTTTGCTTCATCAATCATCTTGCAGGCTGTTTCAAAACTACCATTATGATTGACCCCCGCCTCAGCTATTATAAAAACATTCATTCACATTACCACCTTGCATGGGTTACCATATGCTTTAACATTACTCGGGATGTTATTTACCACAACACTTCCACATCCAACCAAAGAATTACTTCCGATTTCAATACACTGACGGATAACCGTTCCTGCACCAATATGTGTGTCATCACTGATAGTAACTTGTCCACATAATGTTGCTCCGGTGCTTATATGGCAAAAAGCGCCAATAACACACTCATGCTCGATAATCGCTCCGGAATTAATAATAGAACAGCATCCGATCCTTGTCTCTGCGTTTACAATAGCTCCTTTTCCAATAAATGTACCGTCATCAATAACAACGTCCTTTGCAATTATTGCAGTAGGGTCGACAATCGATGGAGTGTTAAATCCTATGGATTTGAGCATATCATAAAGTCTATGTCGAACTTTAGTATTTCCGATGCTCCCAACGGTAACAAAAGCATCCGTCCAACCTTGTTCTATCAACTTAGGCAGATCATCATCACAGCCTATCACGGAAATACCCATTATTCTGTCGCCAACATTTGAATCTATTATTCCTATTTCTGAGTATGCGTTTAGTGAAAGCAAGCTATCTAAAACAGATTTGCAGTGTCCGCCGCCTCCGACTAATAATATCTTGGACATAAAAGATTTCCTCCGGCTTATTCTCCGAATAATTTTTTTCTCATCTTTTCCAGCTCAGGTAACTGTCCCATATCCATCCAATCATTTTCACTGACCGGAAATACGGCAACTTTTTTCCCTTTTTGCTTCTCACGTTCTATAATATCCGGGAATCCAATAGCCTCTTCATCACCTATATCATCAATTACTTCCGGCTCTACAATATATATTCCTGTGTTGGTCAAAAAGGATATCAGCGGTTTTTCTTTCATATCTGTAATAACGCCATTCTCTCCCATTTCGACAACTCCGTATGGAATATTTATATTCTTATATGCACATATCATAGTGATAACATTGCCGTTATCCTTATGAAATTTAAGCATACTCTCATAATTGGCGGTTAATAATGCATCACAATTAGCAAAAAAGAATGTGCTCTTAAGCTTTCCTCTTAACAGGCTTAATCCGCCACCTGTTCCAAGCGGCTTTTCCTCGTCATACCAAGTTATATTATAGTTGGCTTCATTATCAGCAAAGTAGGCCTTCATCAACTCGCGCTTGTAATTAACTATGATATGAAATTCATCACAGCTATACGACTGATACTCTTGCATAATAAGCTCAATAATCGGTAAATCCCCAACCGGTATAAGAGGCTTTGGCAATACTCTGGTAAAAGGATCCAGTCTGGTTCCTTTTCCTCCTGCATTAATAACAACCGGAAGATGTAAAGGACTGTATTTCTTATCCTTCACACCTTCTCCCATATACATATCAATTACTATTCCCTGATTATTAATTATAGGAATTACAACATAGTCTCGGTTGTGATAAAGCTTAATGGCTTCGGCTAAAGATCTTGCCACCTTTGGTTTTTGATTTGATGCTCTAGCAACCACATCTGACATTCCTCCTCCAGACAGAAGATAACGTCTAATGTCCCCATCTGTCACGCATCCAACTAATAGATTGTTATCATCCACAAGAAATAAAATACCATGTGAATTACTATCTATTTTTCGCATTGCCTGAGATACTGAAAGATTGCAATTAGCCAAAAACATTTGAATACTATCCATCCAAAATACCTCAACTATTTATTCCAAACAGGTTCTTTCAAAACCCATTTTCCAATTGCATTTTTCTCAAATATTTCTGTATTATAGAGTTTATCAACAATATTCCAGAATTCCGTTTCTGTATAGCCACAAAATTCACAGAAATCTCTTATAGATAAAGGATCCAGCCTATCATCATGGTCTTTAACCAAATTAACTGCCTCTTCACGCGATATCAATCCATATCTAACCATGCGTGCAGCATAATCTGTTGCAGAAGCATGTCCGAACTTAGGATATTTCATCCATGAATGAACGAGGTATGCTCTACTGTCTATTTGGTCAAAATTCTCGACGTGATGAGTTCTATCCCACTCATGAGTAAGATCATGGAACCCATGTTTTCTAGCAAATTCATAATTTTTGAAGCTATTCCACTCTTGGAAATATGATATATAGATTGGATCGAGCTTATCTAATTCTTCCTGCTTTGGAGCTCTTGTCAAATATAAATCCTGCTTTGTTACTCCTGCGCCCTCAATTAATTCCTCTTCGTCAATCCCTGTTGCCACTCCGTTACTTAATTGCTCTTTTGCAGAATACGTTTCCTTTGCATCAGCTCCGCCATATTCATAACTTACATTCTCCCCATATACAAGAAGAGGCGTATTAAACTTTGCTGCCATAATAAGAGGATAAGTATATATCAAGCGATCAACATACCATGTGGGCTTTCCATATTTTTCAAACATATATCTCATAAGTTTTTTCTGTGCTCTAATATTGGGCTTAATACTAATAATTTCGCAGCCAAATTCCTCAGAGATATTCTTTATATTATGCATTCCAGCCTCTGTCATAGGGAAATTATCCTCAACAGAAAATAATATCGGATTCATGTGCATTACGTTTTTCATTAGATGTACCTGATAATGCGAATCTTTTCCACCTGATACTGCTATAGCACAATCTGGACCATCTCCATTCATCCCTCTATACTTATCACATATAGTTTCGAATTCTTTCCATCTTTTTCCCCAATCAATAGCCTTTCGATTTTCATATGATTGGCAAGCAGAACAAACTCCCTCTTCATTAAATGTAATCCCTGGTCTAGTATCTGGCATAACACATTTTTTACAAAATCTCATATTCGTGACCTCTCTTTATCTTTTATAATAGTTTATTTATATTAGAAATAATACTGAATATCATCATTGTGCTTCTTCTTTATATGCTCAATGCAATAAAACATCTCTTGCCGATAATCTTCGTCAGAATATCGAATATCAATTATCTTTTCAATCTGATGATTATCAGTTAAATACCACATTGTTGAAGTGTCCTGAGTAATTATTTTATTAAATGTAAAATAATTGCATATCACTTCAGTAGGAACAATTGCACCACCTACCGACTCGGGAATAAGTTCCACTATATCATAAGCCTCAATACCCATATCGCGTATTTTTTGTGTCAGGCTATCTTTTATATTATCATTTGCTCTATATAGCCAAGGGTGATACTTTATAAAAACTCTGTCATCTTTGTCAATATGAGAAAGAAGAAATTTACAATTCCTTTCATCGTATATACTAGTATCAGAATCCACTCCATCTACCGAGTGTCTTGTAAATATAGGCAAAAAAAGAATATTTCTTTTATTATCTTTATATTTACCTAATACCCGCAACTCTTTTTCAATAACTGGTGATTTGAAATCATATACATTAAGCCATCTTTCATGCTCATTGTTTAATTTGCATAATGAATAGGCATTGTATGCCCAATAATGACACCAAGTACTATGTGGCATCCCAATAATTTTTCCAATAATAAATTCCTGTAAGGTAGATACAAAGCTCCACTTTCTTTCATTTAATATTTCCCATTGAAATAAATCTGTTAATCCATGGTACAGGTAAATAATATTGTTATATTTCCTAGGAATACTTCTCATAAATGTAGACGTTTGCGCGCCTACAAAAACCACATCATTCGAATATTCATCATATAATTTTCTGGTGGATTTTCGTATTTTCCATATTTTATTAATCTCAATAGAATTAATAAAAAATCTAGGAGGAACTTCAACATGTTTCATTGATTTAACTGAAATGCATGAATTAATAAAATTCAATAGCAGTTTTGAAGCATCATCAGTTTCCAATCCGCTTTTTCTTTCAAGAATAAGATTGACCGGACATTCATTTGATAAAATTGACACCATAAATGCTGTAATGGGACTGTCAATAACAAAATATGTTTTTTCATAATTTCCACCGTATGGAAACTCTCTTATTATATCTTTTTGATAAATCATATCCACAGCTCTCTCTATGTATTGTGCCAAAATACATAGCCTTTCATATAACTCATAATAAGAAGATCACTACTTAATAGTATATCCTATTTTTTTATGAACCATCATCCCTTAGCTCGATCATCTATCAAGTAATCACTAACTAACTTAAGCATTATTAGCGGTTCTGCCACTAGAGCAGCATGGCATTCTGAGGTATCTTTCCATACCAAATCAATCATGCCAATTCTTTTATATTCTTCTTTACAATAATCTATTATTTTCCAATCCTTCATGAGTGAATTAGTTTTATCATCAATCACAAGTTTCCTAGCTTTATGACGAATATATGAAAAAACACCATATCCCTTAGTTCCCATAATCTTAACTAAGATTGCTCTTATCATATCTTTTATTGTTAACATGGTATTTTTAGTATAACAATAATTTTCGTCAATCACTCTCCATTTTCCATGCGAAAAGATTGGTATACTTAAAAGCTTTGAATAAAGATTATCTGTAAGCATCAATGATATTTGTGGACCTTTTTTCCACTCGTATGGAATATTACGTATTATCGGGAAAATATCCGGTTGTCCTAAGAGTATATAATTATAGCGAAATACGTTACTAAAGTTGCACATAATCACATCTGCTCTTAATCTATAGAATGAATACAATTTACAACAATCTGATTTGCTTAAATCTTTTTCATTCATATTGTTTCTTTTAATATAATATAAAAAGCCATTGTATATTCTTCTTTCTACAGCATCATTTTTTTCTTCTGTATGATTGTGCCTATTCATATAGATTCGATTAATAAAATCTTTAAGCGAAAAAGGTCTATTATATTCTTCATCCAATTGCTCCCAAGAGTTTAAAAACTCACCAAAGTATCCATATTCATCACACGGCGCGTCTATGTCATTTCTAAACATTTCAACCAACCTAGGGCTACCACCATAGAGATTTGTATATTCTCCCCTTAAAGCCAAATCATTTTCATTTATTTTTTCATAATCAGAAATGAAATCATGGCTTATATCATGGTATGTATATTTTCCGCCAATCGTATCGGCTATTTCCCTACCTATTTTTTCATCTGGTTGATTGTAGTTTTCTAGGCTCGTATCTCCACCAAAATAATGAAAGCTTGCATCCATCCCTACCGAAGATGTCGCAGCAGCTACAAATCTTGAATCTAGTCCTCCAGTTATAAAGATAGCCTTTGAACCAAATAGCCTTTTCTGGACTGTGGTTATTTCATTTATCCTTGCAATAAGTGTATCTAACATTTTTCCAGAAGATGTAAAAGAAAAACTTTCATCTTGTGATTCGACTTCATTAATGCATATGGTCTTATCAACTACAACGCACTCATTTCCACGCAATCTATATATATTATTAAATATTGTCTCATTACTTAATATACAAAAAGTTGTTGTCAATTCAAGAAAAGCATCCTGATCAAATTTTTGTTTTACACAATGCTGAATATGCATATACATATTGGAAAACAAAAAGCCGTCATCTCCAATGTAGTAATATATAGAATATGTTGCATAGGGATCTACGAATAAAAATATTTTATTATTCTTTTTTATACATATAAAATAACTGCCCAAACACTTACTTCTGCACTTATTTATATCTCCATCAAATTCATCATATAACTTAGATAACGCTTCCTTACCTATACTACCCGAATATATTAATGTTCCATTTGATATTATCCAATTGTCTCCATACGAAACATAGTTTTCATTATCAACGCAAAGCTTTTTATAACACACCGCTACATCATTTTCATATGATATATCAAGTTCAGTCTTTGAAAAAAGTGCTTTCAAAGACTCCCTCCACTTTTCATTATTTGATACAATAATTCTTCCCATAACAAATAATTCCTTTCAAATATATTACTAAATAGTCAATGCCTTGCTGTTTTATCAAACAAAAAATCAGTTATATATTTTATAATCATAAATATACAAATAATCGCAATCGTTGTGGCAAACATACTAGCAAAAGCAATTGAATAATTTGTAAATGCGCTAAGTCTATATTGATGTGATGCAATGTACAAAACCGCAAACGTTATAGTATTAAAAATGATACGTAAGCTGTATGCTAAAACATTTGACCGATATATATTTTTTTGAAAATAGAAAATATAATGCACTGTTCTGTATAATTCAGCAACAATGGATCCAATCAAAAGTCCGGTAATTTTTAAATCCCATATTAAAATCAAAGAAAGAATAATATTAATAGTTGCACTAGTAATAACTATTCCTTTGGTCTCCTTAAATTTACCTGCTGAAGCTACTATCTCACTATAACAAGATCTTAAAACTTTCGATATTCCTAATAACGCAAAAAACAATCCAACAATTGGTAAATCATAATTCGCATCTTTAACGCCATATGTATAAAGCCTTATAAAGGGCATTATTGAAATTGCCATGGCAGTATGTAGGCTATACACAACCATTAGATACCATCCTTCAAATTTAAAAACCCTTTGTTTTAGTTGAGTAATATCACCTAATACATATAATCTTGCAAAAACCGTTGCTCTAGCGCTCAAAAAACTAGAAATCACCTGTGTCACTAAGCCTAAAATCATATTGTAAACATTATAAATACTCGCTAAAGAAAGTGTACCTCCAAATATTGCAAGCAATAGGATATCCGTATTATTTAAAACTAATCCCGAAATTTGATGCACTAGGATATCACTCCGCTGCTTTATTGCCCCTATGGCTGGTTCTACATGATAATTAAGCTGCGGATACACTCTTCTAACATATGCGATAAGTATCACGGTCTCTACACATGCAGTAAAAACTGCTATAAATTTTATAAATGCTATATTCCAATTTAAATAAATAATTACAATACCAAGAAAAATCTGTATGACAACACCTAAACTCCGCGCATAATTAGACACATATAACCTATTATCCGCTTGGAGTATTGCCCTATATTTACCAAGAAACATATATGTAACCAAATTTATACCGGCAACAGATGCAACCACTAACCAAATAGTATAAATAGGTATATCATCCTTAATAAAAAATGGTAGTAATAATCCTGCTATTATAGTTCCAAAAGAAAAAAGTGCCGCTACTTGATTATAGAACCTATTTATCGCAGCTACTATTTGGCTAGCCTTTATGTAATCATGTTTAGCCATCGGATCATATAAAGCCACCAAAGAAGCACTAGCTAACCCCATCTCAACTATAGACATGTATGAAATCAATTGTGTAACAGTGGATATCAATCCATTTAGTACAGATCCATAATGCATTATAATGAGCCTGGGCATAACTATGCCACAAACAGCCATGCATATTTGATAGATTACTCCAGAAAGAAAATTTTGCATAAAGTGCGACTTTAATTTATTTGTTAAGAATGTAAGCATTTTTTTCTTTTAATTCCTCATAATGTTTTCTATCACGATATTTAAAAACTTTTGCAGGATGTCCTCCGGCTATACCTCCAGCTGGAATGTCACCAACCACAACACTTCCCGCTTGAATTATAGCCCCCTCACCGATATGAGCATCACCTAGTACTATAACACCGGTCCCAATCCAAACGTTTGGCTCTATAACAATATTTTTGGGTATTGATCCCTTCCTGTCATATGGAATTTCATTACCCGCATCATAATTGTGGTTATCAGAAATAATATAGCAGTTCTCTCCACAATGAAAATGGCTACCAATAGAAACATTACCTGATCCTATTATTCTCATTCCATTAAACGATACGTCGTCCCCTATAGATGTATTACAATTAATACATGATTTAGGATCGTTATTAATGAAGCGAACTCCTATAGTCTTGGCAATTTTATGAATTCTACGATTTGTTTCCCATAATTCAATTCTTCGAAAAAGGCTGATTATTTTCACGCGAGTCCTCCAACACTAAAGTAATCATTAATAATTATTAAAGTCTCCACCACTGAAGTCCGCTTTTCTTTAAATCCTCAACTTTATATAGTCCTTTAACATCTACAATAACTTTCTCCTCATCGGGGACATTTCTATACAACTTCTTCAGATCATCTATACTCATTTTTTTGAATTCGTCATGCGCAACAGCTACAATAACACAATCAGCATCTTTTACTTCTTTGAGTTCCGTTAATTTAACACCATATTCATGCATTGAATCTCTTTCATTAGCCCATGGATCTACAACTATTGGCTCTATTCCATAACGATTTAGTTGTTTTATTATGTCATCAACTTTACTATTTCTTGTATCCGGGCAATTTTCCTTAAAAGTCAATCCCAAAATAACAACCTTGCTATTCTTTGGCGCCTGTCCTGCTTTGATCATCTTTCTCAGTGCAACATCTGCAATATATGCCCCCATATGATCATTGACGATTCGGCCGTTAAGAATGATTTGACTGTGATATCCTAGTTTCTCTGCCTCATAAGTAAAGTAATAAGGATCAACGCCTATACAATGTCCCCCAACCAATCCCGGTCTAAAGCCAAGGGCATTCCATTTGGTATTCATTCCATCCACGACTTCATTGGTATCTATCTGCATACGATCAAATACCATCGCAAGTTCATTCATAAAAGCAATATTAATATCGCGTTGACTGTTCTCAACAACTTTGATTGCTTCTGCCGTTCTAAGATTTGATACCGCATGAGTTCCCACTTCTATTACAATATCATATACCGCTTTTATTATATCTAATGATTCTTGATCAATTCCTGAAACTATCTTATGAATATTTTCCAGACGATGAACCTTATCTCCTGGATTTATACGCTCTGGACTATATCCCACTTTAAAGTCTTTACCACACTTAAGTCCTGATTCTTTCTCGAGAATTGGAATGCAAACATCCTCAGTGCATCCCGGATAAACTGTGGATTCATAAACCACAATGCTTCCCTTTACCATGTTTCTCCCTATAATCTCAGAGGCACCTATTACAGGAGTCAAATCTGGAGTATGATCGTTGTTTACAGGTGTAGGTACAGCAACAATATGGAATTTTGCTTTTTTGAGCTCTATCTCATCAGCAGTGAAATGTATTTTAGTATTCTTTATCTCTTCATTTCCTACTTCATTAGTAGGATCAATACCAGATTTATATAATTCTATTTTTTCTTTATTTAAATCAAACCCAATAACGTTAATGCCCTTCTTAGCAAAGGCATGTGCAATTGGCATTCCTACATATCCAAGGCCAACCAAGGAAAGTGATTCTTCTTTTCTGATCAATTGTTCATATAAATTCATTTCTCAGCCTCCAAAAAGCAGTTATTATCCCACTAAAACAACAATTAAATTTCTTAAATATGCCCCAAGAAACAATAGTAATCCCCTTAATCCTAAATAATCAAAATTTTTCAAAGAATACCTAATTCCAGATTTAATCGACATACCTTTGGGAGAAAAAAATCGTTGAATCCTTTCTTCTCTAGATAAAGCTTTATCTTTAAATGTATTTTTTAATGTGTTTCTTTCACAATATCCAATATAACCCGTGGCAATAAAAATATTGTATCCATTTCTCTTCATCAAAAGACTATAGTCATAATCTCCATATGAATGATCATAATTAGGATCAATGATACCTAATTTTGTAATTATATCTCTATCAATTAAAAAGAAATTCCAATTGGCCAGATCACATTTCTGTAGTTTTCCATTTGGATCAATGAATTTTCTGGTTCTAAGTAACTGACCTCCATATGTGGTAACTCCATTTTTCTTAGATTTTGTGGCTCCCACGATAGCACAATGTTTTTGGGCCATTTCATACGATTTGAATGCAATATCCAATGAATCCGTATAAAAATCTACATCATCATTTATCATTAAATAAAAATCGTGTTTGTGCTTAATGGCTTCTTCCATCGCCATATACATTCCCTTGTTCCAATATAATCCTCCACCATGTAAAACAGTTATATTATATTCCCGTAAAATCTCAGAAGTACCATCTGTGGAACCATCATCACAAACATATATGCTAAAAGAATACCTATCTCTTACTTTTTCCATAGCCAAACCAATAGTTTCAAGGCATCTCTTAGTGATTTCTTTTCTATTAAAACATGTAAAAACAATTGCTACACTCTGCATGAATACTAGCCTTTCATTTATTGAAGTAATTTAAAGTTGAACATATAAGGATACATATTTGCGCCATTTCTTGCTACATTAAAATAATATAATATCGACACAAAACAGATGATCACACCTAGTTCTTTCTTCTGCTTAAACATGGATACCATTTGGGGAATAAGAATAATAAATATTGGAGATCCCCACATAATAAACCTGGTCATCAACATACTATATTGTTCATGTCCATATCCAACCGCTATCAAAGCAAGAACGATTGCAAGTAAGCACATGTATTTTTTATCAAACCGTTTCCATATTGGCCTAAACAAAAAAGCAAATATAATAATAGCTGCAAACAATAGATATGATTTATCCCAATAGTTTCCTGGATGATCAATATACTTCGAATATGACGAACTTCTATTCAAGATCATGTTTACTATATTGCTATTAGTTGCTATGGCCCCAACTATATAAGTCCCCAAAGCATATAGAAGGTAGTTCTCCTTTAGCTTCGTTGAAAACATTAGAAGCAACATCAAAATACTCGATGTATGAATAGTAGTTGCAAAAAGCACCAAAATTATATACTTAACGTTATCTTTACCGCAGTACTTAGTTGCATACAAAACTATTGATATTGCCAATGCTTGTCTCACTCCATTAAAAGATGAAAAATAAAATGGTCCGAGACATAAATATAGCATAGTTGATAATTCAAAATTCACGCTGTTATCTTTAATAAAATGATAATAAAAAAAAGCTGTAAGTACTGATGCTATCAAAAATACTAGCTGAACAGTCCCCCCTTTTTCATTAACAAAGCGCATTAGCACCCTAAATCCCACTTCAATATAATCATTATTATCGGGACTCTCATTAACATAATCATAAATCCATTCGTATGCGGGATAATCTACTCCAACATTGTATCTAAACCCACCAACAAAGGCCATTCCAACAAACGGAAGCATGCCCCATATTTTATTCTTAGTACAACTATGTATAAATAACGTCACAATCGAAAACACTAATAACAAGAAATAAACAATCATAGCACTTCACCTGTCACTTTTGATTCTATGTATCGTCTATGTATTCTCTCAACAATTTTTATAATTGAGCTCGGTCGCTTAAGTATTTTAAATATATATATTAAAACATATTTCCATAATTTCTCTTTTACAGCACAATAGACCACATCTATACTATGGAGTGCAAAAATAGTCTCTCTCTCTTTTTTAGACAAAGCCTGTATTACAGGATTGACAGATTGAAAAAAAGCATTTTTCATCTCTATCAGTTCTTCGGAACCACTTGCACGATTGCTGGAATCATCAACGTCAACGCACAACAAAGGCAAATCCAATAATTCTAATGTGTATTTAAATGTTAAATTGGTTAATAACTGTAATTCTTGATGTCTCCTTAGATTCTCATCAAAATATCCAGTTTCATCTAGACAACTGTGTTTTACCAAAATAGAACATGTAGTAACATCAATTTCTCTTCCCAAAACCTCTTTGTATACATTGCCACCTTTATATGGTATTGTTCTTCGTACAAGTTTATTATTTTTATAAAATTCCACTAGTGTACTAACTACAGCACATTCTTCTGCTTGTTTTTTTATAAATTCTACTTGTTTAGAAATTTTATCTAATTTCCACCAGTCATCATCATCCAGAAATGCAATATATTCGCCTTTAGCATGTCTTATTCCGTAGTTTCTTGCCGCAGCTCCATTTTTATGATGCTCCTGGTTTAAGAAAACTATTTTTTCGTTACATATGTAGTCTTCTAAAATCTTATTCAGTTCAATCGAATACTTATCACCAACTTCATTATCATTTACTACAATACATTCGATATTGTTATATGTTTGATTAATTACGGAATCTACCGCCCTTATAATTGTATCAGTGCGCTTATATGTCGGTATAATGACGCTAACTAAATCTTTTGTATATTCCATTTCATTTCCTTTTCTTGTATGTTTATGTGGAATTATCTATGCTTATGAATCAATGTGCCTTACTGATGACAGAATATTTTTATTCACAACATAACGTTCCTTGTCAATAAACCATCCATACTTATTAAAGTACTTACATGCACTTATTATATGCATAAAAAGCATCTTCTTATTCTTATAGCTTCCCTTTTCGTGCTTGTGGATGATTGTCACATGGGGATAAAAAAGTGTTTTACCAACCCTATGTAATCTACGCATCAAATCAAAATCTTCACAATACATAAAAAATCGCTCGTCAAAGAATATCTGATTCTCCGCAAGCGCACCGGTTCTCATAAACATAAAGCATCCGGATAAGCATGGTGGATTCATGATATGGTCATATCCTGTATTTTTTAATATGTACCTATCATTCATCTTTTTAAAAACACCTACATCCGGAAGGAATCTTCGGAAGATAAGATCGGCCGGCGTCGGAAGGAGTTTGCAGAGATACTGTAATTCTCCATTAGGATACACAACCTTAGGAAGCATATATACCACATCTTTATTCTCATCCGCGTACGATACAAGCTCATCTATAATCTTGGGTTCAAACTCAAGATCAGGATTAAGTACTATGTGGTAATCGGACTTCTCCAGTATCGCACTCTTTATTCCAATATTATGTGCACCGCCGTATCCACAATTTTTTTCATTATGAATATAAGAAATATTTTCGCTGGAAACTATTGTCTCGTATTGTTCATTTCTTTCAGCGCTGTTATCAATAAGATACAGTCTCCGCTCAGCGGAAGGCCTATAGCTGTCAATCACAGCCTTAAGCTGACCAATATCTGTATTGTATAGCACTATCGATGCAGTAATCAAAACCGCACTCCTCCATGTATAGGTATTCTATATAATATAGCAATCGTGAACTCAGATAATTCACGTATTTAAGCACTTCATCGCTCTACCTTGGCAACGCAAGCCAATTTTTTAGCTATTATATTATACCTTGAATATGTAGCATGGGCAACTTGTGTTGCATATCGTTGATAACTGTGGGGGATTTAGGGAATTGTCTAAAATTAGAGGACAGTAAATCGAGTAGGAGGGAGTGATTAGCTCCCGTCCTCTCACAGCACCGTACGAACCGTTCGGTATACGGCGCTTTCAATAGTTGACGTGCATAGACTGATAGGCTGTGGCTAAATCATAAAAGCCACTGTTTATCAGTCTTTCTTTTGATAAGGCACGGTTAACCGCGCCCATACCAGACACAAACCAATAGCCTCTACGGCTGTTGGCTGTAATATGTGCATAGTATTCGGGTATCCCCAGTTTAATAAGATTTCTCTTCTTTGTCTTGGGAAGTTTCCACTGTTTCCATATGCACATGCGTATTCTGTGATAGAGCCACT
>NZ_FPCC01000023.1 GCF_900116875.1 Butyrivibrio sp. INlla21
CGCGTGAATCAATGAAGATTGCTTTCAGATCCTCCACTCTTCCGATCTTTTCCCAAAGCGCATCTATCTCTGCTTGTATATCTTCTATAGATCTCATATTTATTCCCCATCATCTTTTACTTGTCTCGACTTTTATACTTGAAGCAGCTTCTTTATCTACGTTCATCATGCTGTCTCGCATCTTGATATAAGCCGACGGCAAAACTGCCGCTGATTCCGCATTATAAGCCTTAGATGACTGAAGGACATCCTTTAAGAGTTTAGTCATCTTCTTGCCAACAGCGGTATTATCCCAGGTTTTTACGTTATTAAGTACAGCATCGGAAAGGACACAGGTAGACGCGGAGGTGCCGATAGAATCGACTATCTCCGTAAAGACATTCGTGTCCATAAAGACTTTGTTTTCAGGCATTTCCCCTATCCTTCCTTTTTATTATAAGCGCATTTGTAAATAACTAATTAACATAATAACACATGCTTTTCAGCATCTCAAGTGCCATGTTATCTCAAGTTGTTTTATAATATTCTAAGTTTCTTTAAGATCTGTGCAATCTTAGTTCCCTTAGGGAATCTCTTTATATCATCCTCCGATGCACCGCCTGATTTAATAAGCACAGCGAAGTATACGAACAATGCAATTCCGACCGCGATTACAGTTGCAATAAGATTGGATAAGTAATATTTAGCAATCTCCTCTCCGTACAACTTCATCGTAATCCATAAAGATAATTTTATAAAAAGCTTTTCAAATATCATATGTGTGCAGAATGCCACAATTCCCATGACAAGAGCAGATATCGAAGGAAGCAGATATGTCTTCCTGAAATCATATGTGATGGGAATATGCTTCTTCATCACAAAGTTATTGAGTATACACATTGTAAGCGAATATATGATCGTAACAATACATAATGCAATATCATTTATATTTGTATACACAAGCAATATCCAAAGAACCGCTGTCTGTATAACCAATGCAATCGCAGCATTGATAACAGGTTCTTTTAACTTGCCGATTCCTTGAAGAACAGCATTGGTAAGCGTTGATACTGAATAAAAAACTACCGTTATAGCAAGGAGCATAAGCAGTAATGATGCTCTTGGGATTGTTTCATTTGGACTTGGGAACAAAACCATCATTACAGGTCTTGCAAGTGCAAATAAGCCTACTGCCGCAGGAATCGATATCATGAGAATGATTCTCATTACTCTCGAAACTGTATCTCCCGCTTCTTCTTTATTTCCTCTCGCAAAAGCAGTTGAAACCTCAGGTATCATAGCCATTGCTGCAGCGCTCGAAAGTGCAATCGGAAGATTGGAAAGTACCATTGCCCTTCCTGAATAAACGCCAAAAACAGTAGTCACATCATGCTCTTCCAAATTCTTAACATGGATCAGTATTCGGCTAAACAATGCAGAATTTACTGTAGTAGAAAGATTATAAATCGCCGTGCTAAGAATAAAAGGCGTTACGACTATAAATATCAACTTAAAAGCCTCATGATTTCCCATGTCATCATGAAAATCCTTATCGACTCTTCTATGTATACCTGTTTTATTAACACTATATACAAATAGCATAAATAAGAGAGCAATTATAACTCCGGAACCTGTACCGAGTGCGCTTCCAATAGCACCGAACATAGCTCTTTTCGGAAGATCTTCATCGCCGACGTAGTTAGTAAGCATATATGCTCCGCCGACACTGACTACTGCATTTAACAACTGCTCAAGTATCTGTGAAACAGATGTAGGAATCATATTCCTATGAGCCTGCGAATAGCCTCTTAAAACTCCCAAGAATCCGAAAAAGAAAACTGTCGGAGCAAAAAACTTTAGTACTGTAGCCGCTCTTCCAACAGCAAAAAAATTAGCTCCAAAGAAAAGCAGCAAACTCGCCAGTCCGCCAACTACCGAAACATAAACAAGTGCACATTTAAAAATTCTATGAGCATTCCTATATTCTCTTACAGCCAATTTGCCGGAAATAATTTTGGACATAGCAGAAGGTATGCTATAAGCGGATATCAAAAGAGCAATATTGTAAAAATAATATGCCGCTGTATAATATCCATTGCCATCATCCCCGATAATGGCTGTGAGCGGACTTCTGTATAACAGACCTATAACCCTTGATACCACACCCGCGATAGCAAGGAAACCAACCTGCTTATATAAACCTTTTTTAGACTCAGAACTCATATTGAAATAATGCCTTATCCTTTATAGTTTTCAGCTTTTTCAGTATTTAATTCTAATATATGCAAGGGTTGAATGCAAGGAGCGTGCCTATATAGGCACGCCCCAAAATATCTCTTTTTTACTTCACTTCCGGCATTTTATTGCTTGTCCAATCTGAGTCATTGGTGAAGAAATAATCCTCCGAATAGCTGTGAAGCTCGATATAAATCCTGCCGTCGGATGCAAGTATCGCCGTATAATTTTCCGGCATATCGGAAAAATAACACTGTACGTACTTACAGGAAACACCGCTATCAAGAGCCTTTTCCGAAGAATCAACAATAAAATTGTTGGTGCACTCAAGGAAAGGATATTTATATACTTCATCACCTACAAGCTTAAGAATATTATCCAGTTCTTCCTGAGTAAATGTTTTATTTAGATTATCACCGTTCTTATATACAGGTTCTCCCTTTGTATATTCATTGTTAGGAGAGACGCTCATTCCCATACTTCCAACTCCCGGATCGGAGTTAACATACAAGGAATCATTCTCCAGATAAAGGACCATATAGCCGTCACTTGTTGAATCTTCAATGTCATTCTGGCTGCATATCGCCATGTTGGGTGATACAAAATACGCTTCACCGCTTAATGTTCCTGTACGATAACCATAAAGGAAGTCACCCTCAACATGAAAGCCTTTACTTGTCTGGTTTGTGATATTCAATGAACCGGAAACTGCAGAAAGACAATTTGTTGCTTCCCAGGATCCTTCAAAATTTTCAGCGTCATTCACCTCAGTGATCTGACTGTATAAAGAAGGCATATCCAACTGATAAACCTTATTCCATGGATCATCCTCAAAAGACTTCGCTTCCGATGCATTTGATACAGAACTGTCAGCATCGCTTACCTCTGAAACATATTCAGTGCTGATAAGCGCCTGTGCATTTACCGTATCAGGTTCAATACTGTCGTCTTCAGTTGCCCCACAACTGATAAGAAACAAACTCAGCATTAAAGAAAATGCCGTTGCTCCCAAAACTTTTAATTTCACTTTTTTCTCCTCTCTTTTACTCTTCCCTTTTATAAGCATTAACAATTCTTTAACATTCTAACATGTATTTTTAAAAAATGCAACCATATAAAATAAAAAGCTGCAGTCAATCACTCGACCGCAGCTCTACTGCCAAAAGAAACAATGTTTTAACTTTTAAAAATCAGTGTAGCAAAATCTCTTATACTCTTACGCCACACATTCCAATCATGTATGCCTTCGTATACATTTCTTATCTGCTTGATGCCTTTTTCTTCAAGCATCTTATCATCATGAGCAAAGTTTTCCCAGAAAAGATCCTTATCTCCCATTGATCTAAAGAATACATCAAAAAGAGAATTGAACTTATCTGCATCATCAAGCACCTTAAGATGCTCATTATCGCTCGGTCCTCTGCCGGGCATATCAAGTTCCGAACCCTGAATAATATCGGTTACAAAACCGCTGAATATTCCAAGGCAGCTAAAGAGCTCCGGATGAGACAGACCGATTATCGATGTCTGGAGCGATCCCATGGAAAGTCCGGCCATTCCGCGCTTTTCCTTCGAACCTCCGACTCTGAATTTACCTTCGATAAAAGGAATAATATCTTTTAACAGATAATCCTCAAAGAGTTTGAAGTCTACAACTCTGTTTCCGTCTTTATCATGAGTCTGAACCATTCCGTTGTTCATTACGATCACAAATGGGACTGCATTTTTGGATGCAATAAGGTTATCCATTATAAAGTTAACCTTGCCTGCTGCCGTCCAGCCCATCTCATTCTCGCCGTGACCGTGCTGAAGATAAAGCACAGGATAAACATCATCCGACTCATCATATCCCGGAGGAGTATACACAACGCAGCTCTCCCACTCGCCCGTAACAGACGAAGGGAAATACTCTTTTCTTACGCTGCCGTGAAGAACATCCTTAACTCCGTAAAAGTCCTCATTGGTCTCAACCTCAACATAGTTGTAAGGTCTTGAATAGCCATAGGAAATAGGAAGCATGGGCGTAATAAGCTCGACTCCGTCAACGATGAGCTGAACGTAATTTATCGCTCCATCCGCCGTGTACTCTGTCTTCCATATTCCATCTGCATCTTTTGAGCAATAATGATCTATCTCGTTATATCTGAAATTAACCTCTGCTGCCTTCGGTGCCATTATCTGAAGGAAGTATTTCCCTCCCTCACTGACAAGACACTCTACCTGTCCCTCGTATGGAAGGACTCTGTCAAAAGCAAGCGCCTGAAATGATGTGTTGTATTTCATACAGTTATTTCGTCCTCTCCGGTCTTTGCCACTACCACAAAATCGAAACTTTCAAGATCAAGCTTCAGCAATGCTTCGTATTCACCGTTTTTCCATTTGATATTTATGATCTTGCCTTCACAGGAGGCTGTAATATCACTGTCAAAAGAAAATGCTCTATAGCTGTTTCTGAATTTCAAAAGTTCAAGCTGTCTCTTTACAACATCTTTTTCCAAAGCATTCTCTATCATCTCTTTGGAGTAATTGGTCCTGTTGATCTCTTTATGACCGCCTGCACCTGCAGCCTTAACGGCCTCATGGTCATTCTTACCCGCAAGAAGATCCAGATACCAAACCTGAGGCTTACCCGGCATAAAGAGCTGAAGTGCTCTTGCTGCAAGCATCTTCTTATTGTCCTCGCCAAGTGCCGAGTAATACGTCGCATTTACCTGGTAGTACATATTCTTGGCACCGTGAAGATCCTTGACGTATCCGCCTCGTGCCACCACCGTATCTATAAGGCTCTGTATCTGCTCTTCGCTTATAAGTCCCTTGAGATCAAGAAGCGGGATTCCGTCGTGACAGCCAAGCATATTGACCGTTCTTATCTTTTTATCTATAAGCTCGTTGGCCCACTTAACTATAGTATCTCCGTACTTATTTTCAAAAGCATCGATAATAAGACCCGGAAGGAAGAAATCATAGGTCATGTATCCCTTATCTGCTATAGTCTCATATATCTTTTCAGAATACGATGCATGTATCTCGGGTAAAAGAGTCAGCTTATACTTATCTGCAAGTTCTCTTACCTTGGATAAAAGATCCCATGTTCCCGGCTCGTTAAGGAAGTTCTTTTCACCGGGCTCCTTGGGAGCGTAAGCAAAAGCATCGAGTCTTACAATGCTTGCGCCGTAGTCAGAAATCTTATGTAAGGTGTCATCATAGAATTCCCATACAAGATCCGATTTGATGTTAAGATCCATCTGTCCCAGATACTTTATTCCCTGAGGAGTGTTTTTTACCTCCTGATAAAAAGTATTCCAGTACGGAACCTTCTTACCGTCGGGCATGGTAACCATAAGTATCGGAAGCCCCGGCTTTCTGAAGAACATATCCTTGATATACTCTTCATCAGGCTGAATATAACCTTCCTGTGTAAGCTCACCTTTGCCTTCCCAGAACTTGTTCCAGTTGATGAAAAAGTCTTTATACTCGGAATCATCACCTTTGTTTAAAAGATCTTGAAACTGAGGTGACTGAACCGATGCATGGTTTAATATAAAATCAAGCTTAAGATCGATTCCCATCTTTCTGAGCGCATCCAGATCTTTCTTGGTAGCAAGGTTCTTTTCAAGGCCGTAATCTATAACCGAAAAGCCACGGTCTAAGTCTGTGTGATAAAGACTCGGAAGAATATAAAAAGATGAAAAAGTGCTTGTAAGCTCATCCTTTGAAAGAAAATCGACTATATCCTTAAGAGTTCCTCCAAGGCTGTCCGGATATGCATTTAGCATGGGTTTGTTATTGGCACTTATTACATTACTCATAATTAGCTCTCTGACTCCATAAGTTTGGTGTATTCGTCAAAGCTGAGGATCTCGCCCTGCTTTGAAACTATGATCTTGGCCTTGTGAGCCTGGCTCTTGATCATGCCCTGTTCGATCTCAAGTACCATAGTGGTGAACGGGCTGTCTGTAGCGCCGTCTCTGTTTCTTGCTCTTCTGTGCTCGAGTGTCTCCTTGGGAGTGCTGTTTAATAATATCGGTATGTCAACGCCCTTATAGTTGTCGCTGTTTCCATGTGTCCACTCGATGATAAGCACATCGGTATCGGAAAAATCTACAACCTCATGCCAGAGCTCGTCTTCTTTTCTTCCCATTCTCTTAAGGCTGATATTCTTTTCGCCTGCCTTAAAATCAAGAGCTATCTTTTCTATCTCTGCAAAGTCGATCTCTTTGTCGGAACCAAGATAGTCTTCAAGACCTTCTCTTCCAAGCTCCTCATATACACGAAGTCTCTCGGCATCGTTGTGCATGGGTATACGTCTGGGGTAATTGTCTCCGGATAATGTATAGCTCTTTATTCCTCCCTTGGTAAGGTAATATGAAAGGATTGAAGCAATCTCGGATTTACCTACCCCCGAACCGCCGCATACGGTTATTACAACCTTTTCTTTTCCCTTATTTGCTTGCTCTTCAAGAAGCTGTAAAAGCTTAGGGAAAATGATGTTTGCTTTCTTAATATGTCCTTCGTTTATTTCCACCTTGTCTCCGGGCATATCTCCGTGTGGGATATTCTTAGGAAGCTCGGGAGCTGTCCAAGTATCGAGTTTTTTAATCTTATCAATAAGCATTTATTCTTCCTCCAGTGCCCATTTGATCGCAGGCTCCAAATATTGATTCCAGAAATTCCAATCGTGGATTCCGGGACTCTCTTTATAGGTAAGGTCAACCTTTTTCTCCAATAAGAAGTCTCTGAAGTCTCTGTTATTCTTGATAAGGAAATCCTCTGATCCGCATGCCATAAATACAGGCTGGATCTTATCTCCCTTAGCAAGTCTTTCTTTTATGATAAACTCGGGATCGTTAGTAGTTTCTTTTACCTTCTTAAGATCTCCGAATACATGGCAGTAGTAATCATAATCAGCTATATCATCCTTGGCACCCGGCTTAATGTCGCCAAGCTGATTTACGATAAGTGCCGATGAAAGTCCGATGATCTTACTATACTTCTCGGGATGCTCAAGTCCTGCGTGAATAGCTCCGAATCCGCCCATTGAAAGTCCTGCGATAAAGGTATCCTTTGCATCCTTGGAAAGGCCGAATGTCTCCCTTACATAATCAAGAAGCTCAAAGCCCACAAAATCGGCATATTTGTAGCAGCAACCTGCTGCGTTTGTATAAAAACTGTTGTCTCCCGAAGGCATGATAACCGCAAGATTGTATCTAAGTGATATATCGGAAATAAGACTTCCGATAGGCCAATCAAATGTATTTCCTGAATATCCCTGAAGGAGCATCAAAGTCTTCATCGGTCTGTCATAGTTTTTATTACCCTCTTTCATCTCAGGGGGAACATCATTCGGAAGACAAACATGAAAAATAGTCTGTCTCCAAATGGAAGTTGAAAAATAACTCATTTGTACAAAAGCCATTGTATATAATCTCCTCTCAATCCATCTTAAAAATATGTATGATACAGCCCTCTTCTTTGGGCTCTATTGTGCCTTTTAGATAAGCTTCCTCCATCCAAGACAAGCTCTTTGAATCGGTTATGATCTTGGGTGTTGTGTGATCAAGCTGTTTTTCACCGTCAAGGACCGCTTCGTTCTCTATAAACATGCGGCAATTTTTTCCGGCGTCATCTATTCCGTCAAGCATATATCTGGCGGACAAAGTCCTATTCTGTGGATAGAACTCTTTCTGCGTATCCACGCCTCCGGGAAGTACGTTACCGTTAAAGTACTTACCCTTACAGTTACCGGTAAAATTTATGATAACCGCCTCGGCGCTTTTGCCTTTTACTTCGTAAACTTTAGTTAAGTCAATGTATATAGTAAGGATCTCTTCCATATCAAAACCTATCTCCTTTTTTGTTTATACAAGGTATGTAAAAGGCTCTTTTGCGTCTATAAAGGTAACGGGGATGTCGCCCGTGATACTCTTAAGCCAAGCGGGAAGATGTTTCATTCCGCACTCTTCGCTTCTCTCATGTCCGATAACGATCATCGCCTTATTCATTCCAAGCTGAGAAGCATCTCTTACATATGCCGAGAGCGTCCACTCCGTGATATCTCCGCATACGCATACGTCGATGTTTCTTTCCTTCATATAGATCATGGGAAGGTTTTCGGTTCCAAGTCCGAGGCTTCCTCCGCCTACCAGTACGCCGACTCTTTTTACCTTCATATCGGGATTTCCGACAAGCTGAACAACATTCATATCAAGCTTATCCTTAAAAAATCCTGCGAGGTCCGACAGTGTGGTCTGTGGTATTACATAAGTTGCTCCAAACCAGCTCATCTTACTGTCGGGATCCGGTACTTCTCTGTACTCAGCCCAACCAAATTCCTCATCAAAACCTCTATATATGCCGTCCTCGGTTCCCGCATGCATATGATCGTGGAATCTCCATACGGCGATCTTGTTATCTTCAAGAAGCTTCTTTTTCTCAAGATAAACGGGATCGTCTCTTAGCCAGTCCTCTTTGTCGATTCCAGTAAACCATGTGGGCTCATGAGTTATGATCATGTTGGCGCCTATCTTAACGGCTTCATTTATAACATCTACGGTAGCCATAAAAGTTGTGACTATACCGGTTATTTCCATATTCTCATCACCGATAATAAGGTGGTCGCAGGTCTCTTCATAAGAAAATCTCTTGCTCCCGCTCTTAACGATGATCTCTTCGATAAGTTCTTTTACGGTCATGTGCTATACCATCCTATTCTCTTATCTAATCTTCTCTAATTTTCTTTATGACACCCCGAAGAAGAATTGTGCTATCATATTTATGTTGTAATTCGGAGGTTGTCATGACAGATTTTTATGAATCCAATAACGATATTTTCAGTTTGCTTCCCGTGCAGGTCTATCGTCACGATCTGGACGGCAATCTTATCTATTCACCGCTTCACTGGCACAGAAGCATTGAGCTTACTGTCACATTGACCGGTAATATTCGTTTTAATACGGGCAGCAGTCACTTTGACATGAAAGAATCCGATTGGATCTTAGTTAACAGCTGCGAGCTTCATTCCTGCAGTTATCTGTCCTTAAACGACCACTTCACAGGTATCAGCTTTATCATCTCCAATCCATTCATTGAGAAATGGCTTGGAAAAAATCTTTTCTTTTTTAATCCCGGAAATAAGCAGGTGACAAAAGAGATCAAGAAGATTGCTCAGGTTGTCTACAACTTAGATCCGAATGATGAAGATTATCCTTTTCTTCTTATGAGCAATACCTATGCGCTTTTAGGTATTCTCTTTAAATTCTGCAAATCCGAAGGAGAATCTTCAAAAGCCGGTATGAACAGTTCCGATGTGACCGTCCGCTTTACCGAATATATAGAAAATCATTATCGCGAGGATATTTCCTACGAAACAATGGCCGATCACTTCAAATACAATCCGACTTATTTCTCAAGACTCTTTAAGGAGTCTCTTGGTGTGAATTTCCATTCATACCTTAATTTTGTGCGAGCAAGTCACGCCGCAGAGCAGTTGTCATCGGGAAAGACCAATCTTACGGACTGCGCTTTCGAGAATGGTTTTCCCAATGTAAAATCATTTATCACAACCTTTAAAAAGCTCTACGGATGCACGCCCGGCGCTTTTATGCAAAGTAAGCATAACTCTGAATCATAATAATTAGGTAGCGCCTTATGTGCTTCCTATATCATCCCTTTACGCTTCCGGCTACTACGCCTTCAATGATGTACTTCTGTCCTATCAGATAAAAGGCAAGTACAGGAAGAATTCCAAGTAAAAGTCCTGCCATCATAGGTGAATACTCAGCCGAATGATTGGTAAGGAATGTCTTTATGGCGATCGCAAGTGTCTTGGAATGAGACTTTGTAAGGAAAAGACTCGACATAAGATAGTCGTTCCAAACACCCATTGCAACGAACACCGTTACAGTGATAATAATAGGTTTTAAGAGAGGCATTATTATCCTGAAGAATGTAAGTGCAAATCCGCAGCCGTCAATCCTTGCAGCTTCGTCAAGCTCTTCCGGAATTCCTTCAGTGAATCCCTTATAAAGAAATACGGCAAACGGAAGGTTAAGTCCTACCGCGATATATACAACCATAAGAAGGTTGTTTGAAAGTCCGAAAACTCCCGCATAGATCTTTACAAGAGGGATCATGTAAACCTGGAAAGGTGCGACCATTGAAGCAAGGAACATTCCAAATACGATCTTATTCAATTTCCATTTTTTTCTTGCAAAAAGATATCCCGTCATACTTCCGATGAACATGTTAAAGATAACTGTGAGAACAGTGATGATCGCTGTGTTTGAAAGGGCTTTCCAAAAGTCCATTCTCTTAATTGCGATGCTGTAATTCTCAAGTGTAAAGTTCTTGGGAAGTGCAAACGGTGTCTTTATAAATTCAGGTGTGGGCTTAAATGTGTTGTTTATCAGCACAAAGAACGGAACCATAAAAAGGATAAGAACAAATGCTGTTATAACGAACAGTAAAGTCTTTTTATCTTTTCTTTTCATCATTGTTCATCTACCCCCTTCCTTGTGAAATAAACCTGCAAAAGCGAAATAACCGCAACGATCACGAAAAGTACGATCGCCTGTGCCTGACCTTTACCAAATTCCATGCTGGTAAATGCTGTCTGATAGATCTTGTATGCGATGAGCTCTGTTGATTTGTAAGGTCCTCCGGCTGTAAGTGAGAGGTTCATATCAAAGGACATGAATGTTCTTGATATGGAGAGGAAAATACAGATCGCCGTAGAGTTCTTGATAAGTGGAAGCTTAACGTTCTTTATAACTTCAAAAGAAGTAGCTCCGTCAACATATGCAGCTTCTATAAGCTCTCTGGGAACACTTGTAAGTCCCGCGATATAGATAACCATAAGGTAACCCGAAAGCTGCCATGCGCTTACGATAATAAGAGCTATAAGGGCTCTAGTCGGATTTGTAAGCCATGAAGTCTTCATCCACTCCACTCCTATACTCTTACCGAAAGCCGTGAGTGCATAAGAAAAGATGAAATTCCAGATATATCCGAGGATGATTCCACCGATGATATTGGGGGTAAAAAATCCTGTTCTGAAGAAGTTCTGTCCCTTTATTCCGCTTGTAACGGCAAGTGCAAGAAGGAATCCCACCAGATTACTTGCAATAACCGTAAACAGTGCATAGATAACTGTCTTTAAAAATGATGTTATAAAAGTTGAGTCCGCAAATACATCAAGATAATTCTTTATCCCGACGTAATTGATCTGCATGGCAAGTCCGTTCCAATCGGTGAATGTGATCCATATTCCATAGATAAAAGGAACCAGAACAACACTCGCCCAGATGATCAGAGCCGGAAGTCCAAAGCCCGAAAAGCAAAAGATATCATTTAATCTTCTTCTGTAATTCTTAGTCATAGTTTTTCCTTTTAAAGAAGCGGGAAGCACTCGACTCCCCGCTTTATTGTTTTTCCGGCGAAGCCCCGCGAAGGAACTTACTTCCATTCGCGGGAACCGGTGGGTTTAACAGATTATCTCTTCTCCTGGTGTGACCAGTACTCGTCAAGTTTTGCTGCAAGTGTAGCTCTGTCTGACTGACCTGCAAGATACTCACACATATATGCTCCGCACTCATACCAGATGTCTGAAGGAGCAAGGTTGGGTGTTCCATAGAAGTCATATGTAAGACCCTGAGCGATGTAGTTAGCTGTTGCAAGACCAAGAGGGCTCTCGATCTCTGCCTGGCAGTTCTTGTAAGGAAGAGCCTGTCCTGTTACCTTAACCATCTGCTCAAGTGCATATGTATCTGATGTGATGAACTCGATGAACTTAAGGCCTGCAGCCTGCTGAGCCTCTGTGTTCTGGCTCTTGTCGATGCAGTAACCCTTAGCATAAGATGTTGCAATGCTCTGGTTAAGAACGTCACTGGGGTCATCACTGTGAGGAACGGGAAGAAGTCCGAACTCCTGACCTTCTGAAACGATAGGTCCAAGGAAAGTCCAAGCCCAGTCACCCATGAACCATGTTCCGCACTCGCCTGCTGCAAGTGCCTGAGCGTCAATGTTAACATCTCCTACAAGGGGATCTGCAGCATTGTGGTTGTACTTAGCCATCATATCGAATGTATCCATGTAACCGTTGAATACTTCGTTGTCGATCTCTTTTGTCTCGCCTGCGATGATGCTGTTTACGTAATCAACTCTGTCCTGTGTTGATCCGATAGCACCGCCGTATGCCTGGCAAAGCCAGTGTGAACCAAGTGACCAGTTAACACCTGTAAAGCATGTAGCGTCAACGCCTGTTGCCTCGATCTTCTTGAAGAGATCCTCAAGGTCTGATCTTGTCTTGATTGTTGAAGGATCGAAATCTCCGCCTACTGCCTTGTCGCAAACTTCCTTGTTGTAAAGGATTCCAACGCCTGCAGCTGTCTGAGGAACAGCGTAGATCTTGCCGTCAAATGTCATTGTGCTGAGAGCGTTCTCTTCGATATTCGCAACAACGGGCTCATTTGTAAGCTCGAGCATTCTCTCCTGGTTCTCCCAGATGTTTATGGGATCCATAAGTGAAACTGTAGGGCCTTCGTTACTAGCATAAAGAGCCATCCACTGCTGAAGCTGATCATCACCTGCAGCGATGTACTCAACTTTGATATTGGGATTGATTCTCTCGAATTCAGCGATGATGTCCTGGAACATCTGATCCTTACCTGTCTCTGTTGTGTAGAAAGAGATCTCTACATTCTCCAAAGACTCTGAAGGAGCTGCTGCTTCGGAAGGTGCTGCCTGAGCATCCTGTGCAGGAGTTGCATCATCTGAAGGAGCAAATGAGTCTGCGCTCTTTACTCCGCACCCTGCGAGGGCTGTCATGATCATGGACATTCCCATAACCATAGATAATAATTTCTTTTTCATGTATAAGTATCCTCCTTTTTGAAATACCCCGGTTTTTTTATTAATTTGATTGTATTAACAAAACCTTTTCTGTTCTTTCCCTTATTTAACCTTTGGATTGTCAAAAATTATCTTTTTGTTATCCCTTAACGGCGCCGACTATTACGCCTTTTACAAGATATTTTTGTACAAAAGGATAAATAATGACAATCGGGAGTATTCCGATAACCGCCATAGCCATTCTTACCGAAGTACTCGGAAGCTCTACAGCGCCTGTTCCGAGGAGTGATGCGTTCGAGTTTGAACGAAGCGCCTGGATATTACTCATTATCTTCATGAGAAGCTGCTGAATACTGTAGAACTTCTCGTTATTTACATAGTAAAGACCGTTGGTCCAGTCGTTCCAATAAGCTATTCCCGTAAAAAGACTTATCGTAGCGACAGCAGGTATCGCAAGGGGAAGCATGACCTTGAAAAAGATCTTAAATTCACTTGCACCGTCAAGCTGCGCCGCTTCTATAAGAGAATCGGGAACGCTGTTCTGAAAATAGTTTTTTACAAGTATTACGTTAAAAGCGGTAACAAGGTAGTTAGGGATCATAAGAGCCCAGATCGTATCCTTGATATGGAAAAATCTTGTCCACATGATGTAAGAAGGTACGATTCCGCCGTTAAAAAGCATTGTGAAGAATACAAAAAACGCCAGTGCGTTTCTGTATTTGTATGATTTCCTCGACATCGGATATGCGAGCATTGTTGTAAGAAGCACACTGATCGCGGTTCCGGCAAAGGTAACAAGGAATGATATTCCGTATGATCTAAGTATCAGTCTTCCTTGCTTGATCATGTAGTAATAGGCATTGAGACTGAGCTCTTTGGGGATAAATCTGTATCCGTCTCTTACAAGTGCGGTCTCTGCCGTAAACGAAGCCATTACTATCAAAACTAT
Organism: Butyrivibrio sp. INlla21; assembly: GCF_900116875.1. Classification (GTDB taxonomy): domain Bacteria; phylum Bacillota; class Clostridia; order Lachnospirales; family Lachnospiraceae; genus Butyrivibrio. The sequence continues at coordinate 14,012 of NZ_FPCC01000023.1, forward strand.
CGGGAGCATGGCGAATACTACGAGAATAGTCAGTATGATCGTGGAAATTCTGTTAAATGTTTTACTCTCTGTCATCTCCATCTCCTTAGAAAAGTGCATTGTCCGGATCAATCTTACGGACTGTAAAATTAGCCAAAAGAACTAAGATAAAGCCGACAAATGACTGATAAAGGCCCGCCGCAGCAGACATTCCGACGTCATTTAGTTCCATAAGTCCTCTGTAAACATAGGTATCGATAGTCTGTGTCACGTTAAAGAGTGCACCTGAGTTTTGAGGAACCTGATAAAAAAGTCCGAAATCGGAATAGAAAATTCTTCCTATAGACATAAGCACAAGTGTGATTATCGTAGGCTTAAGCAAAGGAAGCGTGATCTTAAAGATCTGTGTCATCTTATCCGCTCCGTCTATAGCGGCTGCTTCATAGATAGATTTATCTATTCCGGATATGCTGGCCATGTAAACGATCGACTGGTAACCCATATTTTTCCACAGGAAAACTATGATAAGAATCGCCGGCCAGGGACCCGTTGTAGCGTACCAGGACACGGGGTTGATTCCCAGTGTCCTAAGTACGGTATTGTTTAAAAAGCCTGAATCCGCATTTAAAAATGCGTAAACTATAAATCCTATAACAACCCAGGATAAAAGATTGGGTAATAGCAAAAGAGCCTGAAAGCCTTTTACTCTTTTTCTGTCTCCGAGCTCACACATCATGATGGCAACGGCTATCGCAAGTATTGTTCCTATGATGATAAATGCGATGTTATAAAGCACCGTATTTCTTGTCATGATGAATGCGTCTTTAGTCTTAAAGAGGAATTTAAAGTTATCAAATCCGCAAAAATCGCTTCCGAAGATTCCCTTCTTTAAGCTGTATTTCTTAAATGCCAGAAATACTCCGAACATCGGTATGTAGTTGTTTATAAGAAGATATATCACTCCGGGAAGTGCTATCAAAGAAAGGGGCAGATTTTTAAACCTCTTCTTTTTGCTTTTCATAGGTGTCTCTTTCACTCCTTTACCCTCCAAAGTCATTACTTGGAAGCCTTCCAGGCATCAAGCTGTGCCTGCTTCTCGTTAAGAATATCCTGATAGCCCGCATCGTTAAGAGCCTGGATAAACTTATCTATCTCTGTGTCGGGATCAAGGCTTCCGCAGATAAGTCCGGGAAGATACTGTGATATTACGTTAAGTACCGCTGTGTACTGTGTCTTTACATTGCTTGAATCAAAGGTAAAGCCCATAGCAGGTGAAGTCTTGGCGTTCTTGTTCTGATCAAGCTCCCACTGAAGTGAATCAGGGTTAGCAACGCCCATCTGGTACATGTTAAAGAAGTTTCCGAGTGTTCCGCATGAAAGCTGTGCTGTGTAAGGAACTGTAGCAGCATCCTGTCCCTCGGGATAAGATACGGAGCCGTCAGCATTCTTTACATAGTCTCTTCCTTCGATACCGTAGATAAGAAGGTTAATAACCTCGGGATCTGTGTATGTAAGGTCAAGGAACTTAAGTGCAGCTTCGGGTACATCTGTAGTTGATGCGATCATGAATGTTATCGCATTGATATCACTTGTTGAAAGGTAAGCATCACCGATGATCTTTGCTCCGAGATCATAGCCTGCAACCTGTGCCTCAAGTGAAACTGCCGTATCCTCTTCAGGATAGCTGTATGCGGCAAGATATCCGAAGTAGTTACCTGAACTCATTGTCTCTGCAGCGGCTGAGTTGGTTGTAGCGGCATCCTGCATAACAAGACCGTTGTTATACCAGCCTCTTACAAGCTTGCAAAGATCCTTAAATCTGTCTGTTCCGTAAAGATCGGTTACTGTAAGATCATCACACATAAGTACGCCGATGGGTTTATATCTGTCATCGTTAAGGAAATCAACTTCGCCGTAGTTTGTTGAAAGTCCGATCTCTCCTGTCTGAACGGCTGCAAGAGGGATCATATCGGGATGTCCTGCCTTAACTGTTTCAAGAACAGAAGTTACATCCTCAATTGAATTAACCTTGCTCATGTCGATGTTAAGCTCGTCTGCGATGTCCTGACGATAGATGAGCATTGGTGTAAGTGCGATGGGTTTCATTGTGGGGATACCGTAGAGAACTCCGTTCGATTTGCAAGCTTCAAGCCAGCTGTCACCGACTATCTCTTTTGCACCGGGAGCATAGGTATCGATCATATCAGTGATGTCGTAGCACATGTCTGTTGAAACATATGAACCGAAATCACCGAGTGATTCAAAGATATCAATCTTTTCTCCGCCCTGGAGTGCAAGATTGATCTTGCTGGAATATTCGAAGATCTGAATGGGCATAAGAGTTATCTCTGCTCCGATCTTCTCTCTTGTTATCTTGTTGATGGCTTCTTCAACCTCATCAAGATCTTCTTCTGTGGGAATATTATTGAAAGTACAATAAGCATAGGTGACCTGGTCATAAGACCCGTCTTCCTTAGAAACTGCGGCATCTGTAGAACCCGCGTCGGGCTGTGCCGTAGGATCCGAACATGCAACAGCCGTGAATGCCATTGCTGCTGTAAGAACTAATGCCAGAATACGTTTTACGTTTTTCATTATAATAGAACCTCCCTTTTTTGATGGTTTAAGATTATCATTCGAAAAAAAGTGATTCTTTAAAAAAAGCGATATTAATTTTCAAAAAAACGCCTTACCATATTTCCGGTTATTTTTTCTTATATTTGGTCGGTGATACTCCTTCAATTTTTTTGAATGTAGTTGAAAAATAGGTAAAGTTATCAAACCCCACCTTTTCTGCGACGTCGCTGACTCTCTCTCCCCTGTCAAGCAGGAGCTTGGCTTGTTCTACCCTGCAAGCAGCTATAGCTTCATTGATCGAGATACCGGTTTCTTTCTTGTAGACCTTGGAAAGGTACTCGGGAGCAAGGAAAAACTCCTCCGCTATCTCATTTCTACCAATATGTTCCTTATAATGTTGACGAATATACGTATTTATTTTATCGCAAATAGTGAAACTCTTCAGAATTTTTTTCTCATACTCAAATGTGGCATCAAGAAGATAGTTTGCCCACTTTATCATATCGATAACAGATTTTGTCGCATTCTTTTCAAGCTTACCAAGGTTTTCATCCTCAATAAGCCCGATAGCTCCGATCTGTTTTTTGCCAAGATATGTATAGACGATCTGCTGAATTTCTTTAACAAGCCTGTTCAGGGCATCATCGGTAAGCGCATTGCCCTTAGATGTCTCGTTTAAGCAGGTTTTGATAATGCTCATAAATTCCATCTTATTATTTGATGAAAGAAGCGCTTCAAGCTTCGCAGAATCAAGGTTTATGCCAAGTGAGCTGCGATTTTGAGCCACATCCTCCTCGCAAAAAGTTGTTCCGAAATAGGATACGTTCTTTTGGATAAGGCCTTTTATTGTCTGATATGCATCGTAAAACTCATGCATTTGAACACATCTTCCGATGCATGTAGTCATCTCAGAGAATAATATCTTCTTTTGCTGCGTAAGAAGGACCTTGGATTTTTCCAGGATATCTCTTTTGGACAGCTCTTCTTTTCCTTCTTCCACGGGCACGACCGATACAATAAATACTTCCCCGCCAACTTCAAAACCGGTTGTAAAATTAGCCTGCGGATCTCCCAAAAGGACTTCCATGTGGATGTTTTCCAGTATGAAGAGGATGAGGCTTGTACTTATCATTTCTCTGTCTTTTTCAATACCTGAAAGCCTTGATACAACGAGTCTGTAAAGGCCCTTCGGGTCAACATCAAGTCGCCTTGAAGCTATCTCTTTTTCTATATCCGAAGCACTCGGCGAGATCTTGGAAGTAAGAATATCCATCCAGAAATTGTTATAGAGCCTTGCTGTGTTCTTTTTGGCCCACTTGCCAAGCTCGCTGGTTTCTTTGATATTTCTTTTATCCAGAAGATCACCGATCATCTTGCGGAGCGTCGCCTCCATAACATGAACATCAAAGGGCTTAAGGAGATACTCAAAAACGTGGAGCTTCATTGCACTTGTCGCGTAGTCAAAGCTTTCATGGCACGTCAAAAAGAGGAACTCTCCGTCAAGTTCCTGTTCCCTATACCATTTTAAAAGCTCAATACCGCTTCCCTTGGGCATCTCAATGTCACTGATAACAATATCGATAGGCTCATCCGAAAGGATTTTCTTGGCTTCTTTGATATTGTACGCGGTGAAAACATCGTCCACATCAAGTGATGTCCAATCCACGGTATCCCTGATGACATCAACGGTTGCAATGTCATCATCAACAATAAGTACTCTCATAATGCTCCTTTAATCTATGTTTATCCTTGCATGCTCATCCACTTCGTGTTTGGGCGTTCTCGGAATATACATCGTATTCTTACAGCCGTGCGGCTCGATATTACTGATCTCAAAAAGATCGTTTCGTTCATACATGATCTCAAGAATTCTCTTGATGCTAAAGAGTCCCACTCTGCTTCCGTCCTTAGGTGTAGTCGATAAGCTGTTGTTAAATTCATCAAGGATATTCTCGGGGTATCCGCTTCCGTCGTCCTCAATCACGATCCTAAGCATTTCCTCGTTATCTCTTTTTACCGGTTCTGCCTTAATGAGTATCGTGAGCATTGAATTTATATCAACAGCGTATTTGTACTCGTTCTCGATCACCGTATGAATGAGCATCTGCGGGATATTCCAGTCTCTTACATCGTCCGCTGCATCAATGTAGAAAAAGACGCAGCCCGGATATTTAAGCTCCTGCATTTCAAAATAGTTCTCGACGTGCCTTATCTCTTCATCCAGCGTCACCGTATGAAGTCCCGATCTGAACATATATCTGATGTTCTTGGATAAAGAGTCTATATAGCGCCTTATTTCCTCATTTTTCCCCTGCTGCGAAAGACTTGATATAGTTGTCATCGCATTCAGGAAAAAGTGAGGTCTTATCTGTAATTTAACCGCTTTAAGCTCGGTCTCCTGAAGCGTTATCTGCTTCTCATAGGATTTGATCTTAAGTCCCATGATCTCATCCATAAGCTTGTTGAACGTGTTCTTTAAAAGATTAAACTCCTTGCTTCCGAATTCATCGGATATTCTAAGCTCATAGTCGCCAAGCTGTATCTTTTCCATGTTTCTTTGAAGCTTTCCGACCGGCTTTATTATGCTCTTTCTAAGGTGTCTTATCATGAACATTGTATAGGCAAAAAGGATCAGGATGATCGCCAGCATCGCCCATACATCGAGCTGAAGGAATTTAAAGCTGAATGTTTCCTTGGCGTACGCTCTTATACGGTAGTTCTCGGCGCCAAGCACATATTCTTTTCCCCTGGGAGCAAATTCAGTTATATCAAAAAGCTTATCTCCTTCTTTGACATCCCCCGGTTTTTCGCCGAATATCCCCCAGATTACCTTGCTTTCGGGCTCGTAAAGCACAATCGCCATCTCTGAGAGGTCACCTGTGTTACCTGTTCCCAAAAAGCTGTTCATGGAAATATATACGGCCGCCGCTTCATTCTGCCATACGTAAATCTTATAAAGGTATGATGCATCTCCTATCTTTTCAATCTTCCAGTCGGCTTTTGCGCGTCCCAAAGACGCTTTTTCCATGGTAAAAGATCTTAGATAATCCCTGTCTTTATAGCTTATTGTTGTGTTGGAAAAATCAAGACAAGTATTGTAGGTACTCTCCGCGATAACAAAAGTAACTTTGTTCTGATTGGCTGATACCGCCTCTTCCATCATCTCTTTTAACCTGACGGAGGCGTAGTATCTGTCGGATTCCTTGCCGCTCTTAAGCATGCTGTAATTGTCGTTTTTATAGATCATCTGCTCAAGGAGCATGTCGGCGTACTGTATCTTATTATCAAGCTCGCGCCCATACACCTCAACAAGATTTTCAGCCGAAGAAACCTGCGAACTTCTGATGTTTCTGTACGAATTGTTTACGTACACTCCAAAAACGGCAGCAATAAGAATACTTTGTATAACTATGAATATTATGGTCTTGCGAATGACCGAAGATTCACTCTTAACGCGCATATGGGAACACCCTCATAATCTAAATAAAAGCTTTATTAAAGCTATAAAAGACACTTTCCCCTTGCCCCCGGAAAAGTGTCTTAATTATAAACGTCTATATTCAATTATTAACACAAATAAAGTTATCCGACAAGCCAGTCGTACATTTCCTGATATTTCTCGGCTGAAACCTTCCAGGAGAAATCAACGGCCATGGCTCTGTCGATCATCTTGTTCCATTCGCGCTTCTTGTCATAGAATACGTGCTCGGCCTGACGAATGGTATCAAGCATCTCGTGAGCGTTGTAATTAAGGAATCCAAAGCCTGTTCCGGTTCCCTCGTACTTGTTATAGGGCTCGACGGTGTCGATAAGTCCGCCTGTCTGCCTTACGATAGGAATCGTTCCGTATCTGAGTGCCATGAGCTGTGAAAGTCCGCAGGGCTCAAACAGTGAAGGCATCAGGAATACATCGGATGCGGCATATATCTTGTGTGACATAGGTTCCGAATAATAGATATTGGCGGAAACCTTGTCATTATACTTCCAGTCGAAATGTCTGAAGGAATTCTCGTACTGCTCTTCACCGGTTCCGAGAACCACAAGCTGAATTGCATCCTGACAAAGTTCATCGAGTATACAATTGATAAGATCAAAGCCCTTCTGGTCGGTAAGTCTTGAAACGATACCGATCATCATGCACTTATCGTCTTCTTTAAGTCCGAGCTCCTTCTGAAGTGCTCTCTTATTCTTGATCTTTTCCTTACGGAAATTGATCGCATTGTACTTGTATGGAATATACTCATCGGTCTCGGGATTGAACTCATCGTAATCAATACCGTTGACGATACCTCGAAGATCGCCCGCTCTGGCTCTTAAGAGTCCGTCGAGGTCTTCTCCGTAAAACTCGGTCTTGATCTCCTCTGCGTACGCAACACTAACGGTTGTGACAGCGTCGGAATAAACAATACCGCCCTTTAAAAGATCGGCGTCCTTAAAGAGTCCGAGCTTATCAGATGTAAAGTAGAAATCGGGAAGTCCCGTGATATCTCTTACAGTCTTAATATCCCATTTTCCCTGGAACTTAAGATTGTGAATTGTCATTATGGCTTTTATGCCTCTAAAGAACTCATTTCCCTGAAATCTCTCTTTGAGATATACGGGAACAAGTCCGGTCTGCCAGTCATGGCAGTGAATGATATCGGGTCTGAAATCGATGACGGGAAGAATTGAAAGCGCTGCCTTGGAAAAGAAAGCAAACTTCTCAATCTCAAATACTGTGTCATCCCCGTAGGGCTTCATTCCGTTAAAATAAAACTCATTGTCAATAAAATAGTACTTAATGCCGTCAACTTCAGCCTTGAAGATACCTACATACTCATTCTTCCAATGGAAATCCATGTAGAAGTTGGATATATATTCCATCTTATCTTTCATTTGCTGGCTGATGCACTTATACAAAGGTAAAATGACACGAACGTCAAAGTATCTTTTATCGATCTCTTTGGGAAGAGAGCCCACAACATCGGCAAGTCCTCCCGTTTTGATAAAAGGCACTCCTTCTGAAGCCACAAACAGGATTTTTTTCATTATTCTGACATCTCCTCATACTTTGCGGATTGCATAGCTATAAGTTCTTTATCGTCGAAATAATTGATCTTCATTGCATTCTTAACATCGGAAAGAGTCTGCGCAGCAACTTCCTTGGCTACTTCGCTGCCCTTTCTGAGGACTTCGTATACATAAGGAATATCCTTCTGGAATTCCTTTCTTCTGGTTCTGATAGGTTCAAGCTCTGCCTGAAGTACGCTGTTGAGGAACTTCTTGACCTTAACGTCTCCGAGTCCGCCTCTCTTGTAATGATCCTTCATCTCCTGAAGACATGTATATTCGGGAGCAAATTCAGCAAAATGCTCATCCCTTGCAAACGCGTCAAGATAAATGAATACAGGATTGCCCTCTACTTCACCGGGATCCTCTACTCTCAAATGATTGGGATCTGTGAACATGCTCATAACCTTCTTCTTGATGGAATCAGGTTCCTCGGATAAATAGATGCAGTTGCCGAGTGACTTACTCATCTTGGCCTTGCCGTCTATTCCGGGAAGTCTTAAGCATGCAGCGTTATCGGGAAGCAGGATCTGTGGTTCAACAAGCGCTTCACCGTATACAGAATTAAATTTTCTTACGATCTCTTTGCACTGCTCAAGCATAGGCTCCTGGTCTTCTCCGACAGGAACGGTCGTAGCCTTAAAAGCAGTGATATCTGCAGCCTGGCTGATAGGATATGTAAAGAATCCGACAGGGATACTTGTTCCGAAGTTTCTCATCTGAAGTTCGGTCTTAACTGTAGGATTTCTCTGAAGTCTTGAAACAGTAACGAGATTCATGTAGTAGAATGACAGCTCTGTCAGTTCAGGAATCTGTGATTGAATAAAGAGTGTAGACTTGGCGGGATCAAGGCCTGCCGCAAGATAATCCAGCGCTACCTCAATGATATTCTGACGAACCTTCTCCGGGTTGTCTGCATTATCTGTAAGAGCCTGTGCATCGGCGATCATAATAAAAATCTTATCGAACTCGCCGGAATTCTGAAGCTCCACTCTTCTCCTTAAAGAGCCTACGTAATGTCCTACATGGAGCTTACCTGTAGGGCGATCTCCGGTCAAAATAATCTTACTCATCTTGATGAATCTCCTAAATAATCTAGTTTAAAAATGTATATATAGAATACCTTATTTTAACTTGAGTGACAATGCGTATTGATCTTGAGAAACTTTGATTATCACATTTCTGGTATTCTTGGTCGTGCCGAGAAGCCCAAACGCCTCAGAAAACAGCGCTACACCGAACTTCAGCTTGCCATGGCATCTGTTTTCGACAGCTCTGTCGATCTCGTTCATGATACTTGCCATAACTCTTTCTCGAAGTCCCCATGTATCAAGAAGCGATAAGATCTCATCAACGGTAACACACGCCATAACGGTTCTGACCTGACTTGATGTACCACCGACGATTGCTGTATGAGCCGCAAATATCTCTCTTCTTCCGTCGGATGCATAGGAATTGGTATTCATAATTCCCGCAGCAAGCTTAACAAGCTTACCCGCGTTTCCTACAAGAAGAATGCTCTCTATTCCCGCATTAACGGCAGCGTCGATTGCAAAGCCGGGGAAATTAAAGCAATATATGGATGTATTAAGAGACACATGAAGGTTTCTGTATACGTCGTCGGCGCAATAATTACCGGGAGAAATGATAAGGTTGTTAACTCCCATCGCCATCTGTTTCTCTATCTGATTCTCTATGGAACCTACGATATCTCTTTGGTGAACCTGAGATACCGTTCCGCATTCACCCATGATGGTAATTCCGCCCGCAAAAGCGCTCTGTCCGACTGACTGCTTGGCAGCTATCATCATTCCCTCGGGACAACTTACGGTGATAAGAAGAAGCTGAGCCCCGTCCGCAGTTTCACATACATTGGCAACGGAATCAAAGATCATATTCCTTGCTTCTTTTTCAATAAGCGCTTCGCCTCTTTTAATACCCGGAACACCGTCAAAAGCAATACCTATGCCTTCTCCGCCCTTAATGAAAAGATTGCCGTATCTTGTATCAACATGTACACTATCATCAACTTTACGAAAATCCGTTATCTTGGAAACATCAACATGAATCTCGGCGCTCTCTCTTATATCCGGAGCTGCTCCGCCCTCCATGATGGCATAGAAATGAGCGTGATCCTCATCACAGTCATCTTCTACCTTGTAAACGGAAATAGTTCGTGAATTACCGCCCTGATGTTTGATCGTTACAAACTCGTAGTCGATTCTGAAAAGCAAACAAGCCGCAGCCGCTCTTGCAGCAGCTGCAGCACAATCTCCGGTTGTCAGTGGGCTAAGAATCAACCCTGCGTTTCTAGCCACATTACTATCCATACGTTATCCTCGCAAACTTTTTTCGCTTGTTATTATAATAAAATTATACTATATTTCGTTTGTAAGTTATTTATTATTTCGATTTACTTTATGCTTAATTTATAATTTGTCCATACTTTGTACAAATCTATTACTTAATATAATACTATCAGAAGTGAAAACTTCTGACTCCCCCAACAAAACTTTTTTCATACCGGGTCGATTGGCTCCCCACCGGTCGACCCCTCCTCCCAAAATTCCGCACCTAACCGATAGGTGCGTTTTTTTTTGTAGAGCACTTGCTGAGGTATTTTCGAAGCTAGTGCGAACAACGCAACTACACTTAACGAGGTTCTTTCGAGTTTAGTGTGGCTTGCGTCTCCTTATCACGCTGTAAGCGCTTGTGCTTCATTGGGAGTTTCTTTTACTTCATCAACCGAAATCTGATCCGTCTTTCTGGGGGCTCTTACTCCAAAGCTTCCGTTATATCTGATCTCTTTGAGAATCTTACGTACGTTCTTGGTATCTTTTGCGATCTGCTCAGCGCTTTCGCAAATAACAGTCGGAACGCCGCTTCCGCTCATCTCTACGCGAAGCCCTGCATCCTTAAGTGCCTTGAATGCCTTTAATTTATCTGTTGTACTTATCTGATCTAATTCGTTATCGTTCTTTGCCATATATATTGTGCCTTTCTTATTTTCTACACACAATATATCACATTTCATCGGCGTTTTCAAACGTTTGTTCTCCAAAATTCGTATATGCTTTTATAAAAAAGTCCTTGTCACTCTGACTTTCAAGAAATGCTTCGTCATCAGACAGATAGTAGCTGTTTCCGCTCGCAGAATAATTGTTTTCAAAGCTTCCCGTAAGGTTCTTCCACTCATCATAATTCTTGGGACTTATATTATCGGCCGCAGCTTCAAAGACAAGCTGCTGTTCACGCACGGGCTTTATGACTACAAGGAAGGTATCTCCCTTTTTAAGCTCTATGCCGCTGATATCGGAGTTCTTATCGTCTTCCGTGTCCTGTCCCGCATCAATCGGAAATGTATGAAAACCTGCACTTACAGCCGAAATCTTCTGCGCATACACAGGCTCTTTTAACTTATTCAGATCGATCTTACCATCCGTTACTTCCGCATTCTTATAGATTTCTGCCTCATACTGCCCGTAGCAATCAAGACTCATAAATCCGAAAGCCTTCAGGGTTTCATCAGCCTGTGCTTCATACATTACTGCGTATGGCTTATCGGTATTTTTATATGCAAAAACGGTATTTAGTGAATCATCAAGAGTGCTCTCCAAGTTGGTAAGAAAGCCCGCCACCTGATAATTGTTGTCATAAAAATCACTGTCACTCTTTGCCGCAACGGAATATGCGGAAATACTGTCTATAGACAACGTGTCGTCATAATACGAAAGATAAAAGAAGCCCTTGTCTCCCGCCGTATCTCCCCAGCTGTTCTTGCAAAGCCAAGCTCCGTTTCCGAAAGGTCTTGAGCTGAAATTGGCGGCGCTGTAATCATCATCCCATCCGATTATTGAAATCTCGTGATCGGCGGTCGGAATCTTCTCATCTTCAAAAAATGAATAGAGCGATCTGTGACTGTTTTTCCAAAACTTCTCAGCGGAGTTTACGCCTGCGGTAACAGCTCCGTGCTTAAGGATCATTCTTTTTATAAGATCGTTGTTTGAAATATCGCCTCTCACCTGACTTACGTCCTGCACATGAAAATCGGCGTCATATGCTCCGGAAGGCTTATCCTTGTTGTCCTTAAACAAATATTCGCTGCCGTAAATACTCTTAAATGCGTTGTTGCCTTTCTCGTAAACAGGGCCTTTCCACGCGGTAAGAAGACTTATACAATAATCGGTAACTCCGCCGACAGCGACGTAACCTGTGTCATAATCAAATATCCAGGCGTTTTCTTCGTTATCGGGATTTACAAGCACTCTGTAATCGTCATCAATATATCCGCCGACAGAACCTGCTGTTTTATGCACGTTGTAATACGCAAGATGCTTTTCCGAAAGATTAAGATTCTTATATGAGATATCTTCGTGGTTCTTTAAAATATCACTCTCGATAGCTCCTATCGCCGCATACGCCCAGCACAAATATGAATAGCCCTGGTCTTCCGGCGCAGTCACATAGCACTTACCGCCATCGTTTCGCGCATCGTATTTACTTGGAAGAGGTGTAGATAAAAGATATTCCGAATCGATCGGAGTTACGTCCTTATATTCATCATTTGCAAAAAAGGCTTCTTTTCCGGCATCTGAAACCGTAACAGCCTCGTTTATGACACATATATCATCAGCATCCAATTGATCCACGATCTCTTTTGCCGATTGATTTTCGGAAGCCTGACCGGAACCACTGTTTCCCTGCTCTCCTTCAGAAAACGAACCGCCGACACCGGGATCCTTTTCGCCTGAAACAAGCGAAAGCTGGTCGTCTTCCGGAACATCGACAACCGTTACCTCCCCGTCTCGTCTTGCGGGATTGAGGGGCTTTTGCTCCCTATGCATATGTGTAGAAATTCCCAAGGCAACTGCTGCGATGAGAATTGCAGATAATCCTAACGCTAAAACCGCCTTTTTCTTCAAGTCCTTATCCCTCACGCTGCTAATTTTGCTTATTTTAAATAAGTTGTATTAAATGAACCGAATATTGACTGCGTTATATCTTTTGCAAATGCTTCATAATCAAGATAGTGAAAGCCGCTCTTCCAGCCGTCTACCACTTGAAGCATTGGGTACTCTTTTCCGTTAACTCTCCAGATGCTGTAGCCTGCGACTACGATCGTGTGATCCTTGTAAAAGCCCCTTGCTATGTTCATGATAACAGGTCTTCCGCTGTCTATCTCTTTTTTGATGTGTCTGTCAAAGCTGAAGATGTAGTGACCTTTGCACTTAGCTTTGATACCGTATTCTTTAAAAGCTTCTCTTGATATACCCGAGATAAAAAAAGGTACTGTTCCGCGTTTGTCGCTGTAGCCGTAGCTTTCCGCTATCTCTTCAACCTTTTTGTAAATGATATTTATTTCACCCGGAATACTCTGAATCTCATTTTTTTGTCTGTAATAATCGATCACTCTCGTAACCGCCACTACAGAGCAGTTCCTTGTGCGTCTTCCGCTTATTGTTTCCATGGAATCCGTGTTGATGGAAAGAGGACGACCTCTTTTTATCATGGTACCCATCTTCCCGTACTGCTGCATAAGATAGTGCTGAATACTGAGAATTCCGCCGTATGGTTTCTTTTTCATGCCTATTTTCCTGTAAAAATATTAGTTGTTACTAATGATTATAGCTCATTCTGTGGCTAAATATGATTATTTTGTGATTTTTTTGCGAACTTTATGTTTTTTGGAATATTTAAATGTATAATGAAGCTAGCTTAAATGCATTACTTAATAGGGAAGGAAGCGAGGAGAATAACTCTATGAACGTATCGCCACGATCCTCAGATTCAGTTAGCCTCGGTTTAAATACTTATCACGATATCATTAAAGCTCCGGCAGTGGACCCTTTAACCGGTTTATGTTCCAAGGAACAATTTTTCTTACTAGCTAAAGACTTTGATAGGAAGCACCCTCTCGAGGGCGTTGATGCTATAGTTCTTAATTACAATAAATTCCACCTTATCAATGAGTTATACGGAAGAAAGTTTGGAGATAAAGTCCTTTGTGCAATAGCGGATTGCGTATCCGAGACTGCCAAGGAACACGGGGGCATCGCCTGCAGATATGATGCTGATAAATTCTACATGTACATCAAGCATCAGAAGAGCTACGAATTTTTGATACATCAGGTATCTGATAAACTTGCACATATGATGAAGACCCCTGACATTCGCGTCAGGATCGGTATATACCCCGATCTCTTCAAGGATGCAACCATTGAGCAGCGCTTTGACAGAGCAATGCAGGCTTGCAATTCCATCACTAAGGGGCACGCTACCTGTTACGAGATCTACGATTCCAAGATGCATGAAAAAGAAATGTTTGAGGCAAGGCTGCTGGACAGCATTGGCTCTGCTTTTGCTGAAAATCAGTTCTCTCTTGCTTTTCAGCCTAAGTACAACGTACACGGTAATCTCCCCAAGCTTACGAGCGCTGAGGTTTTGATCCGTTGGAAGCATCCGGAATTCGGTCTTGTTAAGCCTGATTTCTTCATTCCTTTATTTGAAGAGAACGGTCTTATCAGACAGCTCGACAGATATGTATGGCGCGAGGCTGCGGCACAGATCCGCAGATGGAAGGACGAACTTGGATATTCAATTCCTGTATCCGTCAACGTTTCACGAGTTGATATCTTCGATCCCGACATTATAGATTACCTCAAGCAGCTCATTAAGGATTACGATATTGAGACCGGCGATCTTCATCTTGAGATCACTGAGACCGCTTATACAGATAATGTTGAACAGATTGTTTCTGTTGTAAAAGAGCTCCAGAGAGAAGGCTTTATGGTTGAGATGGATGACTTCGGTAAGGGCTATTCATCAATCAACATGCTAACCAATCTTCCACTCGATGCTCTTAAGCTCGATATTGGATTTATAAAAGATATAACCGAGAACAACAAGGGCAAGAACTTACTCGGATGCATTCTTGAGATTGCCAAGCTTCTCAACCTCACGGTAATCGCCGAAGGTGTTGAGAACTCCAAGCAGTATTTCCTTCTTAAGAACGCCGGATGCGATGAGATTCAGGGCTTCTATTTCTCAAAGCCCCTTGCATCGACAGAATTTAGAAATCTTCTGGTTTCGGAAGCATAAGATTATTTGATCAAAATAATAAGCATGGCTTAGATATAATTCCAAGCCATGCTTTTATTTGTGTAGATATGAGTGTATATATGATCAGTCCGAGAAATTGTAATCAATCTGGATATCAACATCATAGTCAGGATACAGCTCTCTTGCTCTCTTAAGAACAGCTGCATGTGTTTCAAATTTGTTCTTGGCTTCGATGTTAAGTACAAGATCAAAACGAATCTCTTTTGTCTCAGAGTTCATATAAAAACCGTGTGTAGAAAGCACATCGGGATAATCCTTGATCAGCTCACGTATCTTTAAGTGAGCTTCCTTTGCCGCTTCATCATTGGTATTTGATGAATAAATAGATATTCCCGTCATGCTGATACCTTTTTCAATGAAGACTTTCTTAGCGATCTCGCGCTCTATACGGTCGATCTGAACCGCGTTCATGGTATCATCAACTTCGATATGCGCCGAGCCCATAAGGCTTTCGGAACCGTAGTTATGTACAACAAGATCATACACTCCCTTTACACCGTCAACACTTCTGATCACATGCTTGATCTCTTTTGACATCTCATGAGTTATTCTCTCACCAAGCAGTTCACTGATCGTATCCTTAAGTGTCTCGTAGCCTGTCTTAATAATGATGAAAGCAATGATCACACCGATGTAAGCCTCAATACTAAGTCCTGTAGTGATAAAGATTAATGCTGCGGCTAGTGTTGCGGTTGATATGATCGAATCATTAAGTGCATCCTTTCCCGATGCAACAAGTGAATCCGAATCTACTTTCTCACCGGTCTTCTTGGTAAATAAGCCGAGTGCGATCTTAACCACTATAGCCGTCGCAACTATTATAAGTGCAGGAACGCCGTAATCAGGTACTTCGGGATGAATTATCTTTTTAACGGACTCGATAAGCGATGTAATTCCGGCGTAGAGAATGATAACACCGATAACAACAGCTGACATGTACTCTATTCTGCCGTATCCGAAAGGATGCTTCTTATCGGGCTCTTTTGCCGAGAGCTTCGCTCCTATAATAGTAATGATCGATGACATCGCATCGCTTAAGTTATTTACCGCATCCATCGTGATAGCAACGGAATTGGAAAGGATTCCCACAAACGCCTTAAATGCCGATAATATGAGATTTGCTACAATTCCTATTATTCCGGTTCTTACTATCGTTTTCGTTCTGTCCATACTTAGCTCCTTATATTAAAATGAATAGATTCCGCCCTGATCCGACTTCTGCCACTGCTTGTCGCCATCGATACCAAAGTCAAGAAACTGTTTGGTTTTCTCATAAAATGAGGCATTATGATATTCTATTGAAACAGTATTACCGTTTTGTGTTTCTTCACTGTAGTTTACGATCACTACTCCGTTATCAACTCTGTAGATATCGTCTACTTGGAAACCTTCATTTCGTATCTCCGAGGCAAGATCAATTCCGCATATTGAAGCAAGCTCATCTTCGGTAATGGAATGCGCGCCATAGTAGCAAAAATCCTGCTTATCTTTATCAAAGTAAGCGTAGTAATTCTTCCACGTATGTCCCGTAGCCATCTTCTCGCTCTCATCTGCCCCGATCTCATATTCAACACACATATCATAGGCAGGGTGAGAAACCAAAAAATCATCAATCTTTTCGTCGGTATATAAGTAACCTGTTCCGGATATACGTGATTTTTCACATTTTCCGTTTTTTACGAAAAATATTTTCGAATATGCTTCTGATATATAAGCTTCCGTCAGCATAACAATTTTCACATTTTCAACCGTCATTGGCTCAAATACAGATCCTTTTTCATTCACGGCTATATTCTTTTGTTCTAAAACCTGCTCGCATGAATCATCGCTTACAAACCATAAACTGCCATTGCTTCCGATGATCTCATCCGGCTCTCCGCCAAGAAAAACAAAAGCCTCTTTATCTCCGTCTCCGTCAAAGTCATCAACAAGAGATTCCTGCACATCCATAGGTACATTTCCGGCCACAGATAAAGCCTTACTGATATAAGGATCATCTACGCTCTCCTGACCTGCTGATGTTGCAGTGTCGCCGGCATCATCCGATGTTGCTGCGCCTGTGGCATCCTCAGTAACATCCTGCAAAGTTAGCTCCTCTTGGCTCGTCTCTGCGGTTTCCGCATCGATCTCTTCCCCGCATCCTGTAATCGAGCACAACATCAGGCCTGCCAAAACAGTGGCACTTACTTTATTTAATAACTTCTTTTTCATCATCTCTTACACCTTTTCCTTTTATAAACATATTATCAAACAATGGAATTATATCACAGTATACCTTTCTTCTTGAAAAAAGAATTCAAAACCATGATAATTATTCTATGGGCAAAAAAGGCGAAGACATAAACATAACTTCAAAAGAAGCCGCAGAAATGCTGGGAATATCCAGGGCGACGATCGCCAATTGGATCAAACTCGGAAAACTGTCCGGTAAAAAAAAGGGAGAAAGATATATTCTCTCTTTATCTGATGTCCAAAAAGCCAAGAAAGCCCTTGAATCATCTTCTCTTTTACAAAGTAGGAGAAACAAGAGCTTATCTGAAAAAAACTTTATCCCAAAGTCCTATATAAGCAAGAAATCCCCTAATTACAAGCATATCAAGAAGCTCATTTCTTATATTATGTATAGCGAACGAGGCATCGACATCGCCGATCTCATTACCTTCTATGCCCTTACCATGCTTAATCGTAACGGCGTAAGCTCGGATTATTACAAGCAGCTGATCTATGATCTTCTCCATGTTAAAAGAGATGACCACGCAACGGAAGCGAACTTTGAAAACGCTGTAACAGCTCATCTTAAAGAAATCATGAACCTTGGTTTTGTGTTGAACGACTATCCGCTTACATATATTGAAGGCGAAGATACTCTGGGAATGCTCTACATCTCGCTTCGAAGACTCCGTGACAAAAAATCAAAAGGGGCATATTATACTCCGTTTTACGCAGTCGACACCTGTCTTTCTAAGTTAAAAGAGATATCCCCCAATAATGCCAAGATTCTCGATCCCGCCTGCGGAAGCGGAAATTTTCTTATAAGGCTTCCCAAAAACATACCAATAGAAAACATCTATGGCTGCGACATCGATAAGATTTCCGTATGCATAGCAAGGATAAATCTCGCGCTCAAATACGGCCTTAAGTCCCAGGAAAGCGCGGATGTTCTTATGAATAACATTAAGGAAATGGACTTCCTTACATCTGAAACTGCAGACAAAAGAGCCGACGACAAGCCGTTTTCTCCAAATAGCGGTTTTGACGTGATCCTCGGTAATCCGCCGTGGGGCTACTCTTTTAGCTCATACGACATAAAACGATTAAAAAAGTTTTTTCCTTTGCTTTCGTCAAGCGCAAGGCCCGAATCATTTTCTCTTTTTATAGAAAAGGGCCTGTCTGTATTAAAAGATAACGGTACGCTTACATATCTTCTTCCCGAGACACTTCTCGGATCTGATATGTATCTTTCTATAAGAAAAGAGATCCTGTCAAAAGGCTGTGTCACAGGCATTTCTTACCTTGGAGATATTTTCGACAAGGTTCAGTGTCCATGCATTATTTTGACTGTCAAAAAAGGTGCCTCCGGTAAAGCCTCCGCAGTCGCTAATCATGAAGATATAAATATTTCTTTTTACAAAAGAAAAGCAGGACTATCCAAAATTGATGATTTTAAAGCAGCATCAGACAGATTATCAGAAAGCTCTTTTCATATTTTATGCGGAAGTAAAGACTACGAGCTGATAAAGAAAATAGAGAGTTCAGAACACTTTACGTTAAAAGATAAGGCAGATTTTGCACTCGGAATCGTAACGGGAAACAATAAAAAGCTGTTGTCGGATGTTTGCTCAAAGGGGTTCGAACCAATAGCAAAAGGAAGTAATATCAACTCTTACGTGGTTTCCGCCCCGGCGTCGTACATTGTATATAACCCGGATGAATTCCAGCAATGCGCGGACGAGTGTTATTACAGGGCAAAAGAAAAACTTCTGTACCGTTTCATCTGCAGCAGACCCGTATTTGCTTACGACGACACGGGATTACTTTCTTTAAACAGTGCAAATATCATGATACCGAAAGTGCCAAAATACACTGCGCTATACATACTCTGCGTACTTAATTCGCCAGTAATAAGCTATTATTACAAAAACTCTTTTAAGAATATGAAAGTACTTCGCTCTGCTATCGAGTCTCTTCCGATCCCCGTATGCGATGCAAAAACTATTGAAGAGATCACAGAGCTTGCCAAAGAGCTTATAAGTTCAATAAAAGATGCACGATCGGAAAGCAATAAATCCTACGTAAGCACTTCTATTGCTGACAACATAGATCATAAGATTGCATATTTATACGGACTAAACGATAAAGAATATCACTATATCTGTGAAAAATGCAAGGAAAAACAAAGTTTATAAAAATTAGTTTACTTTTACAGTTTAAAGTGTTATAGTGTAAATCGAATGTTTTATACGGAGGTAATTTATTAATGTCTTTTGAATATATACAAAAGCTTCCCACACCCGATGAGATAAGGGATGAGATTCCTTTACCCGATCAGCTTGCAGTTCTTAAAAAAGAAAGAGATGCAATGATCTCAGACGTGTTTACGGGAAAAAGCGATAAATTTCTTGTTGTTGTAGGCCCTTGCTCTGCAGACAATGAGGATGCCGTTTGCGATTATGTTTCAAGACTCGGCAAAATAAACGACAAGGTTAAGGACAGACTTATCCTTATTCCCAGAATATATACCAACAAGCCTCGTACAACAGGTGACGGCTACAAGGGAATCACTTCTCAGCCGGATCCCGAAGGAAAGACAGATTTCCGCGCAGGTCTCATTGCCATGAGACACATGCAGATAAGAGCTATCGAAGAATCAGGTCTTACTGCTGCGGATGAGATGCTGTATCCCGAGAACTGGGGCTACATGGCTGATATTCTCTCCTACGTTGCTATAGGTGCTCGTTCAGTTGAGGATCAGGAACATCGTATGACAGCCAGTGGTTTTGACGTTCCCGCAGGAATGAAGAATCCCACAAGCGGAACCTTCAGCGTAATGCTTAACTCAGTATACGCTGCTCAGCAGTCTCACTCTTTCGTATACAGAGGCTATGAGGTTAGGACCAACGGTAATCCTCTTGCACACTGCGTACTTAGAGGATCCAGCAACAAGCATGGTCAGTCAATTCCGAACTATCACTACGAGGATCTCAGTTTACTTCTTTCTCTTTATGAGGAGCGCAACATTGTAAATCCCGCAGCTATCATTGATGCGAACCACAACAACTCCAACAAGCAGTTCAAGGAGCAGATCCGTATTGTGAAAGAGGTGCTTCACTCAAGAAATCACAATCCCGAGATCAAGAAGCTTGTTAAGGGTGTTATGATCGAGAGCTACATTGAGGAAGGTTGCCAGAAGATCGGTGAAGGCGTATACGGTAAATCCATCACGGATCCTTGCCTTGGCTGGGCCGACACAGAAAGACTTCTCCTCGAAATGGCAGAGAATGTATAATAAAAAACGTATAATAAAAGAAAAGGCGGTGAATTATTCACCGCCCTTTTTTATCTTAATCTTGCCCATTCATAAGGATCTTTACTTCTATCCTCTTTTTCTATATATCTGCTTAGTGTATTACTGTCATTAAATCCCAGCATATCCTGAATAGATGAGATATCTGCGCCGTTATCGACCAGATGAGCGGCGAAAGAATGACGCAATGTGTACGGAGTTATATCAGAGCTTACTCCGGCTTTTTTGACATAAGTCTTGATAAGCTTCCAGAGCCCTTGACGACTCATTGGATTACCGTCGCAGTTAAGAAATACCGTCTTTTCTTTTTCTATATCTTCTCCTTCACAAAGCTGCGCCCTTGCATCAAGAAGATAATGCATCATCGCATCTTTTGCCATCTTTCCGAAGGGAATGATCCTCTCGGCCTTATTTTCTTTTCCCTTATTAAGTCTAAGACATCCTATGCTCAGATCGATATTGGAAAGCTCCAGAGCGACCAACTCACCGGCCTTAAGTCCTGTTGCGTATAAAAGCTCGAGGATTGCCTTATCTCTTACGCCCTTGGCATTTTCCGGGAATTTCTGAGACAAAAGAGCCTGAACCTCGGTCTCTGAAAGGATCCTTGGCTTGGATGTCACAGCTTTGGGACTTTTTAAGACTATGGCAGGGTCATCGGAAATATTGCCGTTCTCTACCATGTACCTAAAAAAAGCCTTCATAGAAGTGTTGTGCCTTATGATCGATGACGGCGCAAAATTCTCTTCCCGAAGGCTTGCAGCATAATCCATGAGACGATCGCCGGTGATATCTGAAACGGAGGTAATCCCGCGTTTCTTCATATATCCGGCCATCCTCTCCAGATCACGCCTATATGAAATAATCGTATTGGTTGAAGTCTTTTTTACACCTGTAAGGTAATCTACAAATTCTTCAATCTGTTCATTCATACATTTCAGTTCTCTTCAACAATCTTGCAGATCTTAGGATAAACATTGAGGCAATCGAAAGTTGCAAAATAGTCCATAGGTTTTTCTGCTCTTCTTATAAGCTTGAAGCTTCCGTCCTTCTGCAGAAGAACTTCGGCACTCTTAAGCTTACCGTTATAATTATAGCCCATTGAATAACCGTGAGCTCCGGTATCGTGAATAAAGAGATAATCTCCTTTTTCAATCTTGGGAAGCTTTCTGTCTATAGCGAACTTATCATTATTCTCACAAAGTGAACCTGTTACATCATAAACCTGATCGCAGGGCTCATTCTCTTTTCCGAGAACCGTGATGTGATGGTAAGCACCGTACATAGCAGGTCTCATAAGGTTAACCGCACATGCGTCAACACCGATGTACTCCTTGTATGTGTGCTTCTCATGAATAGCCTTGGTCACGAGTGCACCGTAAGGTCCCATCATGAATCTTCCCATTTCTGTATAGATCGCAACATCGTCCATTCCTGCGGGAACAAGAATCTTCTCATACTGCTCTTTTACACCCTGTCCGATAGCATAGATATCATTGCCTTCCTGATCGGGCTGATAAGGGATTCCTACGCCACCTGAAAGGTTAATGAATGCAATCTTGGCTCCTGTCTTCTTCTGAAGATCTACAGCGAGCTCAAAGAGCTGTCCCGCAAGCTTGGGATAATACTCGTTGGTTACAGTGTTACTTGCAAGGAAAGCGTGAATACCGAATCTCTTGGCACCTTTCTCCTTGAGGATCTTAAATGCCTCATAGATCTGCTCAGTTGTAAGTCCGTACTTGGCATCTCCCGGGTTATCCATGATCCCGTTACTCATCTGGAAAACTCCGCCGGGATTGTATCTGCATGAGATAGTCTCGGGAATCTTACCGATCGACTTCTCAAGGAAATCAATGTGTGTGAAATCATCAAGATTGATGATGGCGCCAAGCTTATCTGCAAGAACAAACTCCTCTGCGGGTGTATCGTTTGATGAGAACATGATCTCATGTCCCTGCGCTCCTACAGCGCCGCTAAGCAAAAGCTCAGTCTTGGATGAGCAGTCAAAGCCACATCCTTCCTGTCTTAAAAGATCAAGTAATACGGGGTTGGGATTAGCCTTAACCGCAAAATACTCCTTAAATCCTTTATTCCATGAAAAGGCTTCATAAACCGCCTTGGCATTCTCCACAATGCCTTTCTCATCATAAAGATGAAAGGGTGTAGGGATCTTCTTTGCGATCTCTTCTACTTTTTCCTTTGTTACAAATGGTTTTTTCATAATATCCTCCCTGTATTAAATATTCTCTATTTGCCAATCAATCGGCGATAAACCGTTATTTGCCAAAAATTCATTGCACTTACTGAAATGCTTGCATCCAAAGAACCCTCTGTAAGCCGATAACGGGCTGGGATGAGGTGCCTCCAAAATAAGGTGTTTGGGATTGTTTAGCATCGATTTTTTCATCTGTGCGGGCTTACCCCACAGCATATAAACAATAGGCCTGTCCTGCTCGTTTACGGCCTTTATAATGGCGTCGGTGAACTGCTCCCAACCTCTTCCCTTATGAGAATTGGCCTGATGAGCTCTAACTGTCAGAACAGTATTTAAAAGAAGTACTCCCTGATCTGCCCATTTCTTGAGATAACCGTTATTGGGAACATAGCATCCAAGGTCATCGGAAAGCTCCTTGTAAATATTTACAAGTGACGGCGGTGTGTCAGCCTTACCGGGCAATACGGAAAAAGATAATCCGTGAGCTTGTCCGGGCTCGTGATAAGGGTCCTGTCCCAAAACAAGAACCTTGACCTTATCAAGCGGAGTAAGATGAAGCGCGTTAAAAATATCCTCTGAAGGCGGATATATCACGCTCTTACTGTATTCGTCTTTTATAAAGCTATAAAGCTGCTTGTAATATGGCTTCTTAAACTCATCGGAAAGAGCATCAAGCCACATCCCCGTGATCATCGACATTAGTTTAGTTCACTTCCCGTCAGCAAGGTCTGACAGGAACTCCCTTTCCTTTAAGATAGTTTTTAACTTCTGATATCTCAAGCTCCTTGTAATGGAACAAAGAAGCTGCCAGCGCCGCATCTGCCTTACCTTCCGTAAGCGCATCGTAGAAATGCTCCAAAGTGCCCGCTCCGCCCGAAGCGATAACGGGTACGTCAACTGTCTCCGCTATTCTTCTTGTAAGCTCTATATCATAACCTGCCTTGGTTCCGTCACAGTCCATACTGGTTAAAAGAATCTCTCCCGCGCCGAGGTCGACCGCTTTCTTGGCCCACTCTATAGCGTCAATTCCCACATCGATCCTGCCGCCGTGCTTATAGATATTCCATCCGCTTCCGTCAGCTCTTTTCTTGGCATCAATAGCAACAACCACGCACTGACTTCCGAATTTATCGGCTGCCTCAGCGATAAGCTCGGGTCTGTCGATAGCTGCCGAGTTCATTGAAACCTTATCGGCACCTTCTCTTAAGATTGCTCTTACATCGTCGACAGTCCTGATACCGCCTCCTACCGTGAAAGGAATGAAGACTTTTTTGGCAACTTCTCTTACCATGTCGGCAACTGTCGCACGTCTTTCATTGGAAGCCGTGATATCAAGAAAAACAAGCTCATCGGCGCCCGCTTTGGAATACGCCTCTCCGACTGATACGGGATCACCTGCGTCCTTGAGATTAACGAAATTTATTCCTTTTACAACTCTGCCGTTATTAACATCAAGGCAGGGTATAATTCTCTTAGTAAGCATATCTTCTCCTTAATAGATTTATACAGCAAGAAAATTCTTAAGTATCTGCATTCCGACATCCGCACTCTTCTCGGGATGGAACTGACACGCAAATACATTGCCGCTCTCAACGGAAGCATCTATCGTAACGGAATAATCCGTTGTGGCCGTAACGATGCCCTTGTCTGCCGCATTAAGATAATAGGAATGAACAAAATAAACATAAGGATCTTCCGGAAGGTTCTTAAAAAGCTTACCTTCTCTGGGAAACTTAAGACTGTTCCAGCCAATCTGAGGAACCTTGTAGGCATTACCTTCTTTGTCGGTTCCGGGAATAAGCTGTATTTTTCCACGCAAAATGCCCAGGCCGTCAGCTCCTCCAAGTTCCTCACTGGAATCGAACAAAAGCTGAAGTCCCAGGCATATTCCTAAGAACGGGATCTCTTTATCGACCACTTCACAGATTGATTCTCTGATCCCGTATTGATCTATTCTCTTCATGGCATCGGCAAAAGCACCGACACCGGGAAGTACCACGCGATCGGCTCTGTATATTTCCTTGGGGTCTCTTGTAACAACAGTCTCTGCACCAAGATACTGAAAAGCCTTCTCTACGCTCTTTATATTACCTGCATCATAGTCTATTATTGCAACCATTCGGCATCAAACTCCTTATTATTCTTTCGATGCCTTCTGCAATCACATGTGGCTTATGACTCCGTGTCAAAGCCGACTATTTCCATAAGCTTGATAGTATAATCTCTATCCTTTTTGATAGAATTGATCTCCGCAATCTCATCTTCGGAAAGACCATAGTTCTCTGAAAGCAACGATTCTATACTATCGTACACGCTCTGAACTTGAATTTCAACATTAAACTTCTGTGCTTCCGTCAATAATTCGTCCTTACTGCGTTTCGCCATAAGAAGCATGTCGAGAGCTTCGGTTTTCTTGTCCATCGCGATGTAGTTCTCATATCCGTCCAGATATCTCTCTGCCCACGCAATAACTCTGGCCTGTTCATACATTGTGCTCTGCTCGGCAGTATGCTTCTTTCCGTACCAAAGCTTATATGTTGTGGCATAGTCTCCGTGCGTATACGCTCCCTGTGCCCTCTGTGAGGAAATTCTCTCGGGAAGTAAGAATGCGGGAAGACAAACAAGTATTCCGAGGCTTGCTGCAAATATCGCGGATAATATAATTTTCTTGGGAGCCATAGCCTTTTCGGGAACGCCGGGTTCCTTAGGAGGCTTGGGCTTTTTCTCCTTCTTGGGCTTCGGAGGTTTTTCCTTCTTGGGTTTTTTCTCCTTTTTGGGCTTTTCCTTCTTAGGCTTTTTCTCTTTTTTCTTTTTCTTGGGATTCCCCTCTTCCTCGCCAAGTTCATTAAGAACCTGCTGATTCTCATCGGTAAGGCTCGCAAGCTCTCCTCCTGCGGGAACTTCCTCGTCCTCTTCCGTGAGAGTCTTTAACAGCTTGGTAAGAAGGCCCTCCTTCTTTTCTCGGCTTGATCTGTGCGGAGTTGCAATTCCTATATCGGCTGCCCCGCCGCCTACGCCTTCAGAAAGGCCTGCCAATGCGGAGAGACCGGGATCTGCTCCGAGATCGTCAAAACCTTCTTCAGTAAGAGCACCCAAAATATCATTCTTGGCAGTATCGGGATCTTCCGGTACTCCCAGTTCCTCATCAAGATGAGCGGTATTTTCTATATCTTCAACCTCATCGTTGGCGAGGCTGTTCATAAGTGCATCAAGATCCGGAATGGATATATTGTCATCAGACTCGGATTCACGTGAAGGTGACTCAGGTGCAACACTCTGTGCCGGTTCCGGAGTATCTCCGCTTACAAGCTCAGCAATCTCTCCATCTATGGAAGATCCGCTTCCCGTGTCTGTTTCAATCAGTTCATCAAGACTTGCTTCAAGATCTTCAAGATTGATATCATCCTCAGATATCGCTTCAAGACCTGATAAAAGAGAATTATCAAGCGTTACGACTTCGGCATCCTCAGTAATCGCAATACCCGGGGTGACACCGCCTTCCTGATCCCCTCCCTCTTCGGGAGCGGGCTCCTCGGTAAATGCCTCCATAAGCGCTCCAAGGTCTGAAATTTCATCTGTATTATCTATAGGATCGCTTGCGCCTGAAGCTTCTCCAAATTCCTGTTCCTGCTCTTTATCTAGAATATCACTAAGGCTCTCTGCTCCGGCTTCTGTAGCCTCTGTAAGGCTGTTTCCGGGCATATCATCAAGAAGATCGGTAAGGATCTCTTCAGGTGTCTGATCGGCATCTGATTCTTTTTCAACAGCAACTCCGCTGTCATCCGGAAGTGTGATCTCCGGGGCCATCTCAAGCAAAGAATCGGTCTCCTCAGACTCATCTATAATCGGAGCCTTGGCCGCTTCCTGCGGAGTTTCTTTTTCCTGAGTAAAATCTATGTCAAAATTTTCGTAGGTCCCGTTTTTTATGCTCTCATCCATGCGCTCTGCATCGGCTATAGCTTCATCAAGAGCAATCTCCTCGGGATCTCGCACATCCTCATCCGAAGGATCGTCTCCCACCTTAAATGAAGGAAGAGAAGCATCCGAAGGCTTGGCAATATCATCCAAAAGGTTCGCCATGTCATCATCGATGATCTCGTCCGCATCCAGTTTATTTAGAAGATTACCGATCTCTTTTATATCAGCATTGCCGTTTGCATTATCTATAAGCGCACCAATATCCCCTGATTCGTCATTCGACGTTGGATCAGAGGTACTCTGTTTGGTTTTGGAAGCCATTCTGCTAAGGGCTGATTGAGGATTATTATTATTTGATTGTGCAAAGTTCAGTAAGCTGTCGAGATATTCCTCATCATTAGACTTCATAGTCATCTACTCTCCTGCAAAATATAATCAACGGAATTCATTTTCACAGAATCCGTTTTTTCTTTTATTTCAGGTGTTGCCTGGTAGAGCTTCTCATGTACTCTGATAAGATGAGCCTTCTTATTAAGCGATACAACATTTTCAAACGGGAGCCTTACTACGGTCGGGTATTCAAGTCCTACACCAAGTTCCAGCATTACCAATTTGAAATTGAGTGTACGCGAAAGAAATGTAAGATAATCACTCCATCTATCTTTGTACGCTATTTCGTTATAATTAATTTTACTATATTCAGGACGTTTTTGGTTAATATATAACTCATTTCCTTCAAAAAAAGCTTTTTTAAAAGAAATATTCTTATCAAAAGAGCCGTTATCTTCAGTAATTATCTTATGTATCGCGTTTACGGTCTCCATAAAATCAGGATTCTTATCGGCTGCAAAAAGTTCTCCGTCAGCGCTGTCCGTTTGAAGATACATGTAATTTCCGCAAGGATAAACGCAGTTTTTAACATCAAAGCCGAACATCGGAGCATCCCAAAGACATATATCACTTACCAAAAAGAACTTTTTATCACCAATAAGCTTAAGAAGTCCTTTGTAAGCCTCTTCTATCTTTTCATCGTTGTTGTAATATGCATATTCGTATTCAACAATGGGCTTTAGCCAGCTGTTTTCTTCTATGCTGCAATAATCCAATATTTCATTATATCTATCGTCTTTTTTTATAGCATTCTTAACCCAGTTCCACTCGCTGCCTATGCCTATTATCAGTCTGTCAGCATCTGCAATGAGCTCTTTTAAATTTCCGGTCATTATTAAAACTCCAAGGATTTATTTTATTTATACATAAAGAACTCCCTTTGGGGCAGTCCTGAAAACGTGTTTTCATAACTGAGCCAAAGGGAGATAAAGTCAGATATTATTAACCAGCTTCAGATGCATTAACAAGTTCGTCGATTACAGATACAAGATTGCCGATCTCGGGCTTGGAAAGCTGTCTGTCGGCTCCAAGTGATTCTCCTTTTCTTCTCATTTCCTCATTAACAAGTGATGAGAAAATAATAAGAGGAATCTTCTTGGTTGCGTCATCGTCCTTTACAAGCTTGGTGAGTCTGTGGCCATCCATGATGGGCATCTCAATATCGGTGATGATACATTTGATTTGATCAAGCTCACCTCTGTCCTTACACTGTTTAATGTAATCATATGCAAGCTTACCGTTCTCGAAATGTCTTACGTTGTTGTAACCTGCTTTATTGAGCGAATCAACAATAAGCTTATTAAGAAGCTGTGAATCCTCTGCAAGAACAATCGGAACTTCGTTTCTGGGACGTGATCCGATGTCTGAAAGAGCATCCATATTAAGACCCGTATTGGGATTAATGTCGGAAACAATTTTCTCAAAGTCGAGAATAATGATAAGCTGATTCTCAAACTTGATAATACCTGTTGAAATACTCTCCTCAGCCTTTGAAATTGTAGCATTGGGCTTGATGATGTCGGCCCATGATACTCTGTGAATACCTACAACCGAATCAACATGGAAAGCAATATCAAGTTTGTTGAAGTTGGTAACAATGAAAAGTCCGCCGGGCTTTGATGCGCCCCTCTGAAGGCAGTTTCTAAGATCAATTGCAGTGATCATAGTATCACGCGGCATAAATATGCCTTCAATACTAGGATGAGCGTTAGGAACTGGCGTCACCTCCTGGTATACAATTATTTCCTTGATCTTAGCTACATTGATACCATAACAATGGTCATCAATCTTAAACTCAAGGACTTCTAACTCGTTGGTTCCGTTTTCAAGCAGGATTTTTGATTCCATTCTCTCACCTCACGTGTAATATTGTATTGAATTGTGATTATTAATTCATTAAGAAAAATACTTTATTACGACTTATATTATATTGAATATCTTAGTTTAGTATAGCATAATTTTCTGAAAATAAATATAAAAAAACGAAAAAGACGGGCATTTGACCGTCTTTTAAGAATTCATTTATAAGTTTTTTATATTTTTCTTTATTTG
Organism: Butyrivibrio sp. INlla21; assembly: GCF_900116875.1. GTDB lineage: Bacteria > Bacillota > Clostridia > Lachnospirales > Lachnospiraceae > Butyrivibrio. The sequence goes on from NZ_FPCC01000023.1 coordinate 42,832, forward strand.
TTCAAAAAGCAAAGAAAAAACTTGTACTTTCAAAACCGAACACTGAATATTTCCAGATAATTTCTATACAGGTGAAGTTCTGCTCTCGACTATTTCATAGTCTCGCCAGAACAACACTCGAACTAGATTCGGCCATGCCTCATCAAGTTCTCCTAGTTTGGATAAGCCCTCGACCTATTAGTACACATCAGCTGAACATGTTACCATGCTTACACCTTGTGCCTATCTAACCTCGTACTCTCCAAGGGGTCTTACTGCATACGCAGGGATATCTCATCTTGAGGGGGGCTTCACGCTTAGATGCCTTCAGCGTTTATCCCTTCCGGACGTGGCTACCCAGCCTTATGCATCTGGCGAT
>NZ_FPCC01000024.1 GCF_900116875.1 Butyrivibrio sp. INlla21
AAACATATGAATGTGATCCGGGCATGCTTCGGCTTCAATTATCTCTATTCCCTTCCGCTTGCATAACTCACTTAGTATATGCCCTATATCTGCTCTTATTTTTCCGTATACTACTTTTCTACGAAACTTGGGAGCAAATACTATATGATACTTACACTCCCATGTTGTATGTGCTAAACTGTTTTTATCCATCTATGGATACCTCCTAGGTATTATTTTGTGCGGTTGGCGAACCTGCACTTCATTATATACCTTGGGGGTTTTTTACTTGAAGCTAAAGCTTTCTGGGGACACACCTGCATAGCAGGTGGTTTATTTGTATCGCCGATACAATAAAAAAAGGGTTAAAACCTCTTGTTTTAACCCTTTTTATTTTACTTTTTTTCAACTTTATCGCTATGCCTTCGACCATGTTTCTTATAGTATGAAGCTTTATCTTCATACATTCTTTCATCTGCCTGCTTGACGGCAATATTTATCTCTTTTGAATCATCTATCCAGATTGCACCGATTGCTACAGAAATATCCTCTGTCTTCGTTTTAAGCTTGCTCACCTGATTATCAAATTTCTCTTTAGTAATCTCAGGTATTATTGCCAGAAATTCATCTCCACCTATCCTATAGCAGTACTTACGTTTGAAGACAGACGCAAAAATATCAGCCGTTTTCTTAATTCGTTCATCTCCTGCATCATGGCCTTCTGTTTCATTAGTGGTCTTCATCCCATTAATGTCCAAATAGCAAACACCCGCCATTGTCGATACTCCCGATAAAACAAGGAGTGTCTGATTTAGGGCATATCTATTGCCAAGTCCCGTGAGAGCATCATGACTTCCCAAATAAGTCATTTCTTTTGTCAAAGCACGATTTCTCATCTCATATGATATAAAAATCGCAACCGACTCCATAACTTCACCGACATTTAACGGTAAGCCTTCGGCGTAATTGTCAGCAACAAGATATCCTATGACCTCATTATTATCTTTCATAACAGAAACGCTGTACCTGGAAATACTTCCATCAACGATACTGTTATACAAATCTTCATTCAGCTTACTGATAACCGAACTGTCTTTTACCAGAACGGTATTCTTATCTCCCAGCTGTTGATTCCATAATGATATAACATCGACTTCTTCAAAAGTTTTTCTCCCGGGCAAATTTAAGGTTCTCGCTCCGGCATTATTGAACCATTCATGAGTATCGGTTACTTTCTTATCTTTTACTTCGATTACACCTACTCTATCTGCTTCAATAGTCTGTCCAAGTAGCATAAGTACCTTTTTGACGCCCTTTCCAAACTCAGCAGAAGAAAGCGCAGTGGCACAATCTATTATCAATTTGCTTGTATTTGATGCGAGCTTAATATTATCTTCGCTCTTCTTTACTCCCGTAACGTCATGAAAAACAAAAGCACAGAATCCTTTTTTATATACAGGAACCGACCAGAATTCCAGCCATTTATCAAACTGAGTATTATAAGTCCTCACTTTAGATGACTGTCGTAATATTGCTGCTTGATAACTATATTTAATCCAATCCTCATCTCTGTTGGTTACGGTTTTATAGTATGTGTTTCCAATTAGATCCTCTACCGGTATCCCGACAAGCTGTGAATACTTTTCATTGGTGAAAAGAAACAGCATATCTTTTACTGTGCCAAAAGGATCGGTCAATACTTTAAAAATACAGCAAGCATCCGGGAGATCCTTAAGCATATATATTACATCGTTGGCTTCTATGTTATCTAACGAGGAATATGAAATTTTCCCTTCCTTACTGTATTCTGTCATTATTGTCTCCTGTATACAGTCAAAATGTTAACCTTATAACATGAATTATACTATAAATATTAACGTTTTGCACCTATTCAGATAGACGGCTCGCCGATATATTTTTTTAACCTATCTTTATTCAAAGCCTCTCCTATCACAATTAGAACTGCTCTTTCTGTTTCTGATTCACCGATCATAAGTTTAGTTCTTGTTGCATTTATCTCCGTTTTCTTTATTCCTCCTGTGTCTATAAACCCTTTAATTCTTAGTACATTTCCGCATTTCTGATCACCAAAGATCATTTTTACTGCTTTTTCAAGCTCATTTATAGGCATATCAAAATCAAAGTAAAATAACGTTTGATATGCATCTGCATTTTCAAATGCTCTTTTTACATATTCAGCCTTTCGATAACCTGCCCTTGCGATTAGATCAAAATCCTTATCTCTTAAGTTGTCCCAAGCTTTAGCAATTATATCTTTTTCATCTATCTTACGATTACATGCAAATTCTTCTATTGTTTTATTCAGTAAGTCAACTATCTTGCCTTTTTTGTAGGTATTCTCATCATTTATTTTACTAATTATTATTTTTCCGGCACTCACTGCTTCAGACATAAGCATATATCTGGATGCTTTAGATATATTATCCTCCGTTTCGGCATCCAATATGCATATAATGTTATTCATTTCATACCATCTGTCCAAAGGCTCTTCGTATAGGGTGTCAAAAAGCTCATCCGGATCAAATATTCCTGACGGTTCGATAATAACTCTATCGTATCCGCTCATTCCCATTGCAATGAGTTTTGTTTTTAATCTTCTTTTATGTGCCTCGGCTCCATCACCTCCTACTATCATTTCCAGATTGCAATTATCTCCTGCAATTTCATTAAGGAGCACCATATCTACATTTATTGCTCCAAAATCATTTTCTAATATGCATATCTTTTCACCTTTATTTATAAGATACTTGGCATATTTTTTTAAAAAGGTCGTCTTTCCGGCTCCTAAAAAGCCTGTGATCAAATCTATTTTTGTCATCATTCCTCCGTCTTTATTTAAAAAAGAGGTCCTAATCGGCCTCTTTGCATGTGTTATATAACATATATTAGTTATTCATCTTCTATAACAACATTTTTTAAAACTACTCCTTTTCCTTCAACAATGTGTGCCTTTCTTCCTCCGCAGTTTGGACATAAATATCCATTATTTTTATCCGGGTAATATTCACTATTACACTCTTCACACATAGCCTTTACCGCAGTTTCTTCACAAATCAGTTCCGCGCCTTCCAACATGGTTCCTTTTACAGCTGCTGGAAAATATTTATGCATGTAATAAGGCAAAACTCCGCTCGTCTTTCCTATCTGAACTGTTATGCTTTTTACTCCGGATGCATTGTTTTCTTTCGCTACATCAATAGCCAGTGCAACCATCTTAGATATATAACTCATCTCATGCATTTTTTATTCCCATCATGTTATCATTTTTTTATTGTCATTTTATCATCATTTTATTGATTATATAGCGATATCTGGGATAATAATATTATAGGAGAATGCTTATGTCTCACAATGTTGTAAAAATCTGTATGGGTTGCGGAAGAACATTTATAGCAAGAAACAGCGGAATGGCATTTTGCTGTAAAGCATGTAAAAAGCGCTACTCATATCACTATACCTTCAAATGTAAGGACTGTAGAAACGCCGCATGTGAAGTTCGTAATGAACAATTACAAGGATGCGCGTTTGACTGTCCTAACTTAAAATGGAATCCGTAACCTCTTTGCTTATCTCAAAGAGGTTTTTTATTTGCCCAAAAGATGATTGATAAATTGCTGAGCCGTTCTTCCTGATACTCCTCCGTGATTTAATTCCCATCTATCCGCTTCAAGGCATAGTTCTTCTTTTTCCATATTGATGCCGTTTTTCTTCGCTAGTTCGTTTACTATTGTATAATACTCTTGTCTAGAAGGTTTATAATATCCTATTGTTACACCAAATCTATTGGCAAGTGACAGTTTCTCTTCCATAGTATCTGATCTATGAATATCTCCGTCTTGTTCAACATCTCTTCTATCATTCCAGGTTTCACGAATAAGATGCCTTCGATTCGACGTTGCATAAATAAGAATATTGTCGGGCTTCGTCTCTACGCCTCCTTCTATTACAGCTTTCAGGAATTTATAATCTGATTCATCTTCTTCAAAAGACAAATCGTCCATGTAAATAATAAATTTGTAATTCCTGTTTTTTATCTGTGATATTATCTGCGACAACAACTTGAATTGATATTTGTAAATCTCTATCATTCTAAGACCATCACCATAAAACTCATTAACTATGGCCTTTATGCTGGTAGATTTACCTGTTCCACTATCCCCAAAAAGAAGAACGTTATTTGACTTTTTCCCTTCAACAAATGCCTTCGTATTGGCAATAAGCTTCTGTTTCTGAATTTCATACCCCACAAGATCATCAAGAACAACTCTGTCCATGTTGTTTATTGGAACAAATTCTATCTTCCCGTCATTGTGTTCCCTTAATCTAAACGCCTTATTTAATCCGAAAGCGCCTACACCAATACTCCTGTAGAACTCGGTTACCCCTTCAAAAAAACTTTCATCTGAATTTGCTTTTCTCAAGACCTCTGCAAGATAGCCCACTTTTTCACTGACATTTTTATTGTACATAAGCTCAGGTTTTTCTATGGCTTTATAATTCGTAATACATGAAAAACAATCTATTCCAAGCGCGCTCTCTATTTCACTAAAATCATAGTTAAAAAACTCTCTAAATGCATGAAAATCACTAGTGGCAAAATGGTTAACACTACCCTCTCTGCTACCAACCTTCTCGCATGTAAGGCTAAAAGGATTTTCATCCATGATCAAAAGATATGTAAGATAACTTTGCCACAAGTTTTTATCAAATGCACAAGCTGTTGCTAACTCCAACAATCTTTTTACTTGCTTGAAACATCTTGATATAAGATTTTCTTTATTATAGTCCTGACTATGAAGATCTCTTGAAACACGAGAAAGCTCCATTAGTATGGAATCTTCCGGTAAATCCCCATATATCAACAGCTTTGCAACTATTTTTTCCATTTACCCTCCATGAATGTCATATATATGTTATATAACATTTAGTTGTCTAATAATTTTCTCTCCAGTTCTGCAAAATCGTCAACTTGTCTTTGTTCAAAGTTATTAAATGAATTTTTGGGTCTTATCTGCTTTTTGGGAACATTTGCATAGTACTCGTTTCTCACACAATCAATCATAAAAGCAACAGGAACCTCCACCGTTGTATTGTAGTTAAGCATATAATCATATGCTTTTTTTATTTTATCTACGTCATATTCTGCAGCTTCGGCAATCTCTCTGATTTCTCTTACTTTAAAATAATCCAGCATAAATTCAATAAGTTCATCCATGACCTCATCTTTATTGATTTCTTTATTTACGCTGACTTTTTCTTCATTACCCTTTTTATCAACATAAAATCTGATTCCTACAGTTTTTCTTCCGCTTTTTATCGGTTCATAATCAATAATAAGACTTGTCTTTTTATTAAGCTCTTCCTTTGCTTTGCTGAGGACATTTCTATTGAATATTTTGTATTCCTTATATTTTGTCTGCCCGGTTTTCTCAACAAGCTCAGCTACTCTGTCATAATCAGGATACTCTTTTTCAAGCTCTGTCTTTATCTTGTTATCTCCACCTGAGTTTATGATTCCCAGTTCTAATTTTAGTTCAGTAAGATCATACTCAAAAACCTGCGCCCCGGATCCTTTCGTTATTGCACTCTTATAATCCAAAGCAGATTTAAGCATCTCATATAGGCGCAAAGAATAAACACTCTTCAAACTAAGTGTTTCTGCTAAGCTTAAGACAGTATAACCCTTTTTCAGATTGACTATCTTATCAGTCAAGGAATTATTATATCGCAGTGTCAGCGTACCATTCTTAAATGATGCATCGGTAACGACCTGATGAGCCTCAAGCTTTCCGTTCTCTTTATCCTTGATCAAAAGATTCCAGTCAAAAATTGTAGCTCCTTTTATCTGCCTGTCGCATAATGCTTCTATGTGCTCGTATAACGATCCGGAACTTGATTTAAACATTTTTCTTAAATCTGTTCCATAAATAGTCGCTACTACATTATTTGTATCATCAACTTTTATATGTTGCATTCCTATAGCAAATAGTTTCTGGCTTAACGCAGTTCCTTTGCCCATAGCATTTATCAGCTCATTTGACTTATTATAAGTCTTGCTCAAAATAAGCTGCTCTCTTTTTTCTTCGCGCATAATTTCCCCTATCATTTACTGAAGATAAATATACATTCCTTTTTTGCTCACCCTTTGTAAAAAAAGGAATTCCCTTTTATGCTACTTTTAACTCTATTATATTCCTTTTTCGTTCACCTTCAAGTTTTTTTACTATATTTAGGGGTCATGTGTAAACTTAACCGCTATAATTTGTTTTTGCCCATTGACCATATCGGTCTGCGCTATTGTTCCCTTTTCAGTCACTTTTTATTCCTCTTTACTACCTTGAAAATTGTTCGAATTTATATATTCCATTACTTTTTCTATATTTCATATAATTTTTGATTTATTATTCTTATTAAATTAGCACATACATGCTGTTATTACTTATTTTGTTCCCTTTTTTATCACTTTAGACACTCCTTTTAGTCCTTTTTCTCTTATAACATTGTCTTTTTTTGCTTTTCTTATATATATTCCCTTTTTAGTCACCTTTCTTCCCTTTTTATACACTTTCAGATTTCCATGTATTTTACTCTTCTGTATTATCCTGTATTTTAGCTTTTTTTGGCTTTTATACCCGGGACACATCATTTCCCTTTTTAGTCACCTCTTATTCCATTTAACTTATCTCTATATCCTCTTTTCTAGCACTTTTACATATATTTTCCTGTTCCCTTTTTTATATCCTTATATTCCCTTATTCTTTACCTCAGATTCCTCTTTTGGTGTCTTATCTTTCCCTTTTTTGTTCCCATAAATCTTTTAACTCCTGATGGTTGCTATGTTTTCAGGCCATATTAATTAATAATCAATTGTAGTTATATATAAAACTAATAAACAACCCTCTTTTGTTGTATAAAAATATCTTAAGATCATAGTTATTAAACAAACTATAATTATATATTTTATACGGTAGCATAAAAAAAGAACCGGTACGATTTTGTATCAGTTCTTTGATATTACGTATAAAGTTTTTATTTTTACACATATCTTTTGATATTAAATCCAAATATAATTACTGTGCTTTTTCTATATACTTAAACTCGATTTTATATTAACATTATTACTTATGCTATTTTGTTAATGTATTTTGTTATCTGAAATATGTAAAAAGTTTAATATAAATACACAACAAACGTTACGCTAGCATTGACTTTTCGGGTCGGTTTTTTCTTCAAAATGCTATCTCTTCTGGTTTGGTTGCGCGCGTTATTAAATCTAGAATTAATATTATCTAATTCCTCTGATTTTTTCTTCTCTTTTGGATTTTTTTATTTTGTTATAATATTTAGCTTGCGCAAGAGAACTTGCAATATTTAGCTTTTTATTTTCATTATCTTGTGTTGATTGTTTTAAAATGTCGTAAACACTGCGTTTTGACGTATTTCTAATTATTGCATCATAGTGATTTGCTTTATATGGTTCTGGGTGCCGTTTTAGCTTACTATTATTGGCCGGGCATTTAAATTGCAATCTGATGGCTATTGCTTAAAATCGCTCTATATCTTGACTTATTTTATTTTTCTTTTTATGTAGATCAAAGATGTCTTTACTCTACCGGTTGTGATGCTTTGCTCGCACTTATGTCTTTTATATATAGGTATTATATTCATTATACATTATATCTTTGATATCTATATCATTTATACTTTATCACATATCTATAACATTTACAATATCTATTATCTTTAATCTATTTATCCCATTTATATCATTTAATATATATTCCATATATATAGTATATATATAATCCAATACATTTAACCTATATAACATATCTATAATATAAAACATATTTTGTATATCTATACTTTTGCCTTTTTTTCATAATAATACAGACATATATAACATATATACTACATATATTATATTTGCCATCACAATATGTTTTCCCTATCTATAGTATGCTAAACATGCTATTAACTAGTACGGTATAATAGATTACTGAATAATTATATTGAATATATAACATATATGCGTTATGTAATAAAATGAATATTTTTGAGAGTGCTAAATAGTAGGCATAACATAAATAATACATATAAGCTATATAACAAAGATAACATAAATAAATAAAATATAGGATATGACATATAGATGTAATAGATTATAATAGTATATTAAAATAAGTATATGAAAAGAAAGAATAATGTTATATAATACATATACATTATGAATAAAATGTGCTTATAGAAAATTAAATAAAAAATATATGATATATAACAAATATAAAAGACAATAGAATAAACGACCAGGAGGAGATATGCGAATTATAGCTTTTAGTAATCAAAAAGGTGGCGTGGCAAAAACGACATCAAGTTATGCGATGGCGGTTGGCTTAGCGAAAAGAGGATATAAAGTATTGGTTGTTGATGCTGACCCCCAAGAAAACTTATCAATGACAGCCGGAATAGATTTAAATGAGATCGATCCGGATCCCGAGGAAATAGAAAGATTATCGGAAGAACAACAAGAATACTTTTATAGGAATGTTCCTGCAAAGCTATTTGAGGTTATGGAATCAGAAGTCGACAAAAAATCAGCAAAAAAGGATATTAATAAGGCGATAATTCCCATTGCTGAAAATTTAGACTTAATCGTTGGGGGAATAGACCTTGCATCGGCGGATATGACTTTTAATAATATAGGCCGTGAAAGGTTAATGGAAAAAGCATTTGGGAAACTAAATAAGGAATATGATTTCTGTGTTTTTGATTGCAGCCCGGCACTTGGAGTAGTTCTTATGAATATATTAACCTTGGCGGATGAGGTAATAATACCACTTGAGCCAGGGGCTTATTCCTTACAAGGGTTATCAAGACTTTATAAATTTATCGGACAGATACATGATTATACAAATGATAGACTAAAGGTAGACGGAATACTTGTTACTAAAGTAAGAAAAACAGCTAATTCCAAGATATGGATCGGAGATATAGAAGAAAAGGCTAAATTGCTAGGAACGAAGGTATACAAGTCAAGAATAAGGTTAAATGTATCAGTAGAGGAAGCACAGACAATGAGAATGGATCTGTTTGAATATGCAAGCGGTTCATCTGCGGCAAGAGACTATGATGATTTTATCGATGAATTTTTAGAGGAGGATAAGTGATGGCAAGTAAAGCAGATCTTTTAAAAAAGAGTGTAAATAAGACCGGAAAGGGATTATTTGCAGGAATGACTCCTATAAAAGAAGAAACGGAGAATAAAGAGAAACAAAAATCAATTGAAGAAAACGCCGGCAGGATAGAGCCTCAGTATAAGGAAATAGGGAAAGAAGCGGAAAAAGAAATTGTTGAAGTGATAGATCCTAAAAAGGAAACAGCACTTGATGAGACAAAAGTTATAAAAGAAAACAAAAAAGAGCCCAGCCCTAGGGAGATGGTAGAGGAGATTCTTAGACAAAACTCCGGTACAAAAGAAAAAAAGACAGTTACAGGCGAGAAACCGGAGAAAACAAGCAGGTATGAGAAAGAGAAGTTTTTGCTTCTTGATATCAGAGGATATAGAGATTATGTTGAACATATGGCCAAAGCAGCAAATATGTCAGCAACAAAATATATCAGGAGCTTGATAGAGCAGGATATGGAACAGAATATGGATATCTATGAAGCACATAAGGCATTGGAAGAAAGACTAAAAAAGAGAAAATAAAAAGCAAAAAAAGAACTGTAAGAGAATAATGAATATTCTCTACAGTTCTTTTATTATATACAGATGATATTATTTCTTCTTGCCGTTAACAGCATCCTTAAGAGCCTTGCCGGCTTTAAACTTAGGAACTGTAGCAGCGGGGATCTTGATTGCAGCGCCAGTCTGAGGATTCTTACCTGTTCTAGCTGCTCTCTTTGCAGTCTCAAAAGTACCAAAGCCTACGAGCTGAACTTTGCCCTTTTTCTTAAGCTCTTTTGAAACAGCATCTGTGAAAGCCTTTACAGCCTTCTCTGAATCCTTCTTAGAAAGACCAGTCTCTTTTGCAATAGCATCAACAAGTTCTGTCTTATTCATGGTATAATACCTCCCTCAAATTGAGTATTTTTACTACTATTCATGATTTTACAACGTTTTTATGCGCCTTACAAGAGTTTTGGCTCGAAAAATCGCCAAAATTTGTAGCGTTTTTTAGTGCACAATACTGAAAAACCGCATGAATAATGTCTTTATAACGTGGCGAGGGTGGTTTTGTACAGTTTTTTGAATAGTATAACAGATATGGTGAGCGAAGCTATCTCTGCTATTGGGAAAGCAAACCAAACTAAATTGAGGTTGCCTGTTTGAGCCAATAACCATGCAGCAGGGATGAGAACAACAAGCTGACGGCCAACAGAAACGGCGAGAGAATAGGTTCCTTTGGAAAAAGCCTGGAAAACAGATCCCATAGCAATACAAAGACCTGCAATAGGAAACGAAAGGCTTATTATTCTAAGCGCAGGTTTACCAATAGCTGTCATTTCAGAAGATGAATTGAAAAAGCCGAGTAGTGTAGCGGGGAATATCTGAAACACAAGGGTTCCGGTAAGCATAATTGATACAGCTAAAACAACAGCAAATCTAAGAGCTTGATTTATTCGTTCCTTATACTTGGCACCATAGTTATATGCAAGAACAGGAATAAGACCGTTGTTTAAGCCAAACACCGGCATAAAGAAGAAACTCTGAAGCTTAAAGTAAACACCAAAAACCGCGGTGGCGGTTGATGAAAACATACCTAAAATAAGATTGATCATGTAAGTCATCACAGAACCAATAGACATCATAAGTATTGAAGGTATTCCGACATAAAAGATTTCTTTAATCGTGGAAAAAACAGGAGTGGTGATATCTTTAATAGAAAGATGGATTTCTGTATTGAATTTTAAATTGCATAAAAGACCAATCATGGCAGCAATGAACTGGCCTAATATGGTTGCATAAGCAGCACCGGCAATTCCAAGTGTGGGAAAAGGTCCGATGCCAAAGATTAGAAGTGGATCAAATATGATGTTAATAAGTGCACCGGTTGCCTGCGAAATCATGCTATAGAAAGTTTTTCCGGTAGACTGAAGCAGACGTTCAAAGATCATTTGGAAAAAAAGACCTAAAGAACAGCAACTAATTATCTGAAGATAAGTTGCCCCGTATGAAGATATTGTTGCAGATGTAGTTTGAGTACGAATAAAAGCGGGTGCAAAAAAGATGCCTATAATAAGAAAGACGAGATAGTTGACAAACGTAAGTAAAATGCCCATATTTGCGGCAGAATCTGCTTTATCAAATTTTTTTTCACCTAAAGAGCGCGAAAGTAGAGCATTTATACCGACTCCCGTTCCTGAACCTAAAGCGATCATAAGATTCTGCATGGGGAAGGCCAGAGTTACGGCTGTAAGCGCATCTTCTCCGGCAGTAAGTGATTCACCTACTATATTTGATACGAAGATACTGTCCACAACGTTATATAAGGCTTGTACCAACATTGAAATCATCATTGGCAAAGACATAGACAAAATAAGCTTTTTTACCGGCATAACACCCATTTTATTTTCTTTATTCATTGTATTCCCTCTTTATTTAATATGTGAGAAAGTAGTATAACACGAAAAAAAGAGATAATCTACTTATAAAAAGAATGACATAAATCAATAAATATGTATATAATTCATAAGATAAGATTATTATAGTGAATAAAAAAGGAATATCATAATGGGAATATATAAATTAAAACCTGCTTGCAAAGACTATATTTGGGGTGGAAATCGTCTGGTTAATGAATATGGAATTGAGTGTGACGGAGAAATATGTGCAGAGGCATGGGTTCTTTCTTGCCATAAAGACGGCAGTTCAAGGATAACAAGTGATATTCAAAAAGATAGACTGTTTTCGGAGTTTATAAATGAAAATAAAGCTGTTTTAGGAACTAATTGCGAAAGATTCGATGATTTTCCTATTTTAATCAAGCTTATAGATGCAAAAAAGCCATTGTCAATTCAAGTACATCCTGATGATGAGTATGCCCTGAAGCATGAAAAGCAGTTTGGAAAAACAGAGATGTGGTATGTGATTGAGGCTGATGAGGGCGCTTTTTTGTATCAAGGTTTTGAAAAACATATAGATAAAGAAGAATTTGAGCGACGAATTAATGATAATACTCTTACAGAAGTTTTGCATAAGAAGTATGTAAAAAAAGGAGACGTGATTTTTATAGCTCCCGGAACGCTTCATGCAATCGGTGAAGGAATTATGGTTGCCGAAATACAACAAAACTCAAACGTTACTTATAGAGTATATGATTACGGAAGATTAGGGCCTGACGGAAAGCCAAGGGAATTGCATATTTCAAAGGCGCTTGATGTTACAAAGCTTGAGCGACCGACAGATACTGTTTCTAATAGCGGACACTTGGCTACATGTGAGTATTTTTGTGTCGACAAAATTACCGTCAAAAAGGAGGCGGTATATCATGGAAACGCCGGAAAGGAGTCCTTCGTTAGCATTCTTTCTATCACAGGAAACTGCACTGTATCAACAGACACAGAAGCGATTTCCATGAAGAAAGGTGATTCATTATTTATTGAAGCAGACACCGGCAAGTACGAGATTGAAGGTGATGCAGAAGTGATCATAACTTCAATTCCGTCAAAAGCATGAAAACATATTATTCTACGCAGATAAATAAGTATTTAAAGTAAGAATGAGTTTCTTCTTTGTTATACAAGTTTATTAAACTTATAGAATATAGATCAGAGCAGGCTTTTAGCCTGTTCTTTTTTATATATGAAACCATCTTTCTGTATGTTTTTTCAATTGCCGGAGAATGATGGTCGTGATAGCAGCATACAGTCTTTGCGCTTGGAAGCGGAAAAGAGGACTCGTTATCGGCGGGGAGGAACGATAAGCTGATTATATTATTATAAAGATAATTTTTATTAACAAGATCTTTGTATTTAATCGTTACTCCTGAGGGAAACGTTGAAAGTGTATCATTTTCTTTCACCCTAGACATGTGATTGGAGATGTCATGTGCAATATCAGCCGCGTGATGTGCATCAGATTTGTTTTCGATGGGGGTTGTCGTCACACTTATTTCCGGAATGTCATCCATAAAAGGCTTATCCGGGCCGTGATCCTCGTATTTATCCAATATCCACATGCCCAGGTGAAGGGCGCTGATTTTTTTATTAATGGAAAAAAGTTCTTTTTGCATGTCTAAGATTTTAGAATTAACCAAATTGGTGATACTTTCTTTGGATGAATTATAAATTATGTTACGGATTTCTTTGATGGAACAGCCTGTCTGGCGCATGGTTGAGATAAAATAAAAAGAACTTATCTGGGAAGCAGAATAGTAATGATATCCGTTATCGGGATCGATTCTTGGCTTAATTATGTTCTGTTCATAATAGTATCTTAAAGTGTCTCTTGTTGTACCACATAGTCTCGCAAACTGGCTTACGGTGAGCGTATATTCTAAATCGTCATCTTGAAAATTCTGAAATGTTGTCATAAAAACCCCGCTAAATTGATTAATTTTTTTCTTGACCTGGGGGTAACCCCCAAGATTATTGTAACAAAGAATTATAATAAAACAACCCTATGACATGTGTGTAGAGCATATGTATGGGAAAAGTGAGAATTAAAGGAGATAAACAAATGAAGGACGTAAAGGGAACAATAATTCGTATAATCGCAGAGTATCTTGATAAAGAGGAGTCAGAGATCAAGTCTAGCGATACATTTACAGATATCGGTCTTGATTCACTTGATATCATGGAGCTTGTTATGCAGATGCAGGAAGAACTTGATTGCAAGATCGAGCTTTCTCAGGAAATCACAACAATTGATAAGCTTGTTGAGCTTATTGAGAAGCAGTAATCCTCTGGAGGGATTGAAATGAATAAGAACCCGGTATGTGAATTACTTGGAATTAAATACCCTGTTATTCAGGGAGGAATGGCGTGGATAGCAGATGCTCAGCTTGCAGCAGCTGTATCCAACGCAGGTGGGCTTGGCCTTATAGCAGCAATGAACTCAAATGGGGAACAATTGCGAGCACAGATTAAAGAGGCTAAGAAGCTCACGGACAAACCATTTGGCGTAAACTTAATGCTTATGAGTCCATACATCGATGAAGCAGTAAATGTTGTATGCGAGGAAGGAGTATCTGTAGTTACAACTGGTGCAGGAAACCCGGCAAAGTATATGGAGCAACTAAAAGCTTCTAATATTAAGGTTATCTGCGTAGTAGCCAGTGTTGCCCTTGCAGTTATGGTTGAAAGAATGGGCGCCAGTGCGGTTATAGCAGAAGGATGCGAGTCCGGAGGCCATGTCGGAGAGACAACAACTATGGCGCTTGTTCCGCAGGTTGTAGATGCGGTCAATATTCCGGTCATTGCAGCAGGTGGAATTGCGGATGGCAGAGGAATGGCTGCAGCATACATGCTTGGAGCAAAAGCTGTACAGATGGGAACAAGATTCCTGACAGCCAAAGAATGCAACGTTCATGAGAATTATAAAGAAAAAGTCCTTTCGGCTAAGGATAGGGACACCATCGTTACCGGAAAGACACTTGGACATCCTGTAAGAGCACTCAAGAACCGCATGACAAGGGAATTCCAGAAAAAAGAGAGCGATCCCGCGACAACACAGGCAGAGCTTGAAGCAATGGGTGCAGGTGCACTTAGAAAAGCAGCCATAGAAGGCGATGTTAAGTATGGTTCATGTATGTGTGGACAGATCGCCGGCCTTGTAAACAGCGAGAATACTTGCGAAGAAATAATAACAAGCATCTGTAGCGAAGCGGCAGCACTTATGGGTGCATAATTTTGGAGATAACATGGGAAAAATAGCTTTTTTATTTGCCGGACAAGGCAGTCAATATGCAGGAATGGGAAAAGATCTATACGAGAATGTACCGGAGGTGCAGAGTCTTTTTGACAATGCAGAAGGAGAAAGACCCGGAACACTTTCCCAGATGTTTGAAGGAACAGAAGAAGAACTGAAAAAGACAGAAAATACTCAGCCTTGCCTTTTTTTGGTTGACTTAGCATGTGCTATGGCACTGGAAAAAAATGGAATAAAGCCTGATGTCGTTGCCGGTTTTTCACTTGGTGAGGTGGCGGCTATGGCTTCATCCAAAGCGCTTTCCAACGAGGATGCGTTTAAGCTTGTGTGTAAGAGAGGCCAGCTGATGCAGAAGGCATCGGAGTCAATTGATGGCGTGATGATAGCTGTAATGAGGATGGACAAAGAAGAACTTGTTCAGTTATGCAGTGAGTATGGAGTGTATCCGGTAAACTTCAACTGTCCCGGACAGATTGTCGTGTCAGGAGAGGCCGAAAGAATTGAAAAGTTGAAAGAGACACTTACCGAGAAGAAAGTTCGTTTTGTTCAACTTGCGGTAGGTGGAGCGTTCCATACACCTTATATGAAGGGCGCTTCTGATGGATTAAAAGAGGAATTGGCTTCAGAAAAGTTATATAACATAAATAAACCATATATCTTTCTTTATGCTAATAAGACTGCAAAACCATATCCAGATAACAGAGAAGGAATGGTAGAGACACTTACTGACCAGATTTCAAACAGCGTTAAGTGGGAGGAGACACTTGCAAACATGGCGGAAGATGGGGTTGATACTTTCATTGAGTGTGGTCCCGGTAAGACCTTATCAGGTTTTGTAAAAAGAACAGTTCCGGAAGCAAGAATATTTAACGTATGCGATCTGGATTCATTGAAGCTTACTATGGAGGGAATGACTAAATAATGCTTACAGGGAAAGTTGCGGTAATTACAGGCGGAACACGTGGTATAGGAAATGCAATTGCCAATTTGTTTGCTAAAAACGGAGCATCACTTGCAGTAATTGCCACAAGAGATAACGAAAGGGCTCAAAAGGCCATAAATACAATTAAAGAACTTGGGGCGGATGTAAGACTTTATGTATGCGATGTAAAAGATGCAGAGCAGGTCGAATCAGTTTCTGAAGAGATACTTGCTGATTTCGGAAAAGTAGACATTCTGGTAAATAATGCAGGAATAACACGCGATAATCTTCTTCCAAGCCTGAGTGTTATGGATATTGACGATGTAATTGATATTAATTTAAAAGGCACGATGTTTGTAACGCGTTCGTTTATAAGAAGTTTTGTTAAGCAGCGCCACGGAAACATCATAAACATTAGCTCGGTTGTTGGGCTAATGGGAAATAAAGGTCAGACTAATTATGCTGCATCTAAGGCAGGTATCGTTGGATTTACAAAGTCTGTTGCCAAAGAATACGGCAGACGAAATGTGAGGTGTAATGCTATAGCCCCCGGATATATTTCTACTGAGATGACAGAAGAACTCAGTGAAGCACAGGTATCCGAGCTTAAAGCTCAGCTTCCGCTCACAAGACTTGGATTACCTGAGGATGTAGCTAATCTGGCATTGTTTTTAGCTAGTGAAAATTCTTCTTATATCACAGGGGAAGTAATCAAAGTAGATGGAGGCATGTATGTGTAGAGTAGTAGTTACAGGAATGGGCGTTATATCCCCTGTTGGAAATGATATAGATACTTTTTGGGATAGTTTAAAAAGCGGAAAATGCGGTATCGATACAATAAAAAGATTTGATGCATCAGGCCTTAAGGTAAACCTTGATGCAGAGGTCAAAGATTTCGAGCCGAAGAAATACTATGACACCGTTCAGGAAATAAGAAAATCCGATCTTTTCATGCAGTATGCAATGGCTGCATCCAAGCAGGCTGTTGAGCAGAGCGGAATATTAGATAGTGATATTGATAAGGAGCGTTTCGGCGTATATATCGGATCTGGAATTGGTGGAATTAATACAACAATCAGAGAGACAAATAAGCTTAACGAAAAAGGACCTGAGATGGTATCGCCTTTTTTTGTTCCTATGATGATAGGAAACATGGCGACAGGTGCGGTATCAATCAAGTTTGGTGCTAAAGGCCCCACACTCCCTATTGTGACAGCATGTGCCACATCAACTCATACTTTGGGAGAGGCATATAGAGCGATCAAGCATGGCTACGCAGATTCGATCATTGCGGGCGGAAGCGAAGCGTCAATAAATGAACTTGCTATGGCCGGATTCATCAATTGCCAGGCACTTAACCTGTCAGACGACCCCAATTGCGGAAGTCTTCCTTTTGATAAAAGAAGAGCCGGATTTGTAATGGGCGAAGGTGCAGGAATCCTTGTTCTTGAGGAATATGAGCATGCTAAGAAGCGTGGAGCTAAGATATTTGCTGAAGTTGTAGGTTATTCAAATACAGCGGATGCATATCATATTACTGCACCGGATCCGGAAGGTGACGGAGCGGTTCGAGCAATCAGAGCAGCGGTCAATGAGGCTCAGATTGGTGATAATGATGAGATTTACTTTAACGCACATGGAACAGGAACACATCTTAATGATGCAATGGAAACAAAAGCGATCAAAGATGTCTTTGGAAAAAGAGCGTATGACATTCATATAAGTTCAACAAAGTCAATGACAGGACATATGATGGGCGCAACCGGCGCTGTTGAGGCGATTGCATCAGTTCTTGCTCTTGAAGAGGGGATAATCCCTCCGACAATTAATTACAAGGAAAAAGATGAAGAGTTAGATCTTGATTACACACCCAACAAGGCTGTATCAGCTAATGTCACTTATGCCATCAGCACATCACTTGGATTTGGCGGACACAATGCTTGTATCGCATTTAAGAAGGTTAACTAAGAGAGGGCGATTATGAATTCATTACAGGATTATAAGGAGCTTTTTTCACAATTAAATCTTACGGAATTATCTGTTGAAGAAGGCGATTTCAAGCTTTTTATCAAAAGAGAAGTTTCTGCTCACGCAAATCAAGTGATTGCAGATACAGCTAATGTTGTGATTCCTCCGGTAGAAAAAAAGGCTGAGAATGAAGCGCCGATTAAAAAAGTAGAGGGAACAGAAGTAAAAGCTCCCTTGCTTGGAATTTTTTATGGTACAGTAGGAGACCGTCCCGCATTAAAAGTCGGAGACAACGTAAAAAGCGGTGATGTTCTTTGCACTATCGAAGCAATGAAAATGATGAATGAGGTAAATTCGCCTGTTGATGGAGTTATAAAAGCAGTTTGTGTCACAGAAGGAACTCTTGTTGAGTACAACCAGACGCTTTTTGTTATTGGATAAAAGAGGTTTTTATGAACAGAGAAGAGCTTAAAAATATACTTCCGCATAGAGAGCCAATGCTTCTCGTGGATGAGGCATATTTGAACGAAGACGGTACTGCTACAGGATATTATCAGGTTCGCGGAGATGAATTCTTTTTACAAGGACATTTTCCGGGTAATCCTATTGTTCCCGGAGTTATTCAGTGTGAAATGATGGCACAGTCTGCATGTATCATGTTCGAGGAAATGATGAATAAAAAAGGCTGTATCCCCGTTTACACGGGGCTTGATAAGGTGAGATTTCGCAATATGGTCAAGCCCGGAGACAGGGTAAGGATAGATACTAAGCTTATCAGGTCTTTTCATCCTATGTATGTGCTTCATGGTGAGCTTACGGTTGATGGTAAGAAGTGCATGAGCGGTGATTTCTCTTTTGCGATCACCGGCGAAGGTGACAGTAAGGAGGCATAATATGTTTTCTAAAATTCTTATTGCTAATCGTAGTGAAGTGGCGGTTCGAGTTATAAGAGCCTGCAAAGAAATGGGTATTGAGACAGTAGCGATCTACTCTGATGCGGATGCAGATGCGCTCCACGTCGAGATGGCAGATGAAAGCTATTGCATTGGCGGTCCGCTTGTAAAAGACAGCTATCTCAATATGGATGTGATAATCACACTGGCGCAGGCGGTTGGAGCGGAAGCGATTCATCCGGGTTATGGAATGCTTTCAGAGAATCCGGAATTTGCAAGAAGGTGTGAGGAAAATAATATTACACTTATAAGCCCCGGCGCAGAAGTTATGGAGAAGATGGGACAAAAAGAGATTGCAAGAGAAGTTGCAAAACTTGCCGGAGTCCCGATTACGCCCGGAAGCGATATTTTGAAGAATGATAAAGATGCAATCAAATGGGCCAAAAAGATAGGCTATCCGGTTATTTTAAAGGCAAGAGCAGGTGGCGGCGGAAAAGGAATTCGTGTTGTAAGGGAAGAGAGCGAGTTGATTTCCGCGCTTGAACAGGTAAAGAAAGAAGCCAAAAACTCTTTTGCCGACGATGCGGTTTTTATGGAGAAATACCTTGAAAACGTTAAGCATGTGGAAGTACAGATTCTTGCCGATAAGAACGGAAAAGTAGTTATCCTTGGCGACAGAGATTGCTCTGTGCAGAGAAAAAATCAGAAGCTTATAGAAGAATGCCCGGCACCTGTTTTGCCGGAAGAACTTAGACAGTCAATGTATGAATCGGCAAAAGCGCTTGCTAAAGCTGTAGGATACGTGACCGTAGGCACAGTAGAGTTTCTTGTAAAAGATAACGCATATTATTTTATGGAAATGAATACCAGACTTCAGGTTGAGCATTCTGTTACAGAGATGGTATGCGGAATAGATATCGTTGAGTGGCAGATAAGAACTGCAGCGGGAATAGAGATTCCTTTTGATCAAAAAGATATTGCTCATAGTAAGCACGCGATTGAATGCAGGATATGTGCTGAGAATGCAAAGGATTTTACTCCTTCAACCGGAAAAGTAGAGCTTTTGCATATCCCGGGAGGTGTAGATGTAAGATTTGATTCTGCATTATACCAAAATTATGAAGTTACACCTTTTTACGATTCAATGCTAGGAAAACTCATTGTATGTGCAGACACCCGAGATGGTGCGATCAGAAAGATGAAGAGTGCGCTTTCTGAGTTTGTTCTTGTTGGAGTTGAAAATAACCGCGAGATGCATATGAAATTTATGGAAAATGGCGGATTTGTCATCGGAAATTATGATACAGGTATATGCCAAAAGGTTTTGTGATAAATGGAATTAAGAAATCTTTTTTTAAAAGCAAATAATGAGCTGGAATACAGCGGAAACAGAATTCGAAGCAGAAAAGTAACTTGCAAAAAATGCCAAAAGGAAGTTTCTGTAGCAAAAATAAGAAAAAATAACTTCGTATGCCCTAATTGTGGGCACTACTTTACCGTCAGAGCAAGGCGAAGGATTCTTATGCTCACGGATAAAAGAAGTTTTGTTGAGTTGTGCAGGGAGTATGAATCCAAGAATGTACTTGGCTTTCCTGAGTATGACAGCAAACTTCAGGCGGCGAAAGAAAAAAGCAGAGAAAATGAAGGCGTTATCTGTGGAGAAGCAACAATAGGAGGCCATTCATGCTGTATTTTTGCCATGGATGCTAATTTTATGATGGGTTCCATGGGTGCAATTGTGGGAGAAAAGATTACAAATCTTTTTGAATATGCCACGGAAAAATCTCTTCCTGTTATCGGGATCACTGTTTCAGGCGGAGCGAGAATGCAGGAAGGAATGATCTCGCTTATGCAGATGTCTAAAGTTTCCGCAGCTGTAAAACGTCATAGCAACAATGGGAACCTTTATATAGCTCTTTTGACCAATCCGACTACCGGTGGCGTTAATGCCAGCTTTGCTATGCTGGGAGACATAACACTTGCTGAGCCGGATGCCAGAATTGGATTCGCTGGACCGCGCGTCATAGAAAAAACACTCAACAGGGCATTGCCAAAAGGATTCCAGAAGGCAGAGCGCGTGTTGGAGTGTGGTTTTATTGATGCAATTGTTCCGAGAGATCAGCAGAAGGCATATCTTGAAAAGATTCTTAAGATACATAATTGCTGAAACATGACATATTAGGAGTATTATGAAAGATTATGATATAGTGCTGGGCGCCAGAGGTGAAAATAGGCCTACAGCAGTAGATTATATAAACGGAATTGTTAATGACTTTATGGAGTTCCATGGAGACAGATATTTTGGTGACGACGGTGCTGTTATTGCAGGTGTGGGATTTCTGAAAGATATGCCAATAACAGTGATTGGCATTGAAAAAGGAAAGAACACGGAAGACAGGATTGCTCATAATTTTGGAAGCGCCCATCCGGAAGGATATAGAAAAGCTCTTAGGCTCATGAAGCAAGCTGAGAAATTCCACAGACCAGTACTATGCTTTGTTGATACAGCAGGAGCGTTTTGTGGAGTGGATGCCGAGGAACGAGGACAGGGACGAGCTATTGCCGAGAACCTTTATGAGATGTCTGATTTGAAAACACCTATCTTATCCATAGTGATTGGCGAAGGAGGAAGTGGTGGAGCGCTTGCACTGAGCCATTCCGATAAAATTTGGATGCTGGAAGATGCCTATTTTAGCGTGGTTTCTCCTGAGAGCTGCGCTAATATTTTGTGGAAAAGCACAGAAAAAGCCGATGTAGTGGCTGATGCATTGTTCCTTACTTCCGAGAAATTATATAAGCTTGGTCTTATCGATAAAATATGCAAGAAAGATGATATTACAGGGCTTGGAGAGGATATATATTCGGAACTGAAAAAACTTTGTGCGACGGATGAAGAAACGCTTGTTGAGCAAAGATATCAAAAATTCAGAAATATCGGATACTAGGTGAAAAGATGGCTTATATATACCAGGACTATTATAAAGAAGTAATAGACGAAAACGGAAAGATTATAGATATAAAAATCAATTATAATGATTCATTTAATTTCGCATATGATGTTATAGATAGATATGCAAAAGAAGAGCCGCAAAAGCTGGCGCTTGTTCATAGGAGTGCCGAAGGTGAGGATACGCGCTTTACTTTTGGAGATATGAAGCATTTATCTGATAAAGCCGCAAATATGCTTAAAGAACTCGGCGTTAGACGCGGAGATTCGGTAATGCTTCTTATGAAAAGAAGATACGAGTATTGGATAAGCATTTTGGCTATTCATAAGCTTGGAGCCGTTGCAATACCGACATCACACATGGTGTCCGCTGAGGATATAAGGCAGAGAGTATCTCTTGCCAAGGCAAAGGTCGTAATCTGTGTTAATTCTGATCAGATATGCAGTAAAGTAGAAGAAGCACTGGTCGGAAGCGGGACAATCCAGCTTGTGGTGGGTGATAAGTACAAAGACAAGATTTCGTTTGATGAGCTTATGGAAAAAGCTTCAAATAAACTGGAAAGAGTATCTACACATGTTGAAGACGACATGCTCTATTATTTCACATCTGGGACAAGCGGTGAACCCAAAGCTGTTATTCACGACTTTTCCTATCCTATAGCACACATTTTTACAGCTAAAAATTGGCATGGAGTGAAAGAAGATGGCCTGCATCTAACCGTTGCCGACTCGGGCTGGGCAAAATCTGCTTGGGGAAAGCTATATGGGCAGTGGTTCATGGGTGCAGCCATAATGGTCTATGATTATGAGCAATTCTATGCAGGAGATATGCTTAAATTGCTTGAAAAAGAAAAAATACGCAGTTTTTGTGCTCCGCCTACTATATACAAGTACTTTGTGATTGAGGATTTTGGAAAATACGATTTAAATAACTTGCGTTACGTTACAACCGCCGGAGAGCCGATGCCTAAAGAGATAGCAAAGAGATTTACGGATCTTACCGGACTTACTATTAGAGAAGGGTTTGGTCAGACTGAGACAGCTTTGCAGATTTGTACAGCTGTGGGAGAGGAACAACTGACCGGAACAATAGGATGTGCATCTCCTTTATATAAGGTAGAACTTGTGGACGAAGATAATAAACCCGTTCCTGTAGGCGAAGAGGGCGAAATCGTTTTGATCCCCAAAGATGATAAGCGCCCTATCGGAGTTTTTAAAGGCTATCTTGGTGATGAAGAGCTTTATAAAGAAGTCTGGACAGGAGGAGTTTATCATACAAAAGATAAGGCAATAATGGACGAATCAGGCCATTTCTATTTTATAGGAAGAAATGACGATGTAATAAAGTCCAGTGGATACAGGATCGGACCTTCGGAAGTAGAAGATATAATTATGCGTCATCCGGCTGTATTTGAATGTGCTGTCACAGCATTTCCATCCAAGAACCGAGGCGCCGTCGTTAAAGCAAGCATTATCTTGAAAGAAGGATATTCGGATAACGGAAGGCTTGGGAAAGAGATTCAGGAGTTTGTAAAAGAAAGAGTTGCTATTTACAAATATCCTAGAATAATTAAATTTGTATCCGATCTGCCAAGGACAAGCTCCGGAAAGATCAGCAGAGCAAAGATCAGACAAGCTGATTATCAAAATAACGTTTAATGGTGTAAAAAACGATAACTTATGTGGTATTATTAAGTATATAGAATAACTTGCTATGTATTTTCATATCATATAAGGAGTGGCTTATGCGAAAAAAAGTACTGATTGCGGATGATACTGTTCTCATGAGAGAAATGCTAAAATCTGCGCTTGATCCGGCAGATTTTCAGATAGTTGGAGAGGCTGTGACGGGTGAGCAGGCAGTTGAATTTTATAAAGAAAAGAAGCCTGACATTTTGATACTAGATATAAACATGCCCAAAATGAATGGAATAGATGCGCTTTCGGCTGTTATGAAATTTGACCCCAAAGCTAAAGTTGTCATGTGTTCAGATCAAAAATATGAGAATATGATAGTTATGGCAATAAAAAAAGGAGCAAAAGACTTTATTGTAAAGCCGTTTACCGCTTCTGATGTATTACAAGCGGTAAAGAAAGCATTTGACGAATAATATTTTAGCGAGATAGCCCCGCTGTCTCGCTTTTTTACTGGACATGGGGATGTCCTGATGTTAGAATACATGCATACGCCAATCGGCATAGTGAGGAGAATGAAAAATGCTTAAACAAATATCTATATACGCAGAAAATAAAAAAGGATGCTTACAGAATATCACCGGAATCCTGTGTGATAGTGGGGTAAATATTTTGGGTTCTGTTACCAATGATTCCGCAGAATATGGAATAGTAAGAATGGTAGTTTCCGATCCTGAGAAAAGTATTGATGTTCTTGGAAAAGCCGGATATATTTGCAAAACAACTCCGGTTTTAGCTGTAGAGTGTCCCGATGAGGTCGGCTCATTGGATAAGATTTTGAAAACATTATATTCAAGCAATATAAATGTAAATTATACATATCTTTCATTTAACAGAGAATCCGGGCTGCCTATAATGGTTATTCATACTGATGACACCAAGCAGGTGGAAAATATTCTAATAAACAAAGGATATAATTGCATTTAATAGCGGCTGATATTTTAAACACAGGCAAATGCCTGTGTTTTTTTGTTGTCTTTACTATTGATCCCGGCCTTGTCAGATTGACGTAAAAGAATGGGCATTATGTATAAAAGTATCAATAATCCCGAGCGCAATTCTAAAGCGTTAAAGTATTAACATACATTCTGCACAAAAAAAGTAGCATAAAATTATCTTTTATCGTCAAGAAGTAAAAAAAGTACTTGATGAAGTAAAAGATTTCCATTCAATCAATTTTTTTTATCATATATACTAGATTATGCCGTGAGGTATAGAAAACAAAAAGAAGGCAGCTACATGAAAAATCTAAAGAAGTCATTGATTGTTGGCATACTGATTTTTGCTACGCTTACTCTTAACGGATGTGGTAAAAAAGTTGAGAGTTGGGCATACAATCATGAGCCGGACAAAGAGATTCTTGCATTATATGACAACGGAAACGCTGTCTTTAAAAATGAAAAATACAAATATATCAAAGATGATAAGTTTATAACATTAACCGCCAAAGACGGTAATGAACTTAAGATGCATTATGATACCGATAACGAAGGTATTGTTCTATATGAAATAGAAAAATATACGGCATGCGAGGGAACCGACGCTAACGGTAACAGCATTGATTTTTCGGAAGAAGACAAGCAAGGGATTGTTGGATATTGGCTCCATGAGAATGGAAATTCATCTTTTGTTTTTTCGAACGATGGAAGGTTTATGGAAGACAATAGTTTTGGCGGACAATATGCGGTCGACGAAGCTTCCGGACAGATAAAACTCATGTATGATGCAGATTTCCGTTTTCAAGATGCTTTTCTCTATTACTCAGTCAATGGAGATACTCTTACTATAGAATATCCCTGGCCTATGGTTCATACAACAGGGAAATAAAGGGGATCAAAAGCAGAAATGCTTGCGATAGAACAGGTGACATTGTCACCAAAACAAAACTTTATAATGGGAGGTATGATATGGAAATGAAGCGTTTAGTTTCAACCGTGTTGGCGGGTGTAATGGCTCTTTCACTTGTTGCATGTGGAGAATCAGCATCTACAGCACCGGCTACAGATTCAAGTGATGCAGCTCCTGCTGCAGAGGCAGAAGCACCTGCTGAAGCAGAGGCAGAAGCACCTGCCGCTGAGGCTGCAGCATCAGGAGAGCCTATAACTCTTAAAATGTGGTGTATCGCTACAGAGAGTGACTCAAACCGTCATGCATATGAAGCAGCTATTGCTGATATGCAGGCTAAGTACCCTGAGATCACATTAGAATGGGAAGCATTTGAGAACCAGTCTTACAAGACAAAGATTAAAGCAGCTGTTTCAGCTAACGAAATGCCTGATATCTTCTTTACATGGTCATGTGCATTCCTTGGTGATTTCGTAGAGGCAGGAAAGGTATATTGCCTTGATGCTGCTTATGAGAATTACAAGAGTGAGCTTCCTGAGGTTATGCTCGGAAACACAACATATGATGGAAAGCACTATGGTGTTCCGTTAACAATGAACATCGTTGGTCTCTTCGCTAACATGGATCTCTTAAAAGAGGCTGGATACGATGAGATCCCCGGAACATATGAAGAGTTCATTAAGTGCTGTGATGCACTTAAGGCTAAGGGAATCATTCCTTTCGGATGTGCAGGAAAAGAGACATGGTGCGTAACTGAGTATCTTGAGTCTGTTATCGAGAAGAGCGCAGGCGCAGATGCACTTAACGATATTTTCCTTGGAAGAGCAACATGGGACAATCCAGATGTTGGTGCTGCTGTTGATACATTCCAGAAGCTTGTTAAAGACGGATACTTTGATCCTTCAGGAATCGGCCTTACAAACGATGAAGTTAAGAACAACTTCATGGCTGGTAAATATGCATTCTACATGAACGGAACATGGAACTGTGCAGACTTCGCAAACAATGCAGAGTTCTTCCCTAAGGTAAAGGTTAGTGAGTTCCCTGTAATTAACGCTGATAAGGCTAAGCTTGGTCAGTTAATCGGTGGACCTTCAGATACACTTGCTGTTGCAGCATCTTCACCTAACGCTGAGAGAGCAGCTGATTATACTTTCGAGCTTGGTAAGCTTATTTGCCACTATGGATATCTTGATGGATGTGGACTTCCTGCATGGACACCTTATGGTGATACAAGCTCTGTAAATGAGCTCACACAGGCAGTTGCTGAGATCTGCTCAAATGCAGATACATACGTTCTCTTCGGAGATACAGCTATGGATGCTGATTCAGCTAATACATATCTTTCATATGTAGATCAGGTTTATGGATGCCAGGTTGATGGTGAGGCATTCATCAAGGGATTAGCAAAAGATATTCGATAACATAAAACAAAAGATTTAGCTTAGGCTACTTACGATCCTTCCTGTGCTTCCCATGGGGAAGACGGAAGGATCGTATTATTTTAGAAGGTTATAATAATGTCTGATAATAATTATATTGTAAGTAAAGAAATATTAAGGGAAAGAAGAAACAAGAACATAAAAAAGCATTTGACCATATTCGTATTTCTTCTTCCCGGATTAGCACTTTTTATAAGCATTCTTATTGCTCCTATAGCAGTATCACTCTATAGAAGTACATTTGATTGGAATGGTTTTTCTGAAGGAACATTTATTGGAATTGCCAATTACGTAGAGCTGTTTACCAATGGTTCGATCAAATTTATAACGTCATTGAAAAACGCAATGATCATAGCTATCTTCTCAGTGTTTATACAGTTGCCTATTTCGTTGGCGCTGGCACTTCTTTTGGGAAGAAAGCCAAAGGGCGAAAAGGTATTCTTATCAATATTCTTTATGCCTGTGTTGATCTCAACCGTTGTTATCGGTCAGCTCTGGTTGAAAATATATAATCCCGACTACGGTCTTTTAAACAGATTTCTTGATCTTGTTCATCTTAGTCAGTATAAGCATGTATGGGTGGGCGAAATCGGAACAGCGCTTGGAAGTATCGTTGTGCCCACTATTTGGCAGTACATCGGCTACCATATGCTTTTAATGTACGCCGGAGTTAAAGGTGTATCAGTAGACTTAAGAGAAGCAGCTATGCTTGACGGCGCAACAAAGTGGCAGGTTGATAAGTACATTGTTATTCCGATCATTAAGCCGATTTTAAAAGTAAGCGTAATTTTCGCGGTAACAGGTTCACTTAAGACTTACGACCTTGTACGTATTTTGACTGAAGGCGGACCCTTCCAGTCAACAGAAGTACCCAGTACCTTGCTTGAGAACATGCTTTTCTTAAGAAACAGGTATGGTATGGGTAGTACAATCACTGTTATGTTGATAGCACTTTGCTTTGCGTTTGCATTATTGATAAGCGCTGCATTTAAGGAAAAGGATAAATAAAAATGAAGTTTAAAAAATCGTTAGCATATATTCTTCTTGGAATATGGGCACTTGTAAACTTATTCCCTATTTACTTCATGTTTACATTTTCTCTTAAATCCAATGATGAAATTTTCGGAAAAAACATTATAGGTATCCCTAAGGACTGGTTGTGGTCGAATTACGCTTCAGCCCTTAAGACGGGAAATATGGCACTGTATTTTGCAAACAGTTTACTGGTTACAACTTTGGCAATTGCCATTTCTTTAATGGCAGCATTGATGGCCACTTACGCGATTACTCGTATTCCTTCGAGGCTTAATAAGTATATCAACGCATTCTTTATGCTCGGACTTACTATTCCACTTCAGGCTTCAATCGTACCGGTATATGTTGTTTTATCTAAGCTTCATTGGCTCAACAAATATTCAACACTTATCGTGCCATATTCAGCTTTTGCATTGTCAATGGCAATTCTTATATGTACAGGATTCATGGTCGATATTCCTATTGACCTTGATGAAGCTGCAAGAATTGATGGATGTGGATTATTCGGAACGTTTTTTAAGATTATACTTCCGCTTACAAAACCCGCATTTTCAACTGTAGGTATCTATTCATACCTTCAATGTTGGAATGAGTTCATGTTTGCCAATGTTTTCATTTCCGACTCTAAACACAGAACATTGCCTGTAGGTATTAAAGCCTTGTCAGGTGCATATACAACAGATTGGGGTCCGATTGGTGCGGCTCTTGTAATCGCAACATTCCCGACTTTGATAGTATATGTTTTCTTAAGCAGAAAAATTCAGGATAGCTTTATCGCTGGTGCGGTAAAAGGCTGATAATTTTATACAATTTAGAGCTTGGCGAAAGATAAAAGCCAAGCTCTTTTTCTTTTGCAACAAAAGGTGAAAAATGTTATCTTTAAGAGGTATTATGTGGAGGAAGTTTTGAGGGGCGATATATGAACATAAAGAAAAATCTCTTACAATTCTATGATAACAATAGCAAGAGAACATCCCTGTCATCCAGTCTTAAGCAGGTTATCTTTGGGATTATTTTTATTGCCATTGTTTCCTTTCTGATTTCCACATATTACATTACTGAAAAAGAGAGAAAAGAATATGGAATTCGCGAAGCAGAGAGCGTTATAAAAACACTCTCCAATAATATTTATTCCGAAACCAAGAATTATATAGACCTTTCAAGACTTATCATGACTGAAGGAAGACTAGTAACATTTCTTAGGGCGGACACAGACGATGTAGATATCGGAATGATCAATGACGCCAGATACGGAATTATGAGTATTCTTAATGTAAAAGAGGGCGTGGATTCGGTTATTGTCTTTCGCGAGGATATGAAAAGAGTAGTTACCGATAGATTTTCATATAAATATAACCATCCTCTGATCGAACAAGATATATGGAAAAAAGATATCTACAACGGAAGAGGACGAGCTGTGGTCTCGCTTAACAGTAATAAAATAGCTACAAGAGCGGATAACAAGCCTGTTGTGACTGTTGGAAGAGCTATATACGATATTGACTCTCAGCGTAGACGCGGACTTATGTTAATGAATATATCCGCTTCGGTATATCAAAAGATGCTAAATCAGCTACATTACAGCGATATATGTATAATGGGAATCGATGGTACATACTTGGCAGGAAATAAAGAGCTGGTTCCTTTTTTTGAAACCGGATTTGATTCCGCTCAGATAGTGCATAAGAATGATGTCCTTGATCATGAGCGGATCCTGATATCAGGATGTAATGTAAGCAATCTTCCGATTGTTATTCTCAAAGTTTCTTCGTACGGATCGGAAGGCATTCCATACAAGATTATATACGCATTACTTTTCTTGCTGGTGGTGTTTATATTGATGACAATATATGTAGCCAGATTTATTCAGAAGAATATTACAGATCCAGTGTTTGAGCTTTCAAGTTCAATGGAAAGAAACAAACGCTCCGGACATCTTAAAAAAATCAACATAGATATGTCTAGTAACGAACTCGACATGTTGAAGACAGATTATAACAGCATGATCGACCATGTAAACGAACTGATTGCTACACTTATAGAAAAAGAGAAAACACTTCAAAAAGCAGAAATGCGAGTGCTCCAAGAGCAGATAAAGCCGCATTTTTTATATAATTCCATAGAAACCATAGGTTTTCTTGCGATGGATGCCGGCGCCGATAGGGTACACGATGCACTTGAAACACTTGGCAGCTTTTACAGAAACTTCCTAAGTAAAGGAGACAGGGAAATTCCCTTGTCCAGAGAAGTATGCATAGTTAAAGATTATATTGCGCTTCAAAAGCTTAGGTACGGAGATATCATAGAAGATATTTATGATATTGCGGAGGACACTGAGAACTTCATTGTTCCTAAGTTAATCCTGCAGCCTCTTGTGGAAAACAGTATATATCACGGTATACGCTTAAAAGGTGAACGAGGTATAATAAGGATATCCAGCCGAATGGAAGAAAATGAACTCCATCTAAGCGTCAGAGATACAGGCGTGGGTATGGACGCGGATCAGATAGAAAAGATTCTTTCCAGAAAAAAGATAAATCAAGATGAACTCGACGCAGAGAGTTTTGGTTTATGGGGTACAATAGAAAGAATAAGAATCTTTTATGATAAAGAAGACGTGGTAAAAATAAACAGCGAAATCGGTGAGTATACGGAAATTGAATTTATTATTCCGCATGCAAGCCATTATGGGGTAAAGTGACATGAACAGAACATACAGGGTGATGATAATTGACGACGAAGAGTCTGCACGTAAACTCATGAGAGCCGGTATCAAATGGGATACTCTTAACATGGAAGTTGTCGGAGAAGCCGCAAGCGGCATTGAAGCTATAAACATTATTGACGATGTAAAGCCTGATATTGCTTTTGTTGATATTTCCATGCCTTTTATGGATGGAATAGAGTTTACCAAAACCGCAACAGACAGATATCCGAATCTGATCATTATAATCATGACAGCAATCAATCAATTTGAATATGCAAGAAAATGCGTAAGTCTGCCCGTTTTTGATTATATGCTTAAGCCTATGGTAAGAGCGGAGATTTCCGATGTACTGGAAAGAGCTAAAAAGAGGTTAGATGAATCTAAAGATTCTTGGGAAGATTCTAAGGCAGAAATAGAAACCGAGAATTCAGATGAAAATAACTCGACCGAACTTATTAAAAAATACGTAGAAGATAACTTTACGGACTCAATGCTTAATCTTACTTTTCTTGCACAATATTTTGGCTTCAGCGCCAGTTATCTATCAAGAAAATTCAAACAAGACACCGGCAAGAATTTTGTAGAATACCTAAATGACTTGCGAATGAAAAAAGCGGTAAAAATAGCAAAATCTAACATCAAAATGTATCAGATAGCCGCAGAAGTAGGAATTCCGGACCCGAATTATTTTAGTAAATGCTTTAAAAAGTATACCGGAATGAGCTATTCTGATTATATTTCAACCAAGTAATTGTTATAATAGATCAATAAAATCGAAAGGTTATTATATAATGAGTGCATTTGAATCAGGCATATACAGAAACATCTTTAAAGAGATCGGAAAGACCGAAGATGAAATTTCTTCACGTTTAAAAGAAATTGTAAATACTTTTTTCTATGACGAAGAAGAACGAATATATCATGAAGCCGGCGATGATATGGGGTATCTGACTGATACCGGCAATAATGACGCCAGAACAGAGGGCATGTCATATGGAATGATGATGTGTGTTCAGCTTGATATGCAAGAAGAATTTGATCGAATCTGGAAATGGTCAAAAACATATATGTTCATGACAGAAGGAGAGAATGAAGGGTATTTTGCTTGGTCATGTCAAACAGATGGTAAGAAAAATGCCGACGGACCAGCTCCCGACGGCGAAGAGTTTTATGCTATGGCACTCTTTTTTGCTTCACACAGATGGGGCGATCGGGACGGAATTTTTGAATATAGCAAAGAAGCCAAGGATCTTCTTCATTCATGCATACACAAGGGTGAAAACGGTAGAGTAGGCACTCCCATGTGGAATAAGGATAATTACCAGATTTTATTTGTCCCGGGAATTGGCTTTACCGATCCATCCTATCATCTTCCGCATTTTTATGATCTGTTTGCTCTTTGGGCATATGAAGAAGATA
Source organism: Butyrivibrio sp. INlla21 (assembly GCF_900116875.1). Classification (GTDB taxonomy): domain Bacteria; phylum Bacillota; class Clostridia; order Lachnospirales; family Lachnospiraceae; genus Butyrivibrio. The sequence continues at coordinate 31,746 of NZ_FPCC01000024.1, forward strand.
GGGAATTCTTTAAAAAAGCCGCAGAAGCAAGCAGAAACTTCCTTGTAACAGCGTGCCATCCTGAGACGGGATTAAGCGCCGAATATGCTAATTTTGATGGAAGCCCGATGAATAAAGAATTGCCTTGGGGACAATTCGGTGATTTTTTCAGCGACGCATATAGAACGGCCGCAAATATCGGTCTAGACGCCGAATGGTTTGGAATCGATAAAGGGCAATATTCGATTCCGTTAAAGATGATGAATTTCTTTAAAACCGATCTTGAAGCGGCAAGATGCGCTTATAAAGTTGACGGAACGCCTCTAGAAAGACCTGTTCTCCATCCTGTTGGACTAATAGCTACAATGGCTCAGAGCGCATTGACTATTCCATACAGCAATAATGAAAACAGTGATTTTTCTACTGCAAAAAAATGGGTTGAATGGTTTTGGAATCAACCTCTTAGAAAAGGCGTTCGAAGATACTATGATAATTGCTTATATTTGTTTGCCTTCCTTGCATTATCCGGCAATTATCGCATTTGGTAATAATGTGTTTTAACACATATTATACATAATGTATTTAAGTTATATAACAATTTAGGGGTTTTATTATGGCTAATAACGTAAAAAGAATTTGTATCAACTGTGGCAGAACATTTACAGCCCGCGAAGGGAGAAAGGTTTTTTGCTCATTTAACTGCAAAAGATTATACGGAAATCACATCAGTTTCAGATGCAGAGATTGCAGAAACGCGACTTGTAGCATAAGAAACAATAATCTGGTCAATGCGCCTTATGGATGTGAAAATCTGCTCAATCCAAACAGGTAATAGTCTATTCCGGCAAGATAGAAAGAGTAAATAAAATAAAGACATCATGGAATACATTTACGAAACACACCTACATACTATGGAAGGAAGCGCCTGCTCAAACACTCCGGCCGAAGATTATATTGACTACATGATAGGCCTTGGATATAGCGGTATTATTGTAACAGACCATTTTTTTAATGGTAATTGCGCCGTTCCTAAAGATCTTCCCTGGGATAAAAAAGTTGAACTATATTGCAGTGGCTACAAACATGCGGAAGAAGCTGCAAAAGACAAGGGCTTAGCAGTCTTTTTTGGCATCGAGTATAATTTTGACGGAGATGAATATCTACTATACGGTGTAGACGAAGATTGGCTTCTATCCAATCCCGATATTATGCAAAAAGACAGATTTGAAGTTTACGAAGCGGTTCACAGCGCCGGCGGAATAATGGTTCAAGCTCACCCATACAGAGAAAGAGGATATCTAAAGGCAATTCATCTTACTCCAGAAGTATGTGATGGCGCTGAAATTTTTAATGCTGGAAACCCTGACTGGCAAGACGCTCTAGGTTACCAATACGCGAATGACCGGAATTTTCTCTTTTCAGCAGGATCGGACATTCATAATTTTTCACAAGATGACATGGGGGGTATGAGTTTCCCCTATCCTATACATTCTATAAAGGAGTACGTATCGGCTTTTCTTAAAGGTGACGGAACTCCTGTGTTTAAAAGAAATGTTCACGGTGGCAATTCTTCTTTTAACAGAGTCACTGACGATATTGCTCTTACGGTGCCTTCCAGAACCCCTTCTCTAGAAGTAATATGGCATAAGAAAGCTAACGTATCAGCACAATAATGGAGGCGAATTTCATGGATAACAAGAAGAAATATATCGCACTTACTTTTGATGATGGTCCTTCCGATACAACAACATTACAAGTTCTTGATAAATTAAAGAAATACGGCGTTGTGGCCTCTTTTTTCCTAATAGGAGAGAACATGACTCCTGAGAGATCGCATATTATCAAAGAAGAAATCGCGCACGGATGCGATATTCAGAACCATTCGCTTACGCATTCCGATATGCGGGAATTCAACAAAGAAACAATTCTCGCCGAGATTAAGGAAACTTCTCGAAGAATTGTCGAATACACCGGGAAAGAGCCTACGTTCTTCAGGCCTCCCTATATCTATGTGAACGATCTTATGATGGATACAATTCCATTAGTATTCATAAGCGGATACAACGGTCTGGATTGGGATCCTGAAGTTCCGGCTTCCGAACGCGCACGGATGATTATTGAAGGCGCCAGAGACGGAGCAGTTATTCTTCTTCATGATCTTGAAGGAAATGATGCCACTGTAGAAGCTCTTGATACAATTATTCCGGACCTGCTTAGGGAGGGATATGAATTTGTTACCATAACAGAACTGTTTGACAGAGCCGGAATCAATTATCAGAATGCAAAAAGAGAAGTCTATTCATATACAGATCAATAAGTCTCTGCTGTTTTTTTGTATATGTATATTAGATGCCGAACATATCATTTCGTAAAACGGAAATTTTGCGAAATAGTGTGCGGCTTATTTTACTTTCTACACTATCTATATTTATTGATCAGCTATGAAATTTTACACTTAGTCACAATCAAAAATTGTCTTTCCTTCAAGCATATCTCCGAATCTAATCTTCCATTCGCTGTGTATGGGAGAATTGTCAAAATTCTCAAGCCCCTCAGGGGATAATTGCAATTCAATCATAACATGTGCTCTGTTTGACCGATCCGAACAAGACGGATAAATCCTAACCCCCGAAACGCCTTCAACATTGGTGGCTCCTTCAAATAATTCCTTGATTCCCTCCATTTGACTCTTCCAGTCAATGCATTCCTTAAATTTTGCTATTATATAATGTCTCATAATCATAACTCCTTCATTGTCATAATAGATTCGGCGCATACACAAACAAGCCGCGCTAATACACGGCTTGTTATAATAATTAAATCATCATTTAAAAAGGCTTGTGACAGTGTTCATTATTGTCTTGTTCTCAAGAATAGATTCCAATATGCCACCTAATTGAGTCTTCTCTCCTTTCAATATAGCCACTGCTGCTTTTTTTGTATCTGCGTCAGCAGCTCTGTAAAGCTCTAAAACCTTTTTCTCTGCTGCAGTAACTTTCACAGATGAACCGGTGCTTTTCTTGGCGGAAGCGGAAGTCCCTGTCTTTTTGGGCTTATTTGTGCTAGCGCTTTTTGCTTTTGAAGTAGTCGCTTTCTTTGTTCCGGAAGTACTCTTCTTAGATGTAGTAGCCTTTTTGGTAGTTGCCATGATTAGCCTCCTTCACGTTTAAGTAATGTATATTGATCATCATCTCTTAATACCAATTCAATGTCAGCCGGCTTTGTATTTCCCAGACATAGCCACACATTCGCCATATCACTAAAATCTACAAATTTAATCACTTTATCCATGGCAAAACCACTGGCAGCTCTCTTACGCGCAATCAACCTTTTTCGGAGTTGTTCTTCTCCTGCAATAATAGATATTGTATAGTCAGCATATGAAGAAAGATCTCTCCATCCCTTTGTATCCAGAAGTAGATAATTTCCTTCAATTATAACTATATCTGTATCTACCTTTATTCTATTTTCTATAGGATTATGCGAAACCCTGTCATAAACCGGCCACCCGCATACTCCTCCCTTTGCTACTTCTTCTATGCTACTTCTCAATTTCTCCAGATCAAAAGTAATCGGTGCTCCTTTTATATCTACCAGCGGAACCCTTTCCCCGTCAATAATAGTCGCATGTGAAAGCAAGTACTCCTGTCTTTTGTGAAATCCATCCATGCCAAGCGCCTTTACTGTTTTCTCGGGTATAACGTCTTTCGACAAAAACTCCAGAAAACTTGCCAACGTACTTTTTCCGGCTCCGGGAGGCGCCGCAATCATAGCGATTACACGATTCCCTTTCTTATTATGTATTTCAGCAAGTTTTTTCAACAAAGGAACATATATCTCTTCTATGCTCTCTTCGCTATATGTCGCCAACACTTCAAGACCATTTATGAATTCACAATATTCCATACGAAATCTTCCTTCCCGGAAACTGACCGCCTATATTTAAGTATATAGCATTTTGCAGCAGTTAGCATCTGGATGGATCAGATTAGTCTATCAAGAGTTCCTGCAAGTCGTTCCTTAGAAACTGCTCCAAGCTCACTCTCCTCAAGCTCTCCGCCCTTTATAAAAGCAAAGAACGGGATACTCATGACATTGTATTTTGCAGCAAGCTCCGGCTGTTCATCAACATTAACCTTACCAATCTTAGCTTTTCCCTCATATTCTTTTGCCAATTCTTCTACTACCGGTCCCATCATCTTGCAAGGTCCGCACCAATCAGCATAAAAATCTACAAGAACCGGGATATCACTGTTCATTACTTCTTCATTAAAGTTTTCTTTTGTAAAAATGTATTCCATATAATTCACCATTTCGTTCAGGTTTTCCCTAAACGCCTTTCTATCAAATAATACTTGTTTTTATTTACCGGTAATTATATTATAGGTAGTATAAAAAATATATCAACTACGCAGATTATACTAACTTGGTATCAAAAACCATACCATAGAAAGGACTTATATGAAAAAAGAATCCCTTTGCAATAATATTGCCGGTGAAAAATGTGGCTTAAAGAAGGTTTTGGATATTGTAGGTGGAAAATGGAAAATTCTCATTCTTTGCTTAATAGATAATAGAGAAGTCGTCCGATACGGCGAGCTTAACCGTGAGATTTTTGGAATTACGAACACTATGCTTGCAAATTCGTTAAAAGATCTTGAGAATGACGGCCTTGTTATCCGAACTCAATACCCGGAAATGCCTGTTAGAGTAGAATATTCGCTTACCACTAAGGCAAAAACCTTAATTCCAATTCTTCTCGAACTCAAGAAATGGGGAGAGGAAAACCTTTTCTAAATTGATTTTTTTAGATATAATCAGTTTTAACGCATTTATAAAAGGAGTCTTATCATGTCTTTAGAAAAGTACATTAACCCGGATTTTACTATTTACAAAAAACTGATATTCCTACTCATCACCATTGCAGGGATAGCGATATGCGCTCTATTAATTCATATCGGAACCAAACTGTCCTACGCACCTAATTCTTCGGGGAAAAAGCGCAAACCGACTAAACAAGAAAAAGAAGTTCTTTTTTTTAAAAACTTTCACTTAAACATTCAGCTTTTTATTGAAATGATGATCTCTGCAACATCTGTAATGATGTTTGCCTGTTCATATGTAATCGTGAACCACGTATACGCTACTGTCACAGGCCAAAGCGGTAGATACTATGGTTTTGATCAATTTATTAGTACATGGGACAATAGCAAGGATTTCATATTATTACTGCTTATATGTCTATCCTGTGTTGCGAATACAATAATCGACAAGCTGATTATCCCTCTAAAAATGCCTTCAAAAGAACAAAAAGCTTCAATACGAATGCTGGGTATGTTCTATGTTATTATAATCCTCCTGTTTCTCAATAATACAATTGGAGATGAAAGCCAATACAGTCCTGTTATGATGTACTATCTCGGGCTCATGATCGGTAGATTTATATATTTTGATGCTTCGTTTATGGATTTTATAAATGCATTAAAAAGTGCGCTTTATCATTCTCCACTTTTAATAATCGGTCTCCTTGTTTCGGGCTCTCTAAGCTTTCTGGGATTTAAACTGGGATATCTTTTAGAAAGAAACTATTATATAGTAGGTATTTTTTATACTCATCTGTTTATATTGGTAGTTCTCTTTATCCTTCATAACAGCAGGGTCATGTATCTCTTTGTAAGGAAACCTAAAGAGGAACCGGAGCCTTTATTCGACGAGTATGACGAATATGATGACTATGATGATTACGATGAATATCGAAAATAACGAGTACCCACCTTCAAAAGCACTGCCATGAAGGTGGGTATTTAAAAAATTTAATTTATGCATTACTAAGCAATCCTACTATCCCAAACACTATCAACAAAGGAAAAGCCACGTAGATCATACCACCGACCACTAGCATTACCAAGATAAACGGGAAGAATACCAAATACATTATTGCTTTAAAAATGCTCCAAGATGCTTTTATAGCAAAGCCTATCATTTTTCCAAAAATAATAAAAAATAGCACAAAAAACAATATCATCATAATCCGTTACTCCTATTACCAACGCTTACTGGTCAATATAATCCGGCTTATCGTCCATTATGATTGCCGCAACAATGTATACCGGAATTCCAATTCCTCCGCCAAGCGATGCCAACACCCAGATCAGGCGAACAATAGTGGGATCGACATCCATAAACTCTGCAATTCCACCGCATACTCCACAGATTTTTCGATCATAGCTTTTATATAATTTCCTATTCATTTCTTTTCCCTCCACCATATATAAAAGGTTTTATTGTTAAAAAAAGTATATCTGCAGTGCAAACTCAGATAAATACTGACTTTGGCGAATATCGTCCTTTATTTTTCTTTTTTGGAAAAATAAAAAAAGAAGAAAAAAGGTAATGAATCCTTTTTGTCTGCCGATATATTGAAAGATTAAAAATAATAAGAGGAAAAGAAAATGATGGATTATAACTTTCTATCTTCAGTAGATAGAATTACAAGTACATATCTCAATAATGATCCCCTTTCAAAAGCATCGGATTTAGGAGATGATATCAAAGCTAAACTCGGTCCTGAATTTACCGAAGTCTATGATTCTCTTAAGGCTATTAAAATGCTTAATTCTACTGTGCACCAAGACAATTCGATTTCTCAAAAAGACTCTTTACGTGAACACGCATCCAGACTCGGTTACTCTATTGATAATCGTGTTATTGACATGCTCAGAATATCTATTTCTGATGAAATGAACATCAAAGTCAATGATGCCGTTCAATCTGCAGCAAATGCGCTATTTTGACAAACCCTTTTCTTTAATAATTTAATACCTATAAAGATTTCCCCTTGACTTGACGGAGTGATGTTGTAATAATATCGATAGGATTATGCAAAAATACTTGTATACAACAACGAGGATGAATTATGAAAAAATACAGCGAACTGTCACAAGAGGAATTATTGAAGGAAAAAGAGCTGCTTTCTCAGCAGTATAAGGACTGGCAAGCTAAAGGCCTTAAGCTCGATATGAGCCGCGGAAAGCCTTCTGTTGAACAGCTCAATCTTTCTATGCCTATTTTTGATATATTAGATGGAAAATCTCTTATGAAATGCATGAATGGTGTTGAGACTCGTAACTACGGATGCCTGGAAGGTATCGTAGAAGCACAGCATCTTATGGCAGAAATAATGGATTGCCAGCCTGAGCAAGTAATCGTATGCGGAAACTCATCATTGAACATCATGTTTGATACTGTTGCACGTGGCTATATGTTTGGTTTCGGCGGATGCACTCCCTGGTGTAAGCTTGATAAGGTAAAATGGCTTTGCCCTGTTCCCGGATATGACAGACATTTCGCTATAACTCAGCACTTTGGCTTTGAAATGATCAATATCCCCATGCATGATGATGGTCCTGATATGGATATGATCGAGGATCTTGTATCAAAAGACGATTCTATCAAGGGAATCTGGTGCGTTCCAAAGTATTCAAATCCCCAAGGTATTGTTTATTCAGATGAAGTAGTTCGCCGCATGGCAAATCTTAAGCCTGCTGCTAAAGACTTCAGAATATTCTGGGACAATGCATATGCAGTACATCATTTATATAAAGAGAAATGCAAAATTCTTAATATTCTTCATGAATGTGAGGAAGCAGATAACCCTAGTCTTGCATTTGAGTTTGCTTCTACATCCAAGATTACATTCGCAGGAGCAGGAATCGCTGCTATAGCATGTAATAATGCTAACAGGCAGGAACTCAAGAAGACTATGACTGTTCAGACAATCGGTTATGATAAAGTAAACATGCTTCGTCATGCCAGATTCTTTATGGATGTCGAGTCTGTTGATGAACATATGAAAAAGCATGCTAAGATCTTACGTCCTAAATTTGAGCTTGTAACTAAAACTATGGAAAGAGATCTTGGTGAAATTGGTTGTGGTTCTTGGGCTAATCCCAAAGGCGGATATTTCATTACTTATGAGGCACCCAAAGGAACTGCTTCAAGAATCGTCGAACTCGCAAAGCTAGCAGGTGTTATTTTAACCCCCGCGGGAGCTCCTTTCCCTTATCATATGGATCCGGATGATTCTGTTATAAGATTTGCTCCTTCTCTTCCACCATTGGAAGAACTTGAACAGGCTGCTGACATATTTACAGTATGTGCAAGAATTGCTTACTTGGAAAAACTTCTTTTAGCTAAAGCATAATAAGAATGCCGTGAAGACATATATCTTCACGGCGTTTTTTTACTTCGGTATATCCGGTTTACTTTCCTTTAGTCTTTTGATTCCTTCAATCGCGGTTTTATATATCAGCGCCATATGTCTGGATGCCGGATCGTTCATATCACACTTCTTTTGCATAAGATTGAAATGCTGTATTGCCTCTTCAATAACCGTTTTAGAAATTACATAACCATCGCAATAAAGCGTGCCGGTGTCTGGGTCATACCTTGACTCCTCAAATCGTGTTTTCGCATAATCCCCCGCGCCCATGCTGGCGGCAAGCTGGTTTATAAGATCAGTTCTGGTATCTCCCATATAGAAATCTCCTTCCATAAATCCAGTAACCAATTATCGAATTATACAATAAGATTTTATCATAATTTGAACAACATGTAATCTTTTGATATCATACCATTGTCACATAAAATAATTATGAGGAGATATTGTCATGAATACAAATATGATCATAGAAGCTATTGGTTATCTTGGATCAGCACTGGTCTTAGTGTCTTTTTTGATGGCCTCTGTAGTAAAGCTCAGAATAATAAATTCTATAGGAAGCATCATTTTTACTATTTATGCTTTTATCATTCACTCATATCCTACTGCGTTGATGAACTTATGCCTAGTTCTTATCAACATCTATTATCTTGTAAAAATGAGTAATACCTCTGTTGAATATGATTTTATAAAGCTCAATAAGGGAGATTCTGTCATTAGCTATTTTATCGACTGTTATAAAGATGATATCCAAAAATGTTTCCCTGGAAATCCGCTCGATTTCTCAACTGCCGATACCGGCTACGCCGTTTGCCACAAAGGCAATCCCGCCGGAGTTCTTTTAGGAAGACTTGAAGATAATAACCTTGATATAATGCTTGATTATTCGACTCCCGAATATAGAGACTTTTCTATCGGAAAATTTCTAATCTCAAAACTCCCGGATGAAGGTATTAAATCTATGACCTACCGCGGAAACGATGTTAATCACAAAGCTTACCTTTCCAAGGTTGGTTTCAAGCAAAAAGACGGTTATTACGAAAAGCTTTTTTGATTGCGATATTATTGTTTCCCCATATCCATAAGCATTTTCATTGTTTCAACATCATTTGCATTTATTTTTATGTTGGATTCAATAGTTTTTCCTTCAGCTGTGGTGACTTTCATCGCAATGACGGTTCCTTCCTGCATTGCGTTTTCTCCAACAGCCCTTAAAAAAGGCATTACTTTAGGATGATCGTTTTGAAACAACCCCAACCTTTGCTGAAGCTGCATTATCATCATAGGATTCATGTTCATACAAACCTACCTCGCTTGTTTTTTATATTCTAATATATTAATGTAAAACTTGAGCGAAATCAAATTATTTTAATTATCATGGGTCTAAAATATGTATGCGCTTACAAAATGATAAATACCTGATATATAAGGAGGAAGATAAATGTACGGATTTGGAGATATGATTCAGAAGCTTAAGGCTGACCCTAAGACTATTGTCTTTCCCGAAGGTTCAGATCCAAGAATCCTCGAAGCAGCTTCTCGTTTGCTCGCCGGTAATTTTTTAAAGCCAATTCTTTTGGGAAATGAAGATGAAATAATCAAAGCTGCAGAAGATGCTGGATATAATATTAGAGGCGCTAAAATCATAGACCCTGAGAAATATGATAAGTTTGACGAAATGGTTGACGCTTTTTGCGAACTTAGGAAAAGCAAAGGCATGACGCCTGAAAAAGCTATTCCGATTCTTAAGCAGACCAACTATTTTGGAACTATGCTTGTAAAAATGGGATACGGCGATTGTTTGCTCGGTGGCGCAACTTATTCTACAGCCGATACAGTTCGTCCGGCATTACAGATCATCAAAACAAAACCCGAGAATACAATAGTATCATCTTGTTTCATCCTTGTACGCCCTTCTGCTACGGGTGAAAACGAAGTAATCGCAATGGCAGATTGTGGAATAAACATCAATCCTTCAGAAGATGATCTCGTTGAAATATGTGGTGAAACAGTTAATTGCGCACAGAGATTTGGTATTAATCCTAAAGTTGCCTTCCTTTCCTTCTCTACAAAAGGATCCGCTAAAGACGATACTGTAACTAAGATGCAAAATGCAACTAAGAAAGCTCAGGAAAAGTACCCTGATATCCCTATAGATGGTGAACTTCAGTTTGATGCTGCTGTTTCTCCCAGAGTAGCGAAACAGAAAACACCCGGATCGCCCGTAGCCGGACATGCTAATACATTTATTTTCCCTGATATCAACGCCGGAAATCTTGGATATAAAATTGCTCAGCGTATGGGTAATTTTGAAGCATATGGTCCTATTCTTCTTGGTCTTAATGCTCCGATTAATGATCTTTCCCGAGGTTGTAACGCAATTGAAGTATATTCAATGTCAATTATAACTGCGTCCCTCGCATAACTAATCATTACCACCGGCTTAGCCGGTGGTTTGCTCTGCGGCTATAAGCCGCTGTTCCCTGCTTGCCTCTAAAGAGGCTCTGAAAAATTCGCCTTCCGCACTGCGGTCACAGGCTGACGCTAAAGCGCCATCCTTTTAGCCTTTTACTACCGGCTCACCCGTAAACGGGTCAATATACTCTTTCAGTGTCATTTGATCGTATTCCATATCTTCTTTTAACTGGTTTCGAATATACTCTTCAATTTTCTTTGCATTTTTACCAACTGTATCAACAAAATATCCTCTACACCAAAAATGACGATTTCCATACTTGTACTTCAAACTGGCATGCCTTTCGAAAATCATAA
>NZ_FPCC01000053.1:0-4014 GCF_900116875.1 Butyrivibrio sp. INlla21
TCACAGAATACGCATGTGCATATGGAAACAGTGGAAACTTCCCAAGACAAAGAAGAGAAATCTTATTAAACTGGGGATACCCGAATACTATGCACATATTACAGCCAACAGCCGTAGAGGCTATTGGTTTGTGTCTGGTATGGGCGCGGTTAACCGTGCCTTATCAAAAGAAAGACTGATAAACAGTGGCTTTTATGATTTAGCCACAGCCTATCAGTCTATGCACGTCAACTATTGAAAGCGCCGTATACCGAACGGTTCGTACGGTGCTGTGAGAGGACGGGAGCTAATCACTCCCTCCTACTCGATCAAAAAATATTGTATTTAACACAAAAACGGACTTCGAAAATCTAGATTTTTAATAATGCATCATTCGCAAAAGATTATTTACAAATTTTCATATCTCTCTTGAAAAAGAAGGTGTAACCGTGCTAATATGTTAATTAGACGTTTACAAATACAATCATAGGGGAAAAGGAAAGAGAAGGGGAAAATGGCAGATAATAAAGTCTTTATGGACACAAACGTCTTTAAGGAGATAGTCGATTCTATTGGCATCTCCGCATCTAATTGTGTCCTTTCCAAATCAGTATTAGATAAAGTAGATACCTGGGACAACACCGCTGTAGGTAAGAAAATGACCAAGCTCTTAAAGGATGTGCTTAATTCATCAGATGTGTACAAAGATGGATCGGGCATGACACTTCCTGTTTCATTTCTTAAGATGCGGAACAGCATGATAAATGTAGATAATGCAGTTGCTTCCAGTTTAAAGGTTGATGTAAACAAAAGATAATGGGTAATAAATATGCGGACTATTGAAGAGATACAAGCAGAGATAGATGAACTTTGGGAAAAGGTTAATAAAGCAACAGAATTTATAGCAATACTTAGAGAAGTGCAAGGGCGAGTTACAAAGAAAAAAGAAGATATAAACAGTGACATCTATAATCCATTTAAATTATACGATATGACCAGAGCATCCAAGTGGAGGGGCGATAGAGAGTGTGAGGCGGCAGATTTACAGACAGATGGATGCGTTCATACAGAGAATTCACAGAAATCCACGGCGGTTCTCCTTGATGAGATAGCGGCGGAAATAGAAAGACTGGAGAAATGTATAGAGGAATGGAAAAAAAGAATAGAACATCTTGAAGCTGAAAAAGATGAGCTGGAAAACCTTCAGGATAATGGAAATCAGGAAACGCAATAAATGGGGAATTAATGATGGGAAAGAGTTACGACGCCGAAGAGGCAAATCAGTTCATAGAGAATCTCTATGATCAGTTCGAAAGCTATGCGCAGAAAGCTGCTCCTCTTGAAGCAGATTATAACAGATATGTTCATAATGAAACATTTGTCGGAAAAGCAGCAGAAGCATCTAAAAGATATATAAGGGATAAACAGCTGGATTTTCACCACGAGCAGCTTAATATACAGAACAGACTCTATCATATGTACAACGAGATAAAAGGCGAGTTTGAAGGCACTGTTGATTCATCGCCAAAGGCTCGTATAGATACCGATGTCCTTAAGGGGATAAAAAGAAATATAGAGGACTTCTATTATGGGCTGGATTATCTGGGGAAAGGTATCGAGGAAGATGCAGCTTATCTGCAGGAGATGGCAGATAAGTATAGCGAGATAACGGATTGCACATTTACCAGGCCTGATTATGATCCGCCAAGGCGTGCACTTGATAAAATCTGCGGAGACGGAGAATATATAGATAAGTGTATAAAGGATTTTGAAAGATTCGATGAAAATGCATGGAATTATGTAAACAGATCAGGCCTTGAAGAGTATGTCTATGATCTTACGGAAGATATGAAACTCAGAGCGGCGGCGCTGGATCAGATGGAGGTTTATGAGCCGCATATGGAAGAGACCTTGATAAAGGTAGCAGAACTTCGAGGAATGAAAGCTGTCAAGGAAGTAAACATCCAAGATATATGCAGAGGGTATGATGGAAAAGAAAAGCTAAAGCGTATGGAACAGGGTGCAAAGATACTCTCAGCCATGGGTGATTATATTGAGCCAAAGATCAAGGATATTGGCAAAGAGATAATAAATAATCAGCCTGACAATACCTATTATTATAAATTAAGTTCCATGGGACTGTTTACATTCTTTGAGCTTGCTGGTGGTGTACAGAGTTATCTTGAGACTGGAACCTTTGCTGATACTGAGAAGAACGCCAAGACGAATTACAAAGCATTTCAACGTGGCGGTTTTTCAGTAGTGGTAGAAACCGTGACCGGATTCTTGAAACTTCCTGACCTTGGATTTAAGATAGGAAAAGGGATTAACGGTATAGCGGATAAAGGAGTCAAGTACGTTGAGAAAAACGGCACTGACAATCTTCCAAAAGATCTTGCCGCATGGGCAGGAGAAAAACGAGAGCATGTGATCACGCTTTACAATATCCTAAATGATAAGGCTCCCCAAAAGATAGATAGCATGAGCGTGGAAGATGGGTATGAGTCAGCAGGGTATCTTCTAACAACGATAGGAAGCTTTTTTGTTGGGGGCGAAGCCGGCGCAGGACCAAAAGCCGGAGAAGCAGCCAAGACCGGAGAAGTAGCAGCCGAGGCAGGCGAGACGATAATCAATTCACTTGATGATATCGAAAGAGCAGTCGATAAGATCGACGACGTAGAAAGAGTAGTCGATAAGCTTGACGATATCGAGAAGGTAGCAGATAAAGCTGATGATATAGCAAAAACTGCAGAAGAAGCGGAAGTGACTTTAAAGAAGATTGAAGACACTGCAGAAGTCGCAGCAGAAGCTTCGGATGATGTGGCGAAAGTTGCTTCAGAAGCGGAAAAGCTTGCAGACAAAGGCGATGATGTAGCAAAGGCAGTCGAAAAGGGCGGAAGTGCAGCTGAAGATGGTTTGAATTCTCAAGTATCATATGATAGACCGTCTGGCTTTAGAAAAGGAGTCCGAGACAAAGTTTGGGATAATGCTAAAAATAGTAATGGGGATGTAATTGACCCAGTTACTAAAAAGGTTATGGATAAATCAGAACCGTGGGATATGGGGCATAAACCAGGATATGAATTTAGAAAGCATCAACAAAGTGCTGAAAGCAGAGGAATACCACGAAAACAATTTTTAGATGAATACAATAATCCTGAGCATTATAGACCAGAATTACCCAGTTCGAATAGGTCTCATAAAGGTGAAGACATAACAGATAATTATTTTGGTGATTAGATTGGAGTAAAAACGATGGAAATAAAAAAAATAATTGCCCAAAAGGAACTTGAAGTAATAGGAGGAAAGCCCCAAGTTTTTCGCTATTGGGATGATGATCAAAAAAATAGTGTTGATATTTTTTCATCTTTAGATAGACCATATAGTGGGGTGGTTTCGTATGCGACTATTGGTTTATCTGAGTGTGAGATAGGTTTAGTAAGCAATGACAAAAGTTTAAGAGTGGAGCTTATAGGTGCTTGTGATAAGAAAGAAAAGCACTTTGCTAATGTTTTATCTACTGTTGCATTTGAAGTTATGAAAAAAAAGAAGTGTTCTTATGGGGATATTATTCAAAATGTTATATCTGAGTATTGTATTGATTCTGAAATGAAGCATGTATATTTGATGAATCCATTTCTATGGGATGGATTTGAAACGCTTGAATTTAGAGATAGAAGTGTAGCATGGTTACTAATTATACCAATTTCAGACAAGGAAAAGGAATATGCTATTGTAAATGGCTGGGAGTCTTTAGAAGATAAATTCGAAGAAGCTGATATCGATATTTTTAATCTAAATAGAAAATCAATAATATAACTTATGAGAAGTATCAAGATTACTTAGAGAAATGTGAGTAATGCGCAAAAATATGAATAAACAAAAATGGATTATCGCATTCATTCTAATAGCATTAACGCTGGTTTCAACTGCATGTATTAACACAAGACATTATGTACATAAATATAGCATTAGAACGTCATATAAAGAATGGATTGATCAGATAGGAATTTTCTCTCACGATAATTTAAAGGT
>NZ_FPCC01000053.1:4614-5646 GCF_900116875.1 Butyrivibrio sp. INlla21
AACACAAGACATTATGTACATAAATATAGCATTAGAACGTCATATAAAGAATGGATTGATCAGATAGGAATTTTCTCTCACGATAATTTAAAGGTCAGTGGCTATAGAGAAGAGAATAATAAGATAGAGCTTGAATTAGAGTATGAAAATGGGGCGAAGGGTTACAAGGAATTATGTGAAGTAGTCAATGCTCATAATAAATTTGTGGATGAGAATCCAGATTATTTTCCTAACGATATTGATATATTAGTTATTAATACTAGTCCAAGTGAGTATGTATCTTCGACTTTTTATAATCAAACAACTGATGCATTATGTGATTATAGTATTCTGGGAAGACGGAATACAGCTAAGTTGCAGTATATGACTATTAATATAAGAGGAGCAGATACTGAGACTTTACCAATTGATGAAATAATAATTGATATACCGGTTATAGTTATGAAGTGCAGTTATGCACCTTCTAAGGATAAGTATTCTTTTTTGAGTGAATTTAAGAACGCAGAACAAGTAATATTTGACTTTGGTGAACTTAGTTCTAATGATAAAACTAAAGTCTGCGACATAATACATAGCTATTTAGCTGATGTAGAAATTTATACTGTAATAAGTGTTGATAGGGAGAATAGACTAGAAAGATTATTTTAACGCAGAAGCTGCTCACAAGGCGTGAGCAGCTTCTGTGTTTTTAATAGATATCAGTTGTTGAAAAGAACGTAAGCGTCAAATAATCCGCCTATCTGTAAAATAAACGCCGCAGGTTTATTTGCGGCGTGGTTTACGGCAGTTATCTGGTAATGTCTCGGACCATGGTAATAACTGATCCAGACTTGCCGTATCTATATTTCCATTCTCATCACGGAGCTTTGGAAGTTCTGTAAGGAGGTGATCAACGTAGTAATAGGAACTGAGGTTATTTAATCTTGCAGTCTCAACAACTGAATAGATCACAGCACTGGCTTTCGCGCCTCTGATGGTGTTCATGAACTCCCAGTTCTTTCTGCCTATCGTGAACGGTCTTATACTTCGTTC
>NZ_FPCC01000025.1 GCF_900116875.1 Butyrivibrio sp. INlla21
TGAAAGGGATTTTAATGAGTGTGACAGGATCCATGCTGGGCCTGCCCATATCTGATGAATACTTATCTTCAACAAGGTCATATATGAATGACCAGTCAATTGCTTTATCAATAAGCCTGAGCATGTGATCCTGAGGTACCAGATCATCCATGCTCACAAACTGCATCTGTTCACGCTTTCTTTCGGTATTAGAAGTCATCATAAAGGCTATCCCCATCCACAACTTTGATACTTTTATTATACCATAAAAAGTGCCTCAATCCCAGATAAATACAGGGCTTGTGACACTTTTTAAAAGAAAAATCCACAGCATTTGCCGTGGACTTTGTCTACAGTCTGATACTTTTATATATAAAAGTATATCATTATTAAGCTAAATATGATACTGTTTTGTTTGTTTTTTCGCTTAATCCCTTCATTAATAAATTTTTGACTTTAAGTAAATAAGTGTTAGAATATATTCCGTTATATCTTTATTATTAATCAGAAAAAGGAAACGAGGATCATCATGTACACTATTGATTTTAATAAGCCTGTCCACATCTATTTCATGGGAATCGGAGGCATTTCCATGAGTGGGCTTGCACATATTCTCATTGAGAAAGGTTTTAAGGTTTCAGGTTCTGATTCAAAAGAATCTGCCATGACCAGAACTCTCAGTGATAACGGCGTTACCGTTTTTTACGGCCAGTGTGCAGAAAATATTGAGAACTCGGAACATATAGATGCAGTTGTTTATACAGCTGCGGTTCACCCCGACAACCCTGAATTCATTGCGGTTAAGAATGCAGGGATACCTATGCTTACAAGAGCGGAACTGCTCGGCCAGATCATGAAGGAGTATAAGCTTCCCGTTGCCATTAGCGGAACTCACGGAAAGACAACAACCACTTCGATGCTTTCCAAGATCCTTCTTGAAGCAGGCACAGATCCTACTCTTTCTATCGGTGGCGTGTTCAAGGATATCGGTGGAAATATCAGAGTCGGAAGCTCTGACTTCTTTGTAACCGAAGCGTGTGAATACACCAACAGTTTCCTTAGCTTCTTCCCAAAGATCAGTGTAATTTCCAACATTGATGCAGATCACCTTGATTTCTTCAAGGATCTTGATGATATCAGACATTCGTTTAAGAGATTTGCCGCTCTTCTTCCGGAGGACGGCACTCTTGTCATCAACGGTGACATTGACAATGTAGATGAGATCACAGCCGGATTAACTTGTGACGTGATTACATACGGTTCCAAGGATTCTTTTGACTACTATCCTACTGATATTACTTACGACGAAAAAGGTAACCCTTCCTACAAGGCTCATATGCCCGGAGGAAAAGTCCTGGATATAAAGCTTGCCGTTCCCGGCATTCACAACGTTTACAATTCACTTGCCGCTATTGCAGTAAGCAATGTTCTCGGAATTGACGAAGACCATATGATCACAGCTCTTTCTCTCTTTGGCGGAACAAGCCGAAGATTTGAACACAAGGGTGATATTCACGGCGTTACCATAATAGACGACTATGCTCACCATCCTACCGAGATCAAAGCAACTCTCACCGCAGCGCAGAATTATCCTCACAGTAAGATCTGGTGCGTTTTCCAGCCTCATACTTACACGAGGACAAAAGCTCTTTTAAATGAGTTTGCTGAAGCTCTTTCTCTTGCCGATCACGTTATCCTTGCAGATATATATGCCGCAAGAGAGACCGATAACCTCGGAATCAGCTCCAGAACTCTTCGCGACAAGATAGTTGAACTTGGCCATGAATGCAATTATTTTCCTACTGTTCAGGGCTTTGGAGAAATCGAAAAATTTCTTTTGCAAAATTGCACTAAAGGAGATTTGTTGATAACCATGGGTGCCGGAGATGTCGTTAAAATCGGGGATGAGCTCCTTGGTAAATAGTACTTATCCACATATCCACTTTTAGTTTGAACTATATGTAAATCTTTTTCGGTGGATAACAGCCTACCGCTTTGTGCTCAGGTAATTATATCGGGCGTCAGCGCGGTTTGGCTGTTTTTTATTTTATCTCCAATAAATAATCCACGTTATCCACATTGTCCACAAGAAATGTAAAAATCCCGAAATGCGCTCTGCTACTGGATTTCTTCGTCACTTTTCCCATATCTTTTAAAAAATCACCATGCTATAATCGAACCTGTGATGAAAAATAAAAAGCAGGTGATTATTTAAGATGATGGGGCGTGTAACTATAAGTCATAATCTTGGGGAGGATTCAACGAATGTTTCCAATATATTCATTGATGAATATATGCAAGATGCCAATGATGCGCAGATTAAGATTTACCTTTATCTGCTAAGAATGATGAATGCAAATTTACCCACCAGTGTTTCGGCTCTGGCAGATAAATTCAACCATACAGAAAAAGATGTAATACGAGCACTCAAATATTGGGAAAAGAAAGAGCTGATCAGCTTGGAATATGATGCCATGGGTAATCTCACAGGCATCCACATGGAAGATATCACATCTCCCGTGAAGATTTCGGCAAGAAAGAGCGAAACCGTACTTAAGCCCGTTTCTTCTATCAAACATGAAGCTACGGACGGTGTTCCCGAAAAGCCAAGCTACTCTGCAGCACAGCTTCGTTCATTCAAGCAGTCTTCGGAGTCCAGCATTCTCTTTCCGGCAGAACAGTATTTCAACAGACCTCTTACTTCTACAGAGATCATGACACTGTTCTATATCAAAGATGAACTGAAGTTTTCCGATGATCTTTTGGACTATCTGATGCAATACTGCGTCGATAATCATAAAGCTGATTTCAGGTATGTAGAAAAGGTGGCTATAAACTGGGCTCAGCAAGGCATCAAAACGCCAAAACAGGCTCGCGTGGAAAATTACAAACGTGATCCCGAAATCGTCGAGATCATGAAAGCACTCGGTATGGAAAACAGCCCCACTGAGAAGGAAGGAAACTTTATCCGTTCCTGGCGTGGGGAGTTGGGATTTTCAATGGATATTATCATGGAAGCCTGCGACCGCACTGTTCTGGCTACACAGAAGAATCGCCTTAGATATTGCGACGGCATTCTTCGAAGCTGGCATGAGAGTAAGGTTAAAACAAGGGAGGACATTGCCAGATTAGATGCTGACTTTACCGCCGATCTTCGCAAGAAGAAATCGAAGGCTTCCGTGTCATCCATTGACAGCAAACTCCGCTCTGACGAATCATATATTCGCCACGGCGGCGCCCAGAACCGTTTCAATCAGTTTCAGCAAAATACATATGATTTTGCCGAGCTCGAAAAGAAACTTCTGGACAATTAAGACTCTTATTCGGTTGGGGAATCGGTAAGAGTTACACAAAAGCAAGCCCTGTACTTTGGTTTGGCGGCGGCACACAGCCTTCCCCAAAACACGTGCAGGGCATAACTTTGTGCTAAGAGGAGAATCACATGGCACTTTCAAATGCTCAATTTGATGAAATAATGCATGAATACGAAGAAAGACGCGCGCTCCACAGGCAGGAGCTTGAAGAGAGACAGCGCTACGTATATGATACCGTTCCGGGCTACAAAGAGCTCGAAGACAAGACTGCAACAGCCAGTGTTGACTTCGGAAGAAGACTTCTTTCCGGAGAGAGACTGGACAAAAGCGCTCTTAAGCGTGAATTGGAAGAGCTTGCACGCCAAAAGAAAACTCTTTTGACTGAGGCAGGTTTCTCCGACGATTATCTGGATATGGGTTATACCTGCAGTGACTGTAAGGACACTGGCTATATCGGCAACGAAAAGTGTCACTGTTTCAAGCAAAAGATCATAGAAACTCTCTATGACCGTTCCAATCTTAAAACTCTGGCCAAAACAGCCAACTTCAAACTCCTCACGGACAAGTACTATCAAGGCGAGGATTTAAAGCGTTTTCAGGGAGCTGTAAAAGCTTCAGAAAAATTTATAAATAATTTTAACTCCGACTACCAAAATCTATTTATTTATGGTACAGTTGGTGTTGGCAAATCATTCCTGTCCACATGTGTTGCCAACGAATTGCTCAAAAAAGGGCATTCGGTTATTTATTTTAGTTCTTCGGGACTGTTTGAACTCTTGGCCGAGAACTCATTCGACTATCGTAACAAGCAGGAGCTAAAGAGTATATATGATGATATATACAATTGCGAACTGCTGATAATTGACGATCTCGGTACAGAGCGAACCAACAGCTTTGTGGCATCTGAGCTTTTCTCATGCCTCAACGAGAGAGATTTAAGAAAAAAGTCTACTGTCATTACAACCAACCTTTCTCTGGAAGAATTACAGGCAACCTATTCGGAAAGAATCTTTTCGCGGGTAACCAGCAATTACACGCTTCTTAAATTAACCGGACAGGACATTCGTAAAATCAAAAAGATTGCCAGAAAAGAAAGTGAGGATTTTCAGTAATGCCAAAAAGAGAAGAGAAACGTAATCTGGAAACTATTCCTGTAGGTTCCCTAGGAATCATTCCACTTAAGGGAGTTAAGCCTTTAGCGGAAAAAGTCGATTACTACCTCGTTAAATGGAGAGCAGAAAGAGAGAACGAACACAAAGGAAGCTTGGCCTTCACAGGTTATGAGCGCCCCTCTTACATTCTCGATGCCGAAGTTCCGAGATTCGGAACAGGTGAGGCAAAGGGTGTAATTAAGGCATCCGTTCGCGGTGACGATCTTTATCTGCTTGTAGATGTATGTAACTACTCACAAACCTATTCTCTTTTCGGACAAGAAAATCATATGTCTCCTGATGATCATTATCAGGATCTTAAAAGAATAATCGCTGCTGTCGGCGGAAAAGCAAGAAGAATCACTGTTATCATGCCTTTCCTCTATGAATCAAGACAGCACAAAAGAAGTTCAAGAGAGTCTCTCGACTGTGCAATTGCTCTTCAGGAGCTTGTTAACATGGGTGTTGATAACATTATCACCTTTGATGCACACGATCCGAGAGTTCAAAATGCTATTCCACTCAACGGTTTTGAAACCGTAAGAACAACATATCAGTTTATTAAGGCCCTTCTCAGAAATGTATGGGATCTTAAGATCGACTCCGACAACATGATGGTAATCTCCCCCGACGAAGGCGGTATGAGCAGAGCAATCTATCTTGCCAGCGTTCTTGGTCTTGATGTCGGAATGTTCTATAAGAGACGTGACTACACACAGGTTGTAGACGGAAGAAATCCTATCGTATCACACGAGTTCCTCGGAACAAGCGTTGAGGGTAAATCAGTTATCATCGTAGACGACATGATCTCTTCAGGTGAGAGTATCCTCGATGTTGCCAAGGCACTTAAACAGCGCAAGGCTGCAAGAATATATGCATTCTCTACATTCGGTCTTTTCACAGGCGGACTTACAGCATTTGATAAAGCTTACGAAGAAGGACTTATCGACAGAGTATTTACAACTAACCTCGTATATCAGACACCCGAGCTTCTCTCTCGTGAATGGTATATCAGCTGCGACATGAGTAAATACATTGCTTACCTTATCGATACACTTAACCACGATGCTTCAATAAGCGACCTTCTCAATCCTGTTGAACGTATCAACAACATCATTGAGAGATATAACAGCGGAGAGCTCAGAGCTTCTCTTGAGGCAGAAAAGAAGATCTGACTGTAACCGGCTAAACTATATTTCGGCGGGCAAGCGCCGGGATCATGATAGGAGGTTCTTATGGCAATAAATGAAAACATTACTAAGAGAAACGATCTCTTATCCAAGAAAGTAATAAGCGGACTTGAATCACGTAATATGACAGGTTATTATGCCAAGGACAAAGAAGAAGCTCTTAAGATCGCACTTAGCATAATTCCCGAAAACAGCACAGTAACAATGGGCGGTGCCATGAGTGCCGTTGAGATCGGACTTGTAGATGCTCTTAAAAACGGCAATTACAATTTCATCGACAGAAACGAGATTGCCGATAAACGCGCTGCTATGCTTGCCGCATACGATGCAGACGTTTTTCTTGCAAGTGCCAACGCAATGACAGAGGACGGAATCCTTGTAAACATAGACGGCAACGCCAATCGCGTATCTGCTATCGCACAGGGCCCCAAAAAGGTAGTATTCATTGTTGGCATGAACAAGGTATGCAATGATGTTGACGGAGCTCTCAAAAGAGCAAGAAATGTTGCGGCTCCTATAAATGCACAGCGCTTCGGACTTAATACTCCTTGCGCAAAGACCGGTTCTTGCATGAATTGTAAATCACCCGATACTATCTGCTGCCAATTCCTTATTACTCGCTTTTCCAAGCATGCGGACAGGATTCATGTGATCCTTGTAAACGATAATCTCGGATTCTGATAAAGAACTGATATTTATAGAAATAATTGCATTATAAAACGCGGAAATGACCTTAAATCATTCCCGCGTTTTTCATTATTTATATTCCTTTAAAACTAACAATAAATGAAATCGGTTTATCACCCGGAAGCAGAAACTCTTCATGCGTCCTGGATCCCCATGTATCATCTCCCGCAACCCCCATCTGCATAAGGCTGCATCTGACTACAGTCTTGCACACACGCGGCAGTTCATACGGATGTAAAGCCGCTTCAAGTTCCTCAGGCGCATAAGGTATCGCACTGAAATTCATGGTATCGGGAGCTTCAAAAAGAATACCTCTTCCGTCTTTATCCGTGATCTTCGCCCATCTTACATCTACCCTGTTTCCGGTTTCCTGTGGACGTAGATACTTCTCCATACTATCCGTAGCTGTTGTCTGAAAAAGTCCGAGCCTTGCTCCCATGCATCTGTCTACGTAATTCTCTTTAGGTCCTCTTCCGTAATATTCCACATTCTCATAATCCGCGCTGAACCTAAACATCATTCCAAACTCCGGCATTTCCGAAAGTCCTTCTACAGGTTCATATTCCTCTTTTATCCATACTCTTCCATCGCCGGTAACCGTATACGTCACAAGCACTGAAGCTTCAGGAGTTGTGGGAAGTGTAAACCCATAGCATACAGATACGGAATTCTCGTCAGTATCTACATCTTCAAGCTGCGACGTAGCGTACATACTTGCAATCTTCCACTGCGCATATCGCTGAGGCTCTCTGTTTCCTCTGTCATTATCTACGGGCGCTCTCCAGAAATTTGGTTTTGGAACTCCCTCTATAAGCTCTTTTCCCGCATAGTTATATGAAACAATATTGCCCTTATCCTTGGAGAAAAGAACTGAGAAATTCTTGCCATGTACTCCAATATTAAATTTTCCGTCTACAACTTCCATTGGACTGCAGGTAATATATGTAGCGGCTGCATTTCTGTATATTCCCTGCCCAAATGATACTTCGTGGCCTCTTTTAGCCCATAAGGTATCATCGCGCAATCTGAAAGATACCGTCACCACATATTCATCCAGAGGGAACGGTCCGTTTTCATCAAATACTCCGGCCCCCGTTACCATAAGCTTATTCACTATAGCTTCCGGGAGATCATATTCTTTTTCGGAAAGAGGAGGGACATCGGTCGCCATGAGTTTTCTCATAACTTCTTTTCCGTCTCTTTCAAGGATCACTACGCAGTCGTATTCCCAAGTTCCGGCAAAAAGGCTCCTATTAATGATCTTGACCTTATAGTCCTCTACAAAAACTTTGATATCCCTGTAGTTAAACTTAACTTCCTGCATCTTGGCATAAGGCTCTCTGTTCGCGTCAACTATTCCGTTTCCGCTAAAGTTATAATCGGTCGGTCTCTCGCCGTGATCTCCGCCGTATGCCATATAATATTCGCCGAATCTGTTCTTTTTTCTGATAGCCTGATCCACATAATCCCAGATAAATCCGCCCTGATAACGAGGCTCTCTGTCTGCAAGGTCGGTATATTTAAACATACCTCCACAAGAATTACCCATGGCATGCGTATACTCACAGCATATAAACGGCTTATTATCGTGCTCGGAAAGAGATTTCTCAATATCTTTTACCGGGGCATACATCCGGCTTTCCATATCACTTGTGTCATTATATCTTCTGTCGTTAAAAATACCCTCATAATGAACGAGCCTGTCGGGATCAAGTTCTCTAAAGAGCTCACTCATCTCATACGGAACTTTTCCGCCATAAGACTCATTTCCGATAGACCAGATAAGCACACTCGGATGATTCTTATCAAGCTGATAAGTGGAATTGACCCTATCAAGCAATGCGGGCAGACACTCCTGCCTATCTCCCGGAATCGCCTTTTCTCTTCGTTCTTCATCATCCCATGTGTACGTCCAGGTTCCGTGCGTCTCCATGTTGTTCTCCGCGATCATATACAGTCCGTAGATATCGCAAAGCTCATATAATTTGGCAGAGTTCTGATAGTGACTGGTTCTTATGGCGTTGATGTTGTTTCTTTTCATCGTAATGATATCTAAAAGCGTATCCTCATCCGAAACAACTCTTCCTTTGTCACATGAGAACTCATGCCTGTTTACACCCTTAAACACAATGCGCTTTCCATTTATAAGCATAAGTCCGTCTTTTAACTCAAACTTTCTAAAACCGACATTTTGCTTTATGACTTCACAGGTTTCATCATCTGTTCCGCTCACATACAAAACAAGCTGATAAAGCTGCGGATCTTCCGCGCTCCACAGTTTAGGTTCATGTACGGTTTCACTTATCACAACCGATTTGTCATTATCAACTGTTCCTTTTAAAACCTTGTGATTATTCCTAAGCAGCACATAATCCGTTGTTCCGACAGCCCCATTATATTTGAGCGTAACTTCAAGCTCCGCCTCGGAAAAATCGTCATTTAAAAGAGTCCTCACCTTTATATCTTCAAGGTGTACATCGGGAATCAGCTTTAAGAAAACATTTCTGTAGATACCTGAAAATCTGTAGAAATCCTGATCTTCGAACCAGCTTCCGCTTGTGTGCTTAAACACCTGCACCGCAAGTTTGTTCTCGCCTTCTCTTAGAAAAGACGTAAGATCGAATTCAGAAGGGGTAAAAGAGTCTTCGCTATAGCCCACGAAGTTCCCGTTAAGCCAAAGCGCGTATCCGCTCTCCACTCCGTCAAACACGACATGCACTTCTTTGTCTTTCCATAGAAGCGGCAAAGTAAAGTATTTTACATAACTTCCGACGGGATTGAATTTAGTGGGAATCTCTCCCAACTCAATATTCTCTTTTCCATCCCACGGATACTGATAATTGATATATGCAGGGATATCATATCCCTCAAGCTGCATATGGGATGGCACTTTAATGTCATCCCATGAATTGCAGTCATAATTATCTTTTTCAAACCCCGGTATGGCGCAGCTATACTCCTTGGCATAATGGAATTTCCATGTGCCGTTTAAAGACACTACAAGCGAGCTGGCGCCCTCTTCCAGTTCATCTGTTGACGCATATGCGGTATGATCCGAATGCGCCGGCAAAACTCCGGTCTTAAATATCTTCGGGTCTTTTACCATACCAAAGTCGAAATCCTTCATTTTATTATTCCTCCCTAAGATAGGTTATAAAATGATTTCCGTTCTCTTCAAATAATTTCTTGGAATCGTTCATTCCGTATTTGTACCAATTTCCCGTTGAAGGATTGACAATGACCGTATTCTGCTCGTTAAAACCGATTATCAGTACGGATTCACCATTGCTTAGCATTGCCATAACGGGAGTTTCTTTATTCACATAATATAAGATCGAATCCAGTGAACATCCGTCCAGATCTATCACTTTTCCATTGGGAAGTGACTCATCAAGAATCTGTCCAACACTCTCCCCTCCGGAAATAAGCGCCTCAACATTCCTGTTGACGCCTTCAAATTGCAGCATAAGGTCAATGCAGACTGCCGCGGAATTCTTGGATGTCATATCCTCATATTCTTCAGCTCGTCTGGTAATGTCCATAATCTGATTGGACGCTTTACGATTACCTTTGTACCAAACATAATTGTTTTTATCACTTACAACCACTCCCGAAGATTGTTCAGCGGCAATAACGGCTGAAGCCGCATCGGAATATGTCTTTTCGCTTCCTGCTATATCATATACATAATACAAAGGATTCTTTTCTATATCTCTATCATTGGAAACAGGTACATTTCTGTCACCTTCATAGAGAGTAAGATTAGGAGTAAGTACCCTTATCTCTTTAACCTTAACCTCACTCTTGGTCAGTATACGTGTGACTTTTTCATATCCTTCCTCTGCAACGGTCGCAACAGTATTACTTCCTTTTTCAGCAGGCAATGTGTATGTGATCGGATCATCGTATGTAGGAACATAAGAATCCGTTTCAGCATCCTTGACCGCTCTTGATAAGATGATCATATCGCCGCGTATATCCACGTCGGTAATATAAATTCCGTTCGGGTGATAATCCTCAAGAATATTACCGTCACTGTCCTGAATCTTCATGCTATACATAGCATAGATGGGATTACCCATCTGATCGTTCCTGATATCCGAAAGATTAACCGTTCCGTATACAAGGTCCTCTCCTCTAAATCCAAGGACAATAATATATTCTCCCGGATTAGCCTCAACAGGCGTAATGGCCCTGGTATTCAGATTCATAACGTTAAGTGATGTCAGCTCATCACCCTGCCATGCTATAACGTTCTTTGATTTGGATATCTTATACGTTCCCGAACCAATATCCTCAACAACTGCTTTGGATGTTTTGTCGACCAGATCCACCTCGTAAATATTCTGATCAAGCATTACATAAAAAATATCATTACTGCTGACATATGCCAGCTTATCTACATAGCTTGTGATCACTTCTGCCGACTTGTTACTCTCGATAAATACAAGCTCTTCAACAGCATTGATCGATGAATTGTAATCATATACGGCAATTCCCGTACATCCCTCATGGATACCTCTGTTCATATATCCGGAAACCGCAAACTTTATATTACCCGCTTCATCAATACTTAGTATCTTGATACTGTTTCTGTTCCATCTTGCTCTTATATCATCATTATCCGAATCATAAAATCCAAAGAGATATGCAAGTTTATTCTCAGTATTGTTAAATGAATACAATCTGCCACTGTTTACAAATGCAAATACACTTCCGCTGCTGCTTTCTTTGAACTCTATATCAGGATCGGAAATTCCAAGATCTATCGAATTGGGAGTAATGGAATATGAATCGGAATCAAACACATAATTCATACTTCTCTGATAGTCAAGGAGATACATTCTTTCAGAAGTATATCTGACTCTGAAATCCTCAACGATGTCATAGTCACTTACAGTAGAACCGTCCTTGACGCTTACTCTGTACTTAAGCTCATAACAGCCTGTCTGCTCATGAATATCCGTTATATAGATCTCCGGTTCCGTATGTTTGGATATCTTATCTTTTATCTTTCCCCATGTGATCTGATCCATCGTGCTGTGGATATTGATCTTGCTAAGTGTGGCATGATCGGTCTCAGTACTTGTTTCAAGATACTTGGAATATTCTTTTGCCTTGGCGGTATCAAATGTTGCGCCGGAAAAACCAAGAACAAAATCAAGCTCGTCCTTTACATGATATCGTTCATCAGCACCTGTCCATATAAATCTTGTATAATACTTGGCCTTTCCGATATCAGTATTCATAAATACGACAAGCATATATTCTCTGTTCTGATCGATCAGATCTTTAAGCTGAATATCGGCATAAACGGTATCGTTATCCTCCTTGTAGTCGGTCAACATAACGCTCTCTACTAGGCCTTTGCCGTCAACACTTCTAACTTCGTACCCGATATCTGTGACATCTTCGCCGTAAGTATTAATGTTAAAAGAAAGCGACCTGTTCTCTCCCAGAGGCACAACGGTTCCTCTGATATTGGCCACGTCAACATCAGAGATATAACCGTGCATGGTGTTTATATCTCTTCCATCTTCCTTAATAGTAACTATTGGAAGCGTAGCTTCCGACATCTTAGCAGTCATATCCGCATGATCGCCTTTTGCCAGATGTCCGAATACTATGATCGTCAGAATAAAAATGACTATAAAATATGCAATTTTACTTATCGTTTTTTTGATTGAATTATCTCGCATAATTGACTTTCATTTTCTTTAATAGTAAGATTTTCATAATATAGATTTGGAAAGGAATACTATGGAAAATCCTATTCTTTATCGTAAACGCTTCATTCCCGATGAGACCATCAAGTTAAAAGATGATGTGATCCTTGAATGCAACGATTCTATATTAGTCACCAAGTGGAAAACCTTGGGAAAGGTACATGACTTTTCTCACGGTTATTCATGTCTGTATCTGAACGAAGGCTATAAAGTCAGTAAGTTTCTCAAACCGGATGGGTCTCTTTGTTGCTGGTATTGCGACATAGTCACCTATGATTATAACAAATCAGACAACACTCTTACCACTATCGATCTTCTTGCGGATGTAATAATATATCCCAACGGCAAGATGAACGTTGTCGATCTTGACGAGCTCTCCGAAGCTTTTGAAAAAAAGCTTATAGATGAATCTCTTCTTAAAAAGAGTCTGCTCTCACTGAACAGACTCCTTGATGAAATCAACAAAAACGGTATGTCTAATCTTATAAAACCGATTGAAGATCATATTCAAAACTAAATATCAGTAGAAAACATGTCCTCCGATATTGGTTCCCGAAAGGCCCGGTATCGGAGTTCTGAAATATACGCAGTTTCCTACGTTAGAATAGCCCTTCATAGCTTCATCTGCTGCCTGGTAACAGGACGCTGTTGCTTTACCGTTTGCCAGAGCAAGTGCAAGTCGTCCGCTTGCCACAGGAGAAAATTGCCTGTTCTGATATATCACTCCCACAACCGTATCGGGATATACAGAACTTAAAACTCTGTTGATAACAACGGCTCCTACAGCTACCTTTCCTTCATACGGCTCAGATCCCGCCTCACAGTAAATAAGATTTGCCAAAAGATATCTGTCTCCTTCGGCAAATGTCACCTCCGAAATGTCTCTCCAGGTAGAAGCGGCGGCAAGCTTGGACAATCGCATCTCTTCGGCTAGCTTGGCTTCAAGATTTTTGATATCCTGCTCCTGCGCTTTTATCTGTTCTTCAAGTGCCTGTGCCTTGGATTCGGCATCGGAAATATCATTGGCATATTGCTTGATCGATCCCGATGTCTGATTAACAAGTCCCGCTACTCTGCTCTGCTCCGCTTTTTGCTGAGTCTGATACTCTTCGAGCTGCTTGCGTTCAACTTCCAGCGTTGCCTCTTTTTCCTCTATCAGTTCTCTTGTCTCGATATACTGAAGAAACATCTTTCTGTCATACGCAGAGAGCTCTTCAATATAATGATTCTGATTAAGAAATGCAGCAAAATCAGTGGCTCCAAGAAGCATATCAACCAGTACAAAGTTCTGCTTTTCATATATAAACTGAACTCTTTTCTTCATCGAAGCATACTGATTTTCTTCAGTTTCTTTTGCGGCGTCAAGCTCAGCGAGCGTATTCTCTATCTCTGTCTTCTTGTCACCGATCTGTTCCTCTATAGCTTCAAGATTGTTACTGACTTCCGTAAGCTGAGAATTCAAGGTGTTAAGCTGGCCCTGAAGAGAGGATTTCTCCTCATTCATCTCGGCAATATTATCTTTAGTGCTGTTAAGCTCATTCTGAGACTTGGCCTTTTTCTCTTTTGCCTCCTCAAGCTTTTTCTTAGTCGAATCTGTCGCGTAAGAATATGTTCCCATGGATAGCGACAACAAAATTACCGCCAGCAAAAGAGCGACTGCTCTGAATAACACGCAAACGCTATATTTTATTTTTGTTTGTATTATGATTACCCCTCTTTTTTTCATAACCCCAAACTGTAATTATATTGTTATTTTGATGTTCCTTCCGCTCGGCTGATATTGGTAGTAGCGGACCCCCGCAGCATCAAACATTCTCTTTGCAGCTTTGGTCGATGCAGATGTACTGTACTTGTCACTGTCGTACACAACAGTCCTTATCCCGGCCTGAATTATAGCCTTGGCACACTCGTTGCACGGGAATAATGACACGTACAACTTGGAGCCGATAAGACTTCCTCCTCTGTAATTCAGAATGGCATTGAGTTCACTGTGCGTAACAAACGGATATTTGGTACTAAGTTCATCTTCACCGTCTCTTTCCCACGGAAAATCTTCATCGGAACATCCTTTTGGAAGTCCGTTATATCCCATGGAAAGAATATTGTTATCTTCACTGACTATACAACTACCGACTTGGGTATTGGGGTCCTTGGATCTCATTGCGGCGAGCTTGGCTACACCCATGAAATACTCATCCCAGGTTATATAATCTTCTCTTTTCATCTATTCTCCTTATTTTGTTCCGAAAATCCTATCTCCGGCGTCTCCGAGTCCGGGAACAATGTATCCGTGCTCGTTAAGTTTCTCATCAAGTGCGCCTACATAGATATCAACATCAGGATGCGCCTCCTGCATAGCCTTAAGACCCTCGGGAGCTGCGATGATGCACATGAAATGAATGTGTCTGCATCCTCTGTCTTTGAGCATCTGTATTGCTGCCACGGATGATCCTCCTGTAGCAAGCATGGGATCAACAACAAAAATCTCTCTTTCTGTTATGTCCGCAGGCATCTTGCAATAATACTCAACAGGCTTAAGTGTCTCGGGGTCTCTGTAAAGACCTATATGTCCAACCTTTGCGGCGGGAATAAGTGCGAGCATTCCGTCAACCATACCAAGACCTGCTCTTAAGATGGGAACAACACAGAGCTTTCTTCCCTTAAGCTCTTTAACCGTGGTCTTGCAGATAGGTGTCTCTATCTGAACATCCTGAAGCTGAAGATCTCTTGTTGCTTCATAACATATAAGCATTGCAATCTCACCGATTGTCTGCCTAAAATCCTTGGTTCCGGTATCGATTCTTCTGATATAACCAATCTTGTGCTGAATAAGCGGATGATCCATTATTACAACTTTTCCCATAGTATCCTCCTTAGAGATTAATTATTGTAACTGTATAGTTCGGAATTACTGCTCTCCGGCAGCAACCTTGGATATTCTGCGGCTATGCTTCTCAAGCCCTGAAAAAGGAGTATCAAGAAATGTATCCACGATCTCCATAGCAAGCAGTTCTCCTGTAAATCCTCCCCCCATCGCAAGCATGTTGGCGTCGTTGTGTTCTCTTGTAAGTCTTGCGCTTGTTACTTCCGAGCAAAGTGCACATCTGATTCCTTTGACCTTATTGGCAACAATACTGATCCCTATGCCTGTAGTGCAGATAACAATGCCCTTCTCGCATTCTCCGCTTGCAACGGCTTCCGCTGCCGGTCTTCCAAAATCCGGATAATCGCAAGAGCTCTTGTCATAAGTACCGAAGTCCTTAACTTCCAGTCCCCTTTCTTCCAGATGCTTTTTTACGGCCTCCTTCAAGTCAAATCCGCCGTGGTCACTAGCTAACGCAATCATTTGTACACCTCTTTTCATATAATTATAGTACTTATATTTTTACAGGACTATTATCTTATGTCCTGCTGCCTTCAAAAGCCTGTTCATGATCGCCTGACCGATACCGTTGTCATCAAAAGATTCCGAGAACATGATATCAACTTTATCATCATCAAACTCTCTTAATGCTTTGAAAAGCTCGTGAGCAATAGTGTTCTCGTCTTCTCTGTCACCAAGGCTCTTTACTATATCCGCCACATACTTATCCTTGGTGGCGTCGGTTCCTATCACTCCGACTCTCTTTCCGCTTTTCTTGGCACAAGCGGCCTTGTCATTGATATATTTAATAACTTCTTCCATGGGCCCCTGAACAATGGTAAGCTCTCCTTTTGGAGCGTAATGCTTGTACTTCATTCCGGGTGCCTTGGGCTTTAACGTCGATGTACTGTCAATGATGGTCTTGTCTATGCTGACTTTTCCCAAAACCTCTTTTATCATATCAGCAGTGATATATCCGGGGCGTAAGATCATAGGTTCATCTGAGGTAAGATCGACTATAGTCGACTCAAGTCCTATTCCCACCTGTCCACCATCTATTATCATCTCTATCTTGCCTGAAAGATCTTCCACGCAGTATCTGGCAACTGTGGGGCTTGGTCTTCCCGAAGTGTTGGCACTGGGTGCAGCAATATATCCGCCCGAAGCCTTAATAAGCTCAAGAGCGATCTTGTTGTTTGGCATTCTTATAGCTACAGTATCAAGACCTCCTGTTGTCTCATAAGGAACGGCATCTGTCTTATTCATTATCATTGTAAGCGGTCCCGGCCAAAATGCATCGGCAAGCTTTTTGGCTGCTTCGGGAACTTCTTTAACTATTTTGGTAAGTGCATCCATATCGGATACATGTACTATTAGCGGATTATCGGAAGGACGGCCTTTTGCCGCATATATTTTCTCTGAAGAGTGCTTGTTAAGCGCATCCCCGCCAAGTCCATAGACGGTCTCCGTTGGAAAAGCCACGAGTCCTCCGCTTTTTATGATGTTACCGGCTTTATCTATAGAGGCTTTGGCAGCATCATCTATATTCTTTTCATCAATTACTACCAGCTCTGTATTCAATTTTTATCCTCCGACATAAGCGGAAATCGCATCCCATACATCCGATGTCTCCATTCCAAGTGACCACTCGGCGATACCTGCGATATTATTGGACTTCATAACAGTCAACTTCTGCTCAAGAGAAGCCTTATCTTCCATCCAGATCTGATTAAGTGTTCCGTCTGAAGATGTGTATTCTCCGTAATTCTGAGCGGTTTCCGGATCCCATTCCAAAGAAATCGAATGATTGCTTATGTATTCCTTGGCATTATTCATAGGATATGCCTTACTTGTAACCTTTCCGTCCTTGGTCTGCCATACTCTTGTATAGAAAGGAACGGCGTTTATTACTTTTGAAGGATCAACCTTAGCTACAGTATTGATGATACCGTTCTCCACATAACTAAGGGAAGCAACCGAACCGGCTTCGGAAGATCCGCCGTAGTGCTCATCGTATCCCATGATGATAACGTAATCGGCCACTATTCCCTGCTCAGTAAGATCATAGTGATCGTTGAAGTGCATGGGCACATAATTGTCTATTGAAAAGACTAATCCGTTGGCTCTGCAGGCAATTGAAAGCTCACGAACAAACTCAACATATGACTGTCCGTCTTCTCCCGAAATGCTCTCAAAATCCAGGTTGATTCCGTCAGCTCCGCATGCGACCGTTTCCTTTACAGCAGCATCGATCATAGCTTTTCTGGTATCTGCATGTGAAAGAACCTCTGACATGGAAACGCTGTCCTTATACGTTATATTTTCGAAAAGAACCCATACCTCGAGTCCCATCTTGTGTGCCGAATTAACATAGCTCGATGAAGCATAGCTTGTAATACCGCCTGAATTATCAGATACCATAAGCCATGTGGGTGATATTACATTAAGACTCTTGGCATTTGATACAAGCTCTGACAATGTATCATTTCCGGAAGGACCTTTCACATTGTGGAAGCCCATGTTGATCTTGAAATCCTTCTTGATCGAAGTATACTCAGGTTCTGCATAATCCGTAACGGGTATGGGAGTCTGAGTGGTTATATCCTTAAGCTTATTGTTCTCGACAAATCCAATGAAAGAATCAGCACTCTTAACCTTGGCCCATTTCTCCATCTGATCGAGCACAATAACCTGATCTCCTGCTGCCAGCTCTTCTATAACGGCACTCTTTACGCCGCCCCTTACTCTAAGCTGTGTATCCTTGGAGATCGTAGCCACTTCCTGCTCTTCCCACTTTGTGTCAAGCTGAATGTGATTGGGCTCCGTAAAGCTCTTGAATGAGAAATTGGTATATTTCTTTACATAATCAAGCGCGACCAAAAGAGTTCCGTCATCGTCAAGCCTGGCTATCTGATAATCTTCCTCTTGTGCTCCGTCCTTGGTACTTTCATATTTACCTGTGCCTATCTTGGCTGTAATTATGGCATCAGGGATTGTATACACGAGCGTTTCATCGCTCTTTCCATAGTAAAATCTTCTGTTAAGATACTTGCGAACGGAATTGAAATCCATATAGTATGTTCCGTCAAGCAGTTTTGCTCTTTCCTCAAGATAATCATTTCCCAATAAAATGGCTACATCCGTGTCACTTGTGATGTCAAAATACTCATTTAAATCTTTTTTCTCTTCACTATAAGAAAAGCGCTCTCTGTAAATCTGAAGTGCATAAATACATCCTATAATAAAAATAAGGGCGATTATAATAATCGCCGGAATCACCTTTTTTTTCATGTTCTAGCTCCTTTACAATCGCCCTTTATTATAACAGACTATTATGTTTACGTCATTATGAAAGTCAATATCTACACAAAACAATCATGTGATTTGTATGTTATGGTGGGGTCCATTTATAAACTTTTAATAATTGATTGTTTTTATGAAATATTGCTCATGTCTTAGGGGTATTTTCTGACCAAAAGGCTGATAATCGTGATAATTCCATGCTTGCATTTTTTCGCTCAAAATACCCGGTTTGACATATTTTAATCTATGTAAGACGCCGACCTCAAATCCTGCTTTTTAGCGCTATTTAAGCGCCTAATTATGCTATAATAAAAGTGTAAACATAGTAGTTGTTTACTGTTGTTGATTATTTTTGTTTTGGGGATTTCTTTTTAGAAACTAATATAGACATTCCGCAGATCGCGGAACGATAGAAAGTCTAAAAATTATTCCTTTATCGCCTCCTTCCCGGATTTATTTCCTCGAAAGGCGTCTCACAAAAATAATCATATCAGACAAATCTTAAGAAATACCGTCGAAATTTCTTAAGATTTTATGTAGATGGTGATTTATTTTTAAAATATGTCGATACATGTATTGACATAGAATTATCTTTAAATTAGTATCTATGTATTCCAAAGTCAGGAGGTGAGCATCATGAAAATAGAAAAAGTCAATGACCACCAAATCAGATGCACCCTTACCAGAGATGACCTTGCGAAGCGCGATCTTAAGATTACGGAGCTTGCATACGGAACAGACAAAGCCAAAGAGCTTTTCCACGACATGATGCAGCAGGCTAATTTAGAATACGGATTCGATGCAGAGGATACTCCTCTTATGATAGAGGCTATTCCGATCAATTCAGAATGTATCGTTCTTATCATTACCAAGGTAGACGATCCCGAGGAGCTTGATACAAGATATTCCAATTTCGCTCCTTCCGTTCACGAAGAAGATGAGGATGATGAGGACGAATACGACGAATATGATGATGATTCTTACGAGGAGGACGAGGACGAAGATGTCGCAAGTCTATTCAAGAGACTTCAGCATAGCAACATGTCCGATTTTATTGAATCTTCTTCAAACGGCTCATCAACAGATGCCAAGAAGGTAAAAGAGAAAACTTCCGGAGCCAAAAAGAAAAATCAGCCGACAAGGCATGGTTCCAAGATCTTCTCATTTGATTCAATGCATGAAGTTACAAGATTCGCTGCTATAGTAAGCAGGAAATTCAACGGTGAGAACACATTATATAAGAACGAAGCCAAGGGTAAGTATTATCTGATTCTTCACCAGGGCGATATTCAGGATAATGTTTTTGCCAACATCTGCTCGGTTCTTACCGAATATGGAAAGACTGAGATAGGAAGCACTGCCGAAGAACAGTATTTGGCAGAGCACTACGAGGTAGTCATCAAGGATAATGCCGTTCAGACACTTGCAAAGATCTGATACGCGCAGGATTACCGCTTTAATTATTTGGAATTACAACATTAAAAGGCAGGTCCTTTCGGACCTGCCCTTTTTATGTCTTTTAGGCTTTTATGACCTATTATTTGTCTCCGTAAAGAGTAACAAGCTTTTCAAGATAAGCTCTGTGCTCCTTAGCGTGCTCAGCAGCCATAGCGTTGAGCTTAGCAGCTCTCTCGGGATTCTTGAGCTTGAGTGAAAGGTATCTAACCTCACCGTCAAGGAAGCTCTGGAAGTCTTCTGTAGCAGGCTTGGAATCAAGTGTGAACTTCTGCTCAGCCTGAGGATTGAATCTGAACATATCCCAATATCCTGTAGCTACAGCCTTCTTCTCTTCATCCATAACCTTGTTCATGCCGGCCTTAAGACCCTGGTTGATACAAGGAGCATATGCGATGATAAGTGAAGGTCCGGGATAAGCCTCAGCCTCTGCGATTGCCTTAAGTGTCTGATTCATATCGGCACCCATAGCGATCTGTGCTACATATACATAACCGTAGCTCATAGCGATTGAAGCAAGATCCTTCTGCTTGATCTCTTTTCCGCCTGCAGCGAACTGTGCAACAGCTCCTGTAGGTGTAGCCTTAGATGACTGTCCGCCTGTATTTGAGTAAACCTCAGTGTTAACAACGAGAACGTTTACATCCTTACCAGAAGCAAGTACGTGGTCGAGACCACCGAATCCGATATCGAATGCCCATCCGTCACCACCGAAGATCCACTGTGACTTCTTAGCAGCGAAGTCTTTATTCTTAATGATGTACTTAGCAGCATCTGAGCTGTCGCCCTTAAGTGCTTCGATAAGTGCATCTGTAGCAGCTGTATTCTCGGCACCGTTGCTGAATGTATCAAGCCACTTCTGAGCAGCATCCTTAGCAGCGCCGCCTGCAGCTACAACAGCCTCAACCTGCTCCTTGATAGCATCACGAAGTGCGTTCTGAGCAAGTACCATACCCATACCGAACTCTGCGTTATCCTCGAACAGTGAGTTGTCCCAAGCAGGACCATGTCCCTTGGCATTTACTGTATAAGGAGTTGAAGGTGAGGAGTTACCCCAGATAGAGGTACATCCTGTTGCGTTAGCAACATACATTCTGTCACCGAACAACTGTGTAACGAGTTTAACATAAGGTGTCTCACCACAACCTGCGCAAGCTCCCGAGAACTCAAGGAGAGGCTGCTTGAACTGAGAACCTCTGATAGTTGTTTCTTTAAGCTTCTCGATTACTTCTGTCTTCTCAGGAAGAGTTACAGCATAATCGAAATACTTCTGCTCATCCTTGTTATCTGCGATAGCCCCCATTGTAAGTGTCTCGCCCTGCTTGTTTCCTACGCAGACATTAGCGCAAGATCCGCAACCAGTACAGTCAAGAGCTGAGATAACAATTGAGAACTTGTATCCGGGAACACCGTTAACATCCTTAGTCTGAAGTCCTTCAGGTGCCTTAGCAACTTCGTCGTCTGTAAGAGCGACTGTACGGATAGCAGCATGAGGACAAACAAGTGAACAGAATCCACACTCTACGCACTTTGTTGCATCCCACTTAGGAACGTTAACTGCGATACCTCTCTTCTCGTATGCAGCAGATCCTGAAGGTGTAGCACCGTCAACATAAGGAAGACAATCTGAAACCTTAAGGTTGTTACCTTCCTGAGCGTTAACCTTGGTCTGGATATTATTAACGAAATCAATAACGTCTTTTCTTGATCCTTCTGCTTTCTTGAAGTCAAGACCTTCGTCCTTGGCATCCTTCCAAGACTCAGGGATCTCAACCTTGATAAGGTTCTTCGGATCTGCACCTGCATCGATAGCAGCCCAGTTCTTCTTAACAACGTCCTCACCCTTACGGCCGTATGTCTTCTGAGCAGCGTCCTTCATGAACTTGATCGCATCCTCTTCAGGAATGATCTTTGTGATGTTGAAGAATGCTGACTGAAGGATTGTGTTAATTCTTGTAGGTCCCATTCCAACTTCAACACCGATCTTGGAACCGTTCATGATGTAGAAGTTGATCTTGTGATCATACATGAATTTCTTAACCTGTCCGGGAATCTCAGCCTCAAGCTGATCTACTGTCCAAGGACAGTTAAGAAGGAATGATCCTCCGTCCACAATTTCCTGAACCATGTTGAACTTGCGGATGTATGAAGGATTGTGGCATGCTACGAAGTCTGCCTTCTTGATAAGGTATGTAGACTTGATAGGAGTCTTACCGAATCTAAGGTGTGACATTGTAACACCGCCTGACTTCTTGGAGTCATAATCAAAGTATGCCTGTGCATACATGTCAGTGTTGTCACCGATGATCTTGATAGAGTTCTTGTTAGCACCAACAGTACCGTCAGCACCAAGTCCCCAGAACTTACAGTTTGTTGTTCCCTCGGGAGTAGTAACGAGCGGAGCACCAACCTTAAGTGAAAGATTGGTTACATCATCCTCGATACCGATAGTGAACTCTTCTTTATCTGTATTCTCAAATACTGCAACGATCTGTGCAGGAGTTGTATCTTTTGAACCAAGTCCGTAACGTCCGCAAAATACGGGAACGCTCTCAAACTTTGTTCCCTTAAGAGCAGCGATAACATCAAGAGCGAGAGGCTCACGATATGATCCGGGCTCCTTAGTTCTGTCGAGAACCTGGATTCTCTTAACAGAATCGGGAATAGCTGCTACAAGAGCTTTTGCTGAGAAAGGTCTGTAAAGTCTAACCTTTACAACGCCGACCTTCTTGCCCTGCTTCTCAAGGTAGTCGATTGTCTCTTCAATTGTATCGTTTACAGAACCCATAGCAACGATAACTACCTCTGCATTGGGATCTCCGTAGTAGTTGAAGAGCTTGTAGTCAGTACCGATCTTGGCATTGACCTTATCCATATACTTCTGAACGATATCAGGAAGTTCATTATAGCCTGTGTTACAAGCTTCTCTTGTCTGGAAGAAAATATCAGGATTCTGAGCAGAACCCATCTGGCAAGGATGATTGGGATTCAAAGCATTAGCCTTGAACGCATCGATTGCCTCATGATTTACCATCTCGTCAAGATCCTTGTAATCCCACACTTCGATCTTCTGAATCTCATGTGATGTACGGAATCCGTCAAAGAAGTTAATGAAAGGAATACGTCCTTCGATAGCTGAGCAATAAGCAACAGGTGTAAGATCCATAACTTCCTGTACACTTGAATCGCAAAGCATTGCAGCACCTGTCTGACGACAAGCGTATACGTCAGAATGGTCTCCAAAAATGTTGAGCGCGTGTGATGCCACACAACGAGCTGATACGTTAAATACTCCGGGGAGTCTCTCACCGGCAACCTTGTAGATGTCGGGAATCATCAGAAGAAGTCCCTGAGAAGCTGTGTATGTAGATGTAAGCGCACCTACTACGAGTGAGCCGTGAACCGCTCCGGCTGCACCTGCCTCAGACTGCATCTCTGTAATCTGAACAGTTCTGCCAAAGATGTTCTTCTTGCCTGCAGTTGCCCACTCATCTACATGCTCAGGCATAACTGATGAGGGTGTGATTGGGTACATGGCTGCAACTTCGGTGAAAGCATATGAAGCATATGCTGCTGCCTCGTTACCGTCCATGGTTTTCATGTTTCTTGCCATTTGGTTTCCTCCTACCTTCTATTTTGGAATTAATTTGGCTGCTATATTAAATTATAAAAAAATAACTTTGAAATAGCGCAAAAAACACTCTGCACATCCAACCCGCCCTTGAAAATAACGGATGTGCGGAGATTTCTTACTCATATTCTGCCAAGTTCAATAGTATCATCTTAACGCCCTGTATGTCAATGGTGGCAAGGGTTTAGAGGCTTTTATGATTTCTTATCACAATCCCAGTCTACATCTTTATTATCTGACAATTTATAAATATTTAAGGTTTTCATCTGATAAAAGTTTTCGTTTATGCTATTGCTAAAAAAAGTGTATTATTATATCATTACTATGTATCAAAGGTTGGTAACGGCAAAGCCAATCTGTTTTTGTTACAAATTTTATTCTGTATTACATTATGGAAGGAGATTAATTATGGCATACGTTATAAGTGATGGTTGCATCAGCTGCGGATCATGTGCAGCACAGTGCCCTGTTTCAGCTATTTCTCAGGGAGATTCACAGTTCGTTATCGACGCTAACACATGCATCGATTGCGGTTCTTGTGCAGCTCAGTGTCCTGTAGGTGCTATCACTCAGGGCTAAAACCAAGCAAGGAAATAAACAAAGAGCATTTTCCAAGTTCACTTAGGAAAATGCTCTTTTTTATTTTCTTATTTGGCGCAGCCGATAGAACGAGGAAACGCGTCAGCATTTCCGAGTGCTCGGCTTGGTTTTAGCCCCGAGGGTGCTCGCTTGGCTTTAGCCCTGAGAGATTGGCTTATCCCTTCCGCTATCTCTTTAATGACCCTTCTCCAGATTTGCAAACTTCGTAAATTCCGGAAGCCATAAAAGATCTACCGTTCCGATCGGGCCGTTTCTTTGCTTGGCTATGATTATATCCGCGATACCCTTCTTCTCGGTATCTTTATTGTAATAATCATCTCTGTAGATGAACATAACCATATCGGCATCCTGCTCGATAGCTCCCGATTCACGAAGATCGGAAAGCATCGGCCTGTGATCCGGTCTTTGCTCAACTGCACGGGAAAGCTGCGAAAGTGCAACAACAGGAACATTGAGCTCTCTTGCAAGAGCCTTGAGCGATCTTGAAATATCTGAGATCTCCTGCTGTCTTGACTCAGAACTTCTTCCGGTTCCTCCTGTCATAAGCTGAAGATAGTCGATCATGATAATCTGAAGATCATGCTCCATCTTATATTTTCTGCACTTTGAACGAAGCTCCTGAATAGAAATACCCGGAGTATCATCAATGATAAGTTTGGAACTGCCGACAACATCTGCGCTCTCAATTAGTTTCTCCCAGTCCATATCTGACATGTTACCCGTTCTGATATGCTGTGAATCAACATGAGATTCCATCGCAAGAAGTCTGTTAACAAGCTGTTCCTTCGACATTTCCAGCGAAAAGATAGCAACACATTTATCGTCGTGGAATGCCATATGTTCCGCAATATTAAGAACGAATGCAGTCTTACCCATTGAAGGACGCGCAGCGATAAGAATAAGGTCGGAAGGTTGGAATCCTGCCGTGCTGTAATCAAGGTCCAAAAATCCTGTGGAAAGACCCGTTACGTTGCCTTTCATCTTACTGGCTTTCTCTATTCTGTTAAGGGCATTCATTACGATCTGATCGATCGATACGAACTCCCCTATATTTCTCTTTTGAGTGATCTTAAATACGTTCTTCTCAACGTCATTAAGAATCCCTTCCATATCCTCGCCACCGGAATAGCAGGTGTTGATGGTATCCTCGCTTACATGAATAAGCTTTCTGAGCGTTGATTTATCAGCCACAATCTGTGCATAGTACTTGATGTTGGCCGAAGTGGGAACTGCGGAAACCAGTTCTCCTATGTACTCAGCGCTGCTAACCTGCGGAGGAACATTCTTTTCCCTAAGTCGGTTTTGCAAGGTGACAAAGTCAACGGCGCTGCCCTCCTTGTTGAGTTCCACCATTGTCTCAAATATTGTCCCCAGCTGCCTGTTGTAAAAATCCTCCGGGATTATTATTTCGGATGCAATTTCTATCGCCTCTTTATCCATCAGCATGGCGCCGACAACGGATTGTTCAGCCTCCAAACTGTTGGGAGAAACGCGCTTTATAGGGGTTTCATCTGCCATGTTTACTGTTCCTTTACGCAAACCTTAAGTGTAGTGGTGACCTGTGGATGAAGCTTTACCGGAATCTCATATGTACCGAATGCTTTAATAGGTTCCGGCATCTGAAGTTTCTTTTTATCTATATCAAATCCAAACTGTGTCTTAGCGGCAGTAACGATTTCTTTGGAAGAAACCGATCCGAATACTCTTCCGCCCTCGCCTGCTTTCATGGTAAGTTGAACCGTCTCCTTGCTGATCTTCTCACCATATTCCTTAGCCGCATCAAGCTGCTGCTTTGCAATTATTGAATCTCTTTTCTGCTGGTTCTTAAGTTCATTAAGATTTTTCTGTGTAGCCTCAACTCCCAGTTTCTTGGGAATAACGAAGTTTCTTGCATAACCGTCATTTACTTTGACAACTTCGCCCTTTTTACCAAGGCTTTTTACATCTTCGAGTAATATTACCTGCATTTATGATAACTCTCCTTCTTCAATCATATCGTCTATTGTACGCTTAACAGCTTCTATCGCTTCCTCTACGGGCACATCCTGCATCTGGGTTCCGGCAGAGCTCATATGGCCGCCGCCTCCCATTCTTTCCATGATCACCTGAACATTGACCTCATCAATGGATCTCGCGCTTACATATACCTGATTCTGATACTCGGTACATACAAAGCTTGCTTTTACACCCTTGATGTTAAGGAGCTCATTGGCTGCCTGCGCACCAATTATAGTCGGGCTCTCTATATCACCCGTTCTAAGCACGGAAATTGCATATCTGTCTCTATAGATCTCAGCCTGGCTGACCGCATCGGCCTTAGCCTTATATTCAATGGCATCTTCTCTAAAGAGCTTACGCACTCTTGTAACATCGGCGCCGTTCCTTCTAAGAAAAGCAGCTGCCTCAAATGTTCTTACACCTGTCTTGTTCATGAAGTTATTGGTATCAACCATCATTCCCGAATACAGACTGTCTGCTTCTTCGTTATGGATCTTGACGTTTTCACCTATATACTGAAGAATCTCGGAAACCATTTCACATGCCGATGAAGCATACGGCTCTACGTAAGAAAGCGTTGCGTTCTCAATAACTTCTGTTCCCTGTCTGTGATGATCGAGAACCACTATTGTCTTACAGAACCTAAGAAGCTCAGGACACTCTGTAATACTTGGTTTATTAACATCAACAACAACTAAAACCGTATTGCTGCCCGCAATATCGATTGCCTGCTGATTGTTTATTATCATATCTTCTTCA
The DNA here is from genome assembly GCF_900116875.1 of Butyrivibrio sp. INlla21. Lineage (GTDB taxonomy): Bacteria > Bacillota > Clostridia > Lachnospirales > Lachnospiraceae > Butyrivibrio. Next base: position 26,657 of record NZ_FPCC01000025.1, read on the forward strand.
TAGTCGGGATTGCTTCTGAAAAGATCAACCAAAGGTGACATCGAAGCCGTAACGTCATTTAATACGATATGGCATTTTCTGTCCAAAGTCTTGGCAATCCTATATATTCCGACCGATGCTCCGAAACTGTCCACATCGCCCATTCTATGTCCCATGACGATAACGGAATCTTTTCCGGAAATGATCTCTCTAAGGGCATGAGCTTTGACTCTTGCCTTAACTCTCGTACTTTTTTCAATCTGCTGACTCTTTCCGCCGTAATAAGAAATATTGTCAGCACTCTTAACTACCGCCTGATCTCCGCCTCTACCGAGCGCAAGATCAATGGCGTTTCTTGCAAATTCGTAATTCTGCGCATAAGACAGACCGTTAATTCCTATACCGATACTGAGGGTAACAGCCATTTCATTACCGATATTTACCGTCTTAACATCCTCCAAGATATCAAAGCGCTGCTCAGTTAGCATCTCACATGATTTCTTGGGCATAACAACGAAATATTTATCCTTCTCGATCTTCTTCGCGATTCCGTTGCAGGATGCGATATATTTGTTGATCTTTCTGTCTATAAGAGCAGTCAAAAGAGATCTTCTTACTTCCTCAACACTGTCCAGAGCTTCTTCGTAGTTATCAAGATAGATAAGACCTGCCGCAAGAGACTGGTTATCTACTTCCTGGATGGCAAGACGAAGAGCCGTCTCATCATAAAGATATACAGCGATAAGACTACCTTCATACCCGTCAGCGTCGATTATGTCACTGTTCATAGCCATCTCTCTGAGCGATATTCTCTTGAGTTTGATGGTATAGTTACTGTCCTCATAATCAAGCTTATAGGAAACTTCTTCATTTCCCTGTGGGAATTTATCTGCTGTTATGGTAGGAAAAAGAGAAAAGATAGTCTTCCTGAAGCCTTTTTCCTGATGAACCACTCTCTCAAACGCCTGGTTGGTCCATACGATCTTGCCGGAATCATCGAGCACGGCATGCGGAAGATCAAGCTCTCTAAGAAGCCTTTTCTGAATCTGTCCGTACTCCGTAGCAAAGCTTACAAGCTCATTCATGATGATCGGCCTGTTATAGAAATTAAGATACACGATCGCGATAAAATACAAAGCGGTAAATGCAAGAAGCATAAGACCTGCCGTCAGATTCATTGTAAATATCGCCACATTAACAAGTGCCAGTAAAATACCGAGATATGTAAATATCCTAAGATATGTTATCAACTTGCCCTTTAATTTAACTCTGTTCTTATTTGACATTATGTTGTCCTCTTCCTGTCCAACGGACATTCCAAGTTTTATTATAACATAAGCAGGGCATCTGCGAAATAATCGCAAATGCCCTACTTATATATATCGTTATTTAAATCCGCAAAAGATTATTTAACGCCTGTCCACTTCCACTCTGCAACTTCAGGCATATCAACACCTACATCATGGATGTAAGCCTTGTGCTCAACTAGCTTATCCTTCATCTTCTGGATGAGGAATGCTCCCTTATTACCAAGCTGAGGCATATTGTTGAGCATAGCGATAACGAGATTGAAACGGTCAATCTTGTTCTGAACTCTCATATCGAAAGGAGTTGTGATGGTTCCTTCCTCATGATATCCGTAAACGTGGATATTTCTGTTTGTTCTTGTATATGTAAGCTCATGGATAAGAGTCGGATATCCATGGAATGCAAATACAATAGGCTTATCCTTTGTAAAGATTGTATCGTACTCTACGTCTGAAAGTCCGTGAGGATGCTTGTTCTTAGGCTCCATCTTCATAAGGTCTACAACGTTAACAAAACGAACCTTGATCTCAGGCATCTCCTTGTGAAGAATATCAACAGCTGCAAGTGCCTCAAGTGTAGGTGTGTCACCACAGCATGCAAGTACGATATCAGGCTCTTCACCAGTGTCTGTTGAAGCCCAATCCCAGATACCGATACCCTGTGTGCAGTGCTTAACAGCCTGTTCCATTGTAAGCCACTGAGGTCTGGGATGCTTACTTGCTACGATAGCATTTACATAGTTCTTACTCTTCAAGCAGTGATCCATAGTTGAGAGCAAGCAGTTAGCGTCGGGTGGAAGATAAAGTCTTACAACGTCTGCCTTCTTATTTGAGATATGATCAAGGAATCCGGGATCCTGGTGTGTGAATCCGTTGTGATCCTGCTGCCATACGTTTGATGTAAGAAGAAGGTTAAGAGATGCAATAGGACGTCTCCATGAAAGTCCGTTACATACCTTAAGCCACTTAGCATGCTGAGCAGCCATTGAATCAATTATACGGATGAATGCTTCGTAACTAGCGAAGAATCCGTGTCTTCCTGTCAAAAGATATCCCTCAAGCCATCCTTCGCACATATGCTCGGAAAGCATTGAATCCATTACACGACCGTCCTGTGCAAGGAACTGGTCTGTATCCTTATCGATAGCATTGTTCCAATCACGATTTGTTACTTCAAATACCTTGTTGAGACGGTTAGACATTGTCTCATCGGGTCCGAAGATACGGAAGTTCTTCTGATCGTCGTTAAGCTTGAATACGTCTCTGATGTATCCGCCAAGCTCGATCATATCCTGCTTCTCAACAGAACCGGGAGTAGGAACATCAATAGCATAATCACGGAAATCAGGAAGTCTTAAGTCGTGAAGAAGCTTACCGCCGTTAGCGTGAGGGTTGGCACCGATACGCTTATCTCCCTTAGGTGCAAGCTCCTCAAGCTCGGGAATAAGACGTCCGTTCTTATCAAAGAGCTCCTCAGGATGATAGCTCTCAAGCCAAGTCTTGAGGATATCAAGATGCTCGGGCTTATCCATCATTACAGGAACCTGGTGAGCCTGGAATGATCCCTCGATCTTGTTACCGTCAACAACCTTGGGACCTGTCCATCCCTTAGGTGTACGAAGAACGATCATAGGCCATACAGGTCTTGTTGCATCGCCCTTATCTCTAGCATTCTTCTGAATAGCCTTGATCTCGTCCATAGCCTTGTCGAGAGTCTCAGCCATCTTACGGTGCATTTCCTTAGGATCTGAACCTTCTACGAAGTAAGGCTTCCATCCCATTCCCTTGAAGAATGACTCAAGCTCTTCATGTGAAAGACGAGCGAGAATTGTAGGATTTGAAATCTTAAATCCGTTAAGGTGGAGAATAGGAAGAACAGCTCCGTCTGTAACGGGGTTAAGGAATTTATTTGACTGCCATGATGTTGCAAGAGGTCCTGTCTCAGCCTCACCGTCACCTACTACGCAAGTAGCGATAAGATCGGGGTTATCAAATACGGCACCAAAAGCGTGTGCGATTGAATAACCAAGCTCACCACCCTCATGGATAGAACCGGGTGTCTCGGGAGCTACGTGGCTTGAGATACCGCCGGGGAATGAGAACTGCTTGCAGAGCTTCTGCAAACCGTCCATATCACGGCTTACGTTAGGATATACTTCACTGTATGATCCCTCAAGATATGTGTTGGCTACGAAGAAGTTTCCGCCGTGGCCGGGACCTGAAATAAGGATCATATCCTGATCGTACTTGTTGATGACACGGTTAAGGTGTACATAGATAAAGTTCTGTCCGGGAACTGTACCCCAGTGTCCTACGATCTTCTTTTTGATATGCTCTTTCTTAAGAGGCTCACGAAGGAGCGGATTCTCAAGAAGATATAACTGAGCTGCAGCGAGATAGTTAGTCGCACGCCAATAGGCGTCCATTTTGGCTAAGTACTCGTCTGTTAATTCGTTGTGGTTCATACTTAACTCTCCTTTACTACTTGTATGTTAATACTCGCAGTCACTTGGCTGCTCATAGAAACTTTTGCATCCATAATAAACTAAAATATTTCAGGCAGATATACTATACATATTCTTGCTAATTTTTTATCAATTATTGCTATCTTTACAAAAAAAGGACACTTCATGGGTTTTCTCCCAATCGTGTCCTTTTTCTGACAATGACAAACTCCTGATCAATAGCATGTTACTCCGCCATCAATCGGCATACTTATTCCATTTATAAAAGAAGCCTCTTCACTGGAAAGATATAGAACCGCATTGGCAACATCCTGTGCTGTTGCAAGTCTTCCCAGAGGTACTTCGCCAAGTCTTTCCGCTGCTCTGTCCGGATTTTTGAGCATCTCCTCTACCAAAGGAGTCTTAACAGTGCTGGGATGGATCGAGTTACATCTTATTCCGAATTGTCCGTATCTTGATGCAACTGCTTTTGTGAACATTGTTACCGCACCTTTGGCTGCTGTATATGCCTCCGGTGTATACTTATGCCCTATCAGACCGCACACAGAAGAAGTGTTGATGATAGCTCCTCCTTTTTGCTCTTTCATGATAGGAATAACCGCTTTACATCCAAGGAAAGTGCTGCCTGTATTTACAAGCATCATCTTATCCCACTCTTCAATGCTCATCTCTTCAATCGGCTTCCTGATGTTGATGCCTGCATTATTTACAAGAACATCAATCTTTCCCTCAATATTTTTAATATCGTAGATAACATTGTTCCAATCTTTTTCCGAAGTAAGATCGATTCGGTAAAAAGCTGCTTTTCCACCCTCATTTTCAAGCGATTTCGCTGTTTCTTTTCCCCTCTCTTCGTCCAGATCCAAAAGATAGACTTTTGCGCCTTCTTTGCAAAGAAGCCTTCCCATCTCGGATCCCAGGCCTCCAGCGCCACCTGTAATTACTATAACCTTGTCTTTTACGTTCATGATAATCTACTCCTCTTTTATCCCTTAAGGCCCGTTGTGGCAATTCCCTCAACAAAATACTTTTGGGCAAAGAAGAACAGGACAACTACCGGCAAAACTGCCAGACATGACATTGCCATTACGTTTTTCCAAATAACTACCGACTCGGTATCAAGTGAAAGCCTGAGAGCCATCGATACTGTATATTTTTTTACTGTATTTATGTATATAAGTGAATTGAAGTAATCATTGTAGGTCCACAAAAACTGAAACAATCCTGCGGAGAATAATGCCGGTTTTAAAAGCGGCAAAAGAATGTGCGTGAGCGTCTTAAATGTTCCGCAGCCGTCTATATATGCGGACTCGTCAAGGTCTCTGGGGAGTCCTCTCAAAAACTGAATAAGCATATATGAGAAGAACGGATAACACGCAAATGCCGCCATGAGATAAAACGGTCCGTATCCGTCGAGCACGTTCAAGTCTCTGAAGATCGCATATCTTGGAATGATAAGGATAGCGTTGGGCAACATAAGAGTTGACATAAGCAGCGCAAACATTGCCTTTTTTCCTTTAAAATTAAACCTTGCAAATCCATATGCCGTAAGCGTACTTGCAACAACCGTAAGTATCGTTGTGGGAAGTACCAGAAGAAAAGAATTTCTGAAAAATACCGCATACGTATTTCCGCCTATCGCATTCCATCCGTCCACAAAAGCCTGAAAACTGTAGCTTTTCGGAAGGAGTGCGATGCTTCCGTATATTTCCTCATTTGTTTTAAAGCTTGCAAAAAACATCCATATGAGAGGGTAGATCATTATAATTCCGATAGTGATCAGAACCACATACATGATTACCTCATTGATCCTGTTTTTTAATTTCTTTGACATACCCTTCTCCTATCATTCATCTCCGTAAAATACCCAGAATTTGGATGTCCCGAACAATACCAAAGTAAAGATTGTTACAAGACCGAAGATTATCCAACTCGTTGCACTTGCATAACCCATCTTCATGAAAAGGAATCCGTCGTTATACAATTTAAGACCAAGCATATATGTACTCTTTACCGGTCCGCCCTGTGTAACAACAAATGCCGATGTGAAGTTCTGAAGTGCGTTTATTGTCTGCATGATGATGCAGAAGAAAATGATCGGTGAAATCTGAGGAATTGTTATGGAGAAAAAGCTTTTTATCCTTCCTGCTCCGTCAATTCTCGCAGCTTCGTATAACGACTGAGGTACCTGCTTAAGTGCCGCCAGGAACATTACCATTGACGATCCGAACTGCCATACTTCAAGTGCGCTCAGTGTCGGCAAAGCTGTAGCGGGATTTCCGAGAAAAGATATCGTTTCATGTCCAAAGCTGTGAAGGAAAGCATTGATCATTCCGTCATCCATGAACATTATTTTCCAAAGAATCGATACTGCCATGCTTCCGCCAAACAATGAAGGCAGATAGTAGATCGTCCTAAGTGCACCTATTCCTTTTCTTCCCTTATTCAAAAGAATCGCAATAAAAAGAGACATGATTATCTTAAAAGGAACGGTAAGTACCGCATATGTCACCGTCGCTGTAAGTGACTTGAAAAACTCTTTATCTCTGGTGAAAAGGCGTATATAATTCGCCATCCCTACAAATTTCGGATCGGTAAGTGCATTGTATTCAGTTAAAGAATAATAAAACGATGTGATAAAAGGATAGATCTGTAAAACAAGCATTCCTACGATCCACGGAAGCAAGTATAAATAAGCCTGATTATCACGGGAAAAAAGTTTCTTTTTCTTCATAATACTTCTTCTTTCTACCTAAGATAGCCTGCGCGCCGACATAACCGGCGCGCATTCAATCTTATATTTATAAGGATCATTTATGAGCTTCACAGAAGTCTTTAAGAAGTTCCATTGTTTCCTTAGCTGCTTCTTCAGGGCTCATTGTGCCATGAGATATATTCTCATAAGCATCTGTCAAAATGGCTGTAACCTCCGATCCGGTTGTAGGGCCACTGTCAGATTTTCCGTTGTACTGCATGCTGACCTCAACGCTCTGCTTGGTCAAAGGATTAAGTGTGCCTTCCTTAGCACAGATCTCCTGTGCCTTTGCTGTAGGAGGAACACTTCTTACAGTGCCGAGAGTTTTCATAGCACCCTCATCATTGTAGAAGAAGTTAAGGAAATCGATTGCTTCCTTAGCATGCTGTGTTCCTGCATATACACCCATAAGCTGAGGGCAGTCGTTAACCCATCCGTCGCTCTTTCTGTCTGCATAAAGAGGAAGCTGTCCTGCAATATAATCTACAGAATCATTAGCTGCCGAAAGTACGTCTGCTGATGATGTATAACCGATAGAAGCAACATAGTTACCCTTGATCCAGTTGGGATCTTCCTGGTCCTGATCTCCGAAAGGAGCCTTGTATGCAGCGGGAGCACATACTTCTTCATCATAAAGTCTCTTGATATATGTGAAGAGTTCAACGAACTGCTCCTCTGTCATGTTCAGATTGTAATCATCGTCGATGATAGGCTTATTGTTCTTCTGTCTTGAATATGTACGTGTAAAGAATGCTGAAGCATAAGATGTATTAGCTGAAAGGAGATAACAATCCTTGCTATACTCTCTTACCTTCTTACCCCACTCAAAGAACTGATCCCAATCATAAGGCTGAGAAAGATCGATTCCTACCTTGTCCATAAGTGTCTTGTTAACAATAAGTGCGGTTCCTGCCTGTCCTGTAGGCATAGCATACTGTGCGCCTGAACCAAACTGACCGTTCTCTTCGAGGAATGAAGCATCAAAGTTTGAAAAATCCATTCCACCTTCTGTCAGATTATAGAGCACTCCCTGGTTATAGTACTCGGGTCCGAGTCCTGTCTCTATCTGGAAGATATCAGGAGCTGTGCCTGAAGCAAACTCAGTAGTCTTTTTCTCTGAATATCCGTCATATGATCCATATTCAGGCTCTATAGTTACATTTGGATGAAGCTTTTCATATGCCTCAATAACAGCAAGTGTAGCCTCATGTCTTGCATCTCCACCCCACCAAGAGAATCGCAGTGTAACCGGCTCGGAACTGTCTGATGCAGGAGCAGCAGCGCTAGGTGCTGCAGGTGCATTCTGATCTGCGCCGGTGCCTGTAGTCTGCTCAGGAGCGCTGATTCCACATCCGGACATAACGCCTGCGAGCATAGCTACAGAAGTAACAAGTGCAATCAATTTCTTTCTCGTCATTACGTAACCTCCCTTTTTGTTTCCAATATCGTATTAGGTAAAATTATGTTAGCATTCACTCGAAAAACAAAACAGAATTCCCACTTACAAAAAAGACTCTTTTTTTATAGGAATTCTGTTATTGGTATCATTTTTTTATTATTGGTTTCTTTAATGAATGTATAGTTTCTTTTTATTGTATCGGATCGTTTTTCGGAACCGAAAATGAGACTTCTGTTCCAAAGCCCGCTTTACTTCTTATCTTTAAAGCATGGTCTTCTCCGTATCTTAATATAAGTCTCCTGTTCAGATTGGTCAGACCTATATTTCTGGAGTCCTTATTATTTATCTTTTCATAGAGCTTTTTGAGTTCATCACCCGTAATTCCGCGTCCGTTATCAACCACAAAAACAGTGATCTCGTCACCTCGGTCAAATATCTTGACCTTAACATGGATCTTGCCCTCATCGTTGTTGATTCCATGCTCAAAACAGTTCTCAAGAACAGGTTGAAGCATCAGCCTGAATACCTTGCATTCATAAATGGTCTCATCAACTTCAAAATACGTAATGACATTTCCGCCAAATCTTATATTCTGTATCTCAAGATAAGCCTTTAAATATTCAAGCTCCATCCTGATCGTCACATCTCTGGTCGGCTCCGAAAGTGCATACTTTACTACCATTGATAGATTCTGTATCATCCTGTGAACTTCGGAATCATAGCCTTCTTTTTTTATCGCCTCAAAGTCCAAAGTCTGAAGTGTATTAAATATAAAATGCGGATTGATCTGAAGCTGCAATGCATTCATCTGTGCCATCTGAGCCTCGTGCTGCTTTTCAAGAAGATCCATCTGCATTTTGGAATTATTAAGATGCATCCTGATAACATTATTAAAGATTAAAGAATACTCATCATCCGCCGACCGGAATCTCTCTTCCACCGCTTCTCCTCTTTCTGCAGCGGAAAAAACATCCACACATTCCTCGATATATGAGAAATTCCTTTTTGTATATATGTACGCAAGAAGGATCATTAAGATAATTTCAACAAAAAGGATAACTACAGCCATGATTATGTAGATGCGCAGATCCTCCATGAGCTGTGCACGCGACGTTACGGATACCTCGTACAGATTAAGATATTCTGAATAAAGCATATCCGCAAAATAGTATTTCCCGTCCAGTTTGACCCATTTTTTTGACCCAAGTTCAGTCTCTTTTCCCTGAATCCTCTTTTTGATATCTTCGTTTATCACCGAAGCTTCAAAATCTTCAAGTTCAGGATCCGTAATACATATAATGTCGCCTTTGGAATTATAAAGAAGGACCTTCTGATTCTCCGATATCAGCACGCTGCGAAGAAGCTTTCCGTACTCGCTTTTATCGATGTTAATGACAATGACGCCGTCCATATATGTCATCCTATAGAAAATACTTATTACTTCTACAGGCTCCGCATACGAATGCCTCTGAATCCATCTGTGGTCGGTGTAAACCCTCTCATCCTCTGCCATGCTCTTATACTCATCGAGCCATTCCCTGTCAAAATAGGTATCTACATTGGCAATCTGTCTTGTATCCGAAGTAAGAAATCTTTCCCTGCCATCCAAATACATATAAACCGAATGGATATATGAGTATGAGGCCTCATAGCTGTTAAAAAGATATTTAAGCATATTAAAAGTAGTAAGGTCCGAATGGCTCAAACCACGATAATCCAGCATCGTTTTAAATGCTAGGGAAAAAGAAGAATTACTCATGAGAGTATCCAGCTGATACCCCATGTTATATATAGAAGCTTCCAGACTGTCCTCAAAGCTCTCAAGCGATTTAACCGACTCTTTTTCAACGCTTGCTCTCTGAGAATGCAAAAAGAAAACCCCAAAAAGAAAAAATATAAGCAAAGTGGGTATTATCATTACGATAAAGTTCCATCTTGCACGTTTGATAAAATATTTCCTCAGCAATTTTACTCTTTACCCCTTATACCGTTTCTGTAGTCTCTCGGTGTAACACCAAAATAGGCCTTAAAAGCTCTTGTAAAATTCTTAGGACTGTCATAACCCACCTGATATGCGATCTCATAGCTCTTATACGAAGGATCCATAAGCATGTTTGCTGCCTTTTGCATCCTCACATTGCTCAACTGTTCCTGAAAACCCACACCCTTTTTTTCTTTATATATTTTAGAAAGATACCCCGAGCTTATCCCTACATTTTCTGCCGCACCTACCAGACTCGCTCTCTGAAAGTTTTCCTCAAGGTAGTCGTCAATCTGACGGATAATCTTGTAATAATACGGCGCCTCATCGTTTGTGCTCAACTTATTTCTGGAATCAAGAATTTCCTTTATTTTATCAAAGCACTCAGATAATTCCCCGTAATTGATCGGTTTCAAAAGATAATCCGTAACCTCAACCTTAAGCGCCTTACGCATAAATTCATAATCGCTGTAACTGCTTAATATAACCACTATGCTGTTTGGATCTTTTTTGAGTTTTTCGGCAAAAGAAAGACCGTCAATACCGGGCATCTTAATATCAGTCATAACAACATCCGCCGGATTACTGTCAAGGTACTCCAATGCTTCTTTAGCATTGGTAAACTTTCCAACCACCTTAAAACCTATATTCTCCCACGGAAAAAGATCTGCTATTCCATCCAATATCTTTTGCTCGTCATCGACGATCACCAAAGTATACATTGACACCCTCCATAAGTCAGCCCTCATCCCTTAGCATCTTTAGATAATTATGCTCAACATCAGAGATATATTTTCGCAAGGCTTCCTTGTCAATAAATGATCTTCCCTCTTTATGTCTAGCAAGAATATCGCTTTGAGTTGTATGATTTCCCAAATATATATCCGGCTCCATGCTCTTCCAAAGCTTTATACTCCGCTCAAAATCTTTCCTGTAATTAACCCCGTATTTCTCCATAAATTCAAGGTTAAGCGTATTTAATCCTGTTCCTCCGCACAAAAGAGCTTTCTTCTCCCCTTCATCACCCTTAAGTGCTATCTCATAGCTCATTGCCCCCGGGGTATGTCCCGGAGTAAGGATACACTTTACTTTTGTGTTTCCAAGTTCAATTATTTCTCCGTCTTCCAGTTCCTTGTCTGTGGTAAAAAATTCCGTCTTAATTCCGGGAAGATAATAGTCCAGAGCAAGCTCAGGTCTATCTCTAAGAATACGTGTATCTATTGCACTCATAAGTGTCTTGGCACCGCTTCTCTCGATAAGAAGCTTTGTCGCTCCGAAATGATCGAAATGCCCATGTGTATGAAATATCAACTTTATATCAGAAATCTTGAATCCAAGCTTTTCGATTGACTCAGGTAAGAATTCCTGCATATTCGGATATCCCGTGTCAAAAAGCATCAGCCCGTCGCCTGTATCAACCAGAATGCTCGAACTGTCTTTGGTTCCGACGAAAAACAGATTTCCATATATTCGGAATGGATCGGTCTTGTAAGATTCCGGATTGCCTACAATATTCTCATACCACTCCCACTTATAAGCATATTCTGACTTCATAACATTGATTGTAGTATATGGTCATACCCATATCAATATTCTTTATTTAATATTTATACTCTTAAATCCGAATTTATAAATGATAAAAAAGACACTTCTTGGAATCTATTCCAAAAAGTGTCTCTAATTCTTTTATCTAACTGCCAATTACTCAGCTACGTAAGGCATAAGTGCAAGATGTCTTGCTCTCTTGATAGCAGATGTAAGCTCTCTCTGGTGCTTAGCGCAGTTACCTGTGATTCTTCTGGGAAGAATCTTGCCGCTCTCAGAAACGAACTTCTTAAGCTTAGCTACATCCTTATAATCAATAACATTATCTTTGCCACAGAATACGCAAACTTTCTTTCTTCTGTGCATTCCACCCTTTCTCCTTACAGGAGCATCGGATTTCTCAGACTTTGTGAAAGCCATTGTTTATTCCTCCTTAACTACGGATAACGCTTACATAACTGTAACGGTCATGCCAAAGCAATATCCTCGAATCAGTTAAACGGCAGCTCCTCGTCAATTCCGTCGGGAATATTCATGAAGCCATCGCTTGCTGCAGCAGGAGCCGGTGCCTCAGCTGAAAAATCAGAACCGAATGAACCTCCGTTATTGGAAGCAGCGTTCTTGGATTCAGCAAATTCCTGGTCCTCCGCAACTACATCAGTTGTGTATACCTTAACGCCATCCTTGTTCGTATAAGAACCTGTCTGGATGCGTCCTGTTACGATAACCTTAGTGCCCTTCTTAAGATATTTCTCTGCAAATTCGCCTGCTCTACCGAATGCAACAATACCGATAAAATCAGCTGTCTGAGCATCCTGCTGGTCTCTTCTTGCAAATCTTCTGTCAACAGCAAGAGTATATCTTGCGACTGCTGTTGCTGTGTCTCCCTGTGAATATCTAACATCAGGGTCTCTTGTCAAACGTCCCACTAGTATAACTTTATTCATATTTTCGTCCTCTTGTATTTAAGCCTCGTTCTTAACGCATAAATATCTGATGACGCCGTCCATGATACGCATGCGAGTCTCAATCTCTGCGGGAGTTGTAGACTCACCATCGAACTGGATGAAATAGTAGAAGCCTTCTGTCATCTTCTCGATCTCATAAGCGAGCTTCTTCTTTCCCCAATCATCAATGTTGGTAATCTGACCACCATGCTTCTCGATAGTCTTCTTAACCTTCTCGATGAGGGCTGTTCTGGCATCGTCCTCGATCTTTGCACTAACAACAACGGCTAATTCGTATTTGTTCATGCTATTTGTTACCTCCTTTTGGTCTCTGGCTACTTGTATCAGTCAAGCAGCAAGGAATTTATCACAGGATGATATGTTATCATATACCCATGATAAATGCAAGCTTTTTATCGTATTCCCCTAATGTTTTTTTCCACATTTTTACGGGATACCATAATCTGATGTCCACAGCCCAGGCACTTAAGCCTAAAATCTGCTCCGACTCGCAAAACTTCCCATTCATAGCTACCGCAAGGATGTTGTTTCTTTAGTTTTATTATGTTTCCAACCTGAATGTCCATTAAATCTGATCCAAAATCTCCCCAATAGGGCCTTGTATAACAAGATCCGCCTGTCTGTCCCTTGGTGTTGCCGACTTATTTATCAAAACAAGTTTATTTCCGGAATAATAGTCTATGAGACCTGCTGCAGGATAAACAGCAAGTGATGTGCCACCTATAATAAGCACATCTGCGTTCCTGATATAATTCACAGACTCCTCTATGACCTGCATATCAAGACCTTCCTCATATAAGACTACATCAGGCTTAATCCTGCCTCCGCATTCACATGTGGGAATTCCGTCATAACTTGCCATAAAATCAAAATCATAGAACTTATGGCATCTCTCACAGTAGTTTCTATGAACGCTGCCATGTAATTCCAGAACCTTCTTACTTCCGGCCGCTTGATGTAAGCCATCAATATTCTGGGTTATAACAGCTTTGAGCTTTCCTTTACTCTCAAGCTCAGCAAGTTTAAGATGTGCTTTATTCGGCTTAACACCTGTGATCAGAAGCTTGTCCTTATAGAATCGGAAGAATTCCTCAGGCATTCTTTCATAAAAGGTATGGCTAAGTATCTGCTCGGGCGGATATTTATATTTCTGATGATAGAGTCCGTCTTCACTTCTAAAATCCGGAACTCCGCTTTCCGTTGAAACACCCGCTCCGCCAAAAAAGACAATATTGTCGGATTCGTCAATCATTTTTTTTAGCTCTTTTACCGCCTCGTCCATATTATCTCCTTTCATCGTTTACCTCCGGAATCACAAAAACCGGTTTGTTCGGTGCTTTATCAAAATCCTGCATTCTTTAAAAGGGCTGCAAGTGATGTTGTTGCATCACCGTCACTCGTATATTCAATCTTTTCCTCAGCAATCTCGGTAGCTGCCACTTCTTCAAGTGCTTTCATGCTAAGACTGAGTTTTCCGTCCTTGATCGAGATAACTTTTACTTTCACCTTCTGTCCGACTTTAAGTACTGCAGAAGGATGTGCGATCCTGTTATTGCAGATCTGAGATATATGCACTAGTCCGCTCATTCCGTTTCCAAGGTCAACGAACGCTCCGTAGTTCTGTAAGCTCTCAACTGTTCCCTCTGTCACAAGACCGACCTCCACATTTGAGATCATCTCTTTTCTCTTAATATCAGCCTGTTCCTTGAGATATTCTTTCGCTGAAAGGACAAGCTTTCCGTTCTCTTCATCAGCAGTTATAACTCTTGCTTTTACTGTTTTTCCGACATAATCCTTTATGTTGTCTTCTTCAACATATGAAAGGTCAAGCTTGGATGCCGGAATAAATCCTCTTATTCCTTCGAGGAAAGCAACAGCACCTCCCTTTACCGCCTCAGAGATCTTAACATCAACATATTCTTCCGACTCAAGGAATGCCTTCAGTTTATCCCATGCAAGAACTTCATTGGCCTTTCTCTTGGATAAAAGAATATTTCCTTCCCCATCATCTGTAGATATAACAGTAGCAGATACTTCATCTCCAACATTTATATCTTTATGGATTGAGAATTTAGGATCATCACTGAGTTCCTCAGCCCTGATAATTCCCTGCGTATAGTATTTGATATCAAGAATAACTTCAGAATCAGTCACTCCGATGACTGTACCGTCTATAATATCTCCTTCCTTTATCTTTCTGAAGGAGTTCTCTATCTCCCTGGTATAATCTTTCATTGTCTCTTCTGCCATATTTTGTGCCTCCAATATTATTAGTCCATATGATTATACCATATAGAAAAAAAGTACAAAAAAATCTGTAAGCATTCCACTTACAGATTAGAGGTGACAGGCGGATTTGAACCGCCGCTCAAGGTGTTGCAGACCTATGCCTTACCGCTTGGCTATGTCACCATAATATTTGATTAATGACTCCGACGAGAATCGAACTCGTGTTACCGCCGTGAAAGGGCGATGTCTTAACCGCTTGACCACGGAGCCTAATGCTTAGCGGGCGTCTTTTGAACGCTTAGCAGTAGGCTCTGCTGTAGTTCTTAGTGAGGTCTTTCCGAACTTAGAACTTCAGTTGAGCCATTTGGCCAGACGACCACTTTAGCTCCCCCTGTCGGACTCGAACCAACGACACTTCGGTTAACAGCCGAATGCTCTACCGACTGAGCTAAGGAGGATTATTTCCTTTATTGTACCTTCAAAACCGAACACTGAATATTTCCAGATAATTTCTATACAGGTGAAGTTCTGCTCTCGACTATTTCATAGTCTCGCCAGAACAACACTCGAACTAGATTCGGCCATGCCTCATCAAGTTCTCCTAGTTTGGATAAGCCCTCGACCTATTAGTACACATCAGCTGAACACGTTACCATGCTTACACCTTGTGCCTATCTAACCTCGTACTCTCCAAGGGGTCTTACTGCATATGCAGGGATATCTCATCTTGAGGGGGGCTTCACGCTTAGATGCCTTCAGCGTTTATCCCTTCCGGACGTGGCTACCCAGCCTTATGCATCTGGCGATGCAGCTGATACACCAGCGGTCCGTCCATCCCGGTCCTCTCGTACTAAGGACAGCTCCTCTCAGATATCCTACGCCCGCGCCGGATAGGGACCGAACTGTCTCACGACGTTCTGAACCCAGCTCGCGT
>NZ_FPCC01000071.1 GCF_900116875.1 Butyrivibrio sp. INlla21
CAGACTGTAGACAAAGTGGTCTTGAGAGCATAGCTCTCAAGACCATTTTTCTTCTTAAGCCGGATTTTCATAATAAAAATGGTCAAAACAGCCCTTATCAGGCCATTTCTAACCGCCATTCATTCTTGATTCTTGCAAGCTTTTTTAGATTCATACACGCAAAGGTAAGCGCGACCTTCATTTCCATCCGCGCCTTTCCATACATCTGTGTATATCTAAATCCATGATTCTCTTTGGCTGTCCCAAAGATTCTCTCTATTGTTTCTTTCCTGTGAGAATAGAGATCTTTCATCCCCTCGGTGTATCTTATGTCATCACATTCTTCCATGTAATCTTCCCAGATATGACGGGTTACCAGTTTTACATGATTCTTGCTAAGTGTACATTGTTCAAGGTAAGGACAGTTTCCGCAGACCTTTCCGCAACTCTTGTATTCTCTGTATCCATCGCGATTTGTGGTCGAATACTCCAGCACCTGATCGTTTGGACATATATAGCAGTCATTGTATTCATCATAAGCAAACTCAGATTTTCTGAAGAATCCTTTCTTCGTCATTGGCCTCTTGTAGGGAAGAAGAGGTTTGATGCCATCATCTATGAGTAGTTTTGCTATAGCTGGAGTTTTGTAACCAGCATCTGCAACGATAGTTTCTACTCCGATATCCTTGATCTTGTCGTAAAGTCCTTTGAATGTGCGGCTGTCATGCTCATTGCCGGGGTTAACTGTGTAATCAAGGATCCATCCATTCTTGTCGCAAGCAGTTTCAATTCCGTAAGCGAATACATTTTTGTGTTCGCCTTTTCTGAACCATCCACTATCAGGATCAGTTGTGCTGCATTTCACCGTCTTGGTATCATTTGGTACGTCGTCCGTGAAATCACTGAAATCATCATGTCCGCCAGCGTTTTTATCGTCATCATCATCCTTGTCTTTAAGTGGCTTTTTGCCATGCTCAGCTCGGTCTTCGTTTATTTCCTTTTTGAGCATTTCTTCGTAGAACAATGCTTCCTGCTTTGCAAGTTTATGCTGCATCTTTCTGTTGTTTGCTCTCGCCTTTACATGAGTAGCATCTACAAATACAGCAGTAGGGTCTACCAGCTTGAAGCGATAGCAGTCTTCAAGAATGCGCTGGAATATCTGCTCAAAAAGGTCTGTATCCTTAAAGCGTCTTGTATAGTTCTTTCCAAAAGTTGAAAAGTGTGGGACAGGCTCGTTAAGCTCTAAGCCCAGGAACCATCTGTAT